>CALFRN010000235.1 GCA_937919085.1 uncultured Reyranella sp.
TGGCGCCTGATGGAAGCGCTGTGGATCAGCGACACCAGGGGCTGGGAGCGCTTCGCCTGCTATCAGCCGCAGTACAGCCTCGTGGTGCGCGACATCGACGAGGAGATCGTGCCGGCGCTGCAACTCAAGGGGCTGGGATGCGTGGCCTGGTCGCCCATGGCGTCGGGCTATCTCGCCGGCAAGTACACGCCGGGCAGCCTGAAGGTGCAGGGCACGCGTTCGGCCGAGGGCTGGGGCTTCCAGAGCAGGTTCTTCGCCGCCAACCACGGCGAGATCCTGCAGACTCTGCTCGATGTCGCGAAGGAGCTGGCCAGGTCGCCAGCCGAGGTGGCGTTGCGCTGGGTGATGGACCAGCCCTTCATGACCTCGGCCATTGTCGGCGCCCGCAACGTCGAACAGCTCCGCCTGACGCTGAAGGCGGGCGGCTGGCGCCTGCCAGCTGGAGCCCTTGAGAAACTCAACAAGGTTTCCGCCCAGGCAAACAGATACCCGCGCTCCTTCGAGGACCCGATGCCCGAGCGACGCCACTCGGCCGTCAGGATGCCGGGGATGAATTAACCCATCGGGGTTACGGGTTGCCGCCCGCAAGGTCGTTACAGGAAAGGCGGCGCCAACAATCGTGACGCAGGCCACGGACAAGGCCGACATGAAGCGAAGGACGGGGACTACGAAGTGCAGAAAGGACAAGGCGGGGTTCTCCCGGGATCGACAGGTCCATTTAGAGTTAGCTGCCGGATCGGAAATCAAGCCAAAACCGCCTGATCGCGCGAAGGGATTCACATCGACGCCGCAAGTGAATCGAAAATGAACGCTCGGGTATCGTCTCGATGACCGAGGATGGAGCCGCCGAGCGCTCAGGTCCCGCCGGCCAGCACCGGTTCTCCGACAATCTGGGTTCGATGCATCAGCCGTCGCAGACTTTCATCGAACGCATCTCGGCGGTGCATGACGCAGCGGTTGTCCCACAGCACCAGGTCGCCGGCGCGCCACTTCTGGTACCAGGCGAAGCGCTCCTGAGTGGCGTGCCCCCATACGGCGTCGAGGAGAGTTTCGCTGTCCTCGACACTTAGTCCATGGATGTAGGCACCGGGGCGGCGGCCGAGGAACAGCGCCTTGCGCTTCGTCACGGGATGGAGCCGGACCAGCGGATGCACCGCGCCCGGCGTCCGGCGCGGGTCGAGCGTCGTCTGGAAGCCCTTGCGCAATTCGCCGGCCGAGTTGCGGCTGGAATCGTGGATGCAGCTCTTGCCCTCAACCGCGCGCTTCAGCTCGTCCGGCAGGGTTTCATAGGCGGCATACATGTTGAGGTAACCGGTGTTACCCCCGGCCGGCGGCACTTCCAGCGCATAGAGCAGCGAGGCGCGCGGCGGCAGCGGGTTGTAGGACATGTCGGTGTGCCAGACGAGCTCGTAGCTGCCGAGACTGCCGACCGCCTTGCCGTCCTTCTTGACGCTGGCGATCACGGCGACCCACTCGGCCGCTTCCGGGACGACACCGGAGTTGGCGCGGTCGAGGCCGGCTGCCGCGATCGGCACGCGGTCGAGCTCGCCGAAGCGGGCGCTGAACCTCATCAGGGCCGGATCGTCGAGCCTCTGGCCGGAGAAGCGCAGGACGAGATGCTCGTTCCAGGCCTCGGCAATGCGCTCGAAGGCGGCGTCGCCTAATGATTGCGACAGGTCGATGCCGTGGACATCGGCGGCCAGCGCGCCGCCGCTCGGCTGGATCCAGAGTTCGCTCATGCGTTGCTTCCCGGTTCGAAATAGTGCGGCACGAAGCGGCTGTTGTTGTGGGTGATGCGGCGCTCGTCCTCGCGCATGCCGATGCCGGCCGCAGTACCTTCGATCACCCAGGAGCCGACCAGGGCACGGTTGCCGTCGAAGGCGGGCAGGGGACAGTAGGCCTGCCAGATGAAGCCCTCGCCGCCGTATTCGCCGCCCGCGGTGTCGAAGACCCCCGGGCCGACAATGGTGACGTTGTGGCCCTCGCGGCCGAAGATCGGTTTCTTGGCGAAGGCGCCGCCGAGATCGGCGTGCTCGGTATCGAACGCCGGCAGCAGGTTGGGGTGGCCGGGGAAGCCCTCCCACAGCAGCGGCAGCAGCATCTTGTTGGAGAGCAGGATTTTCCAGGCGGGCTCGATGAAGGCGGTCGTGTCGCCGAGGACATGGGCGCCGAACGCCTCGTGCATCATCCATTCCCAGGGGTAGAGCTTGTTCAGGACCTGGATCGGCATCTCGTCGGTGTCGGTGAAGCGGCGCCCGTTCCAGCCGATCTGCGGCACCGCAATGGGCTTGCCGGCGAGGCCCGCCTGCAGGGCGGTGTCGCGCAGGTACTCAGACGTCGCGAGATCCTCGGGATGGTCCTCGAAGCGGGCGAAATGCACCATCGCCTCGGGTGGCAGGCGGCGCAGGATGCCGCGCCAGGCCTCGATCAGCTTCTCGTGGATCGAATTGAACTGGTCGGCATCGGGCTTCACATCCTTCAGCCAATGCCATTGCACGACGGCAGCCTCGTAGAGCGCGGTCGGGGTGTCGGCGTTGTATTCCAGCAGCTTGGGCGGGGTCTTGCCGTCATAGGCGAGGTCGAAGCGGCCGACCAGGGTGGGATCGCCGCGACGCCACACCTGTTCGATGTATTCGCCCCAGGCTGGCGGAATACGCATGCGCTCCCACAGCTGGTTGTCGATCACGTGCTCCACCGCCTTGAGGCACAGGCCATGCAGTTCCCCGGTCGCGGCATCGAGTTCGTCGACCTCGTCCGAGGTGAAGGCATAGCAGGCCTGCTCGGTCCAGTAGGCCTTGCCGTCCAGCGTGTAGTAATCGAAGCCCAGCTCCTCGAGCTTGTGCTGCCATCCCGGGCGTGGCGTCATCAACTCACGGTGCATCGTTCAACTCGACCCGGTGGAGCCGCCCTGCGTGCCGCTGCTGCCGAAACCGCCACGCTGGCTCTGGGCGGGCGTTGCCTTGGCCGCATCGGGCTTGGTCGTACCGGGCGAGGTGGCGGCCGAACCCGGCGTTACCGGTGCGGAGGTGGCCGCGGGCCCGCGGAAGAACGGGTTGGCGAGGAACCAGAGGTAGGGCAGCGCGCCCAGGCCACCTCCGGCGCCGCCAATGGCCGGGGCACAGGAATAGAGGACCGCGGCGCCGGCGACGCCCATCAGCGCGAGCTTGACGCCGCGCGACATGCGCCGGCTGCCGCCGGGACCGGGAGTTTCCATGGGTGGCACCCTCGACCGGCTAGCCGTGCATGGTCAAGCCGCCGGAGACGCTGATCGTCTGGCCGGTGATGAAGGCGGCGTCGTCGCTGGCGAGAAAGCAGACGGCACCGGGAATGTCCTCGGGCTGGCCGACCCGCTTCATCGGGATGGCGCCGACCAGGGCGGCACGCACCTTCTGGCCGCGTTCGTCGTCGCCGGCGACGGCCGCCAGCAGCGGCGTGTCGGTCGGGCCGGGGCAGACGGTGTTCAGCGTGATGCCCTTGCGGGCGACCTCGCGCGCCACCGTCTTGGTGAAGGCGATGATGCCGCCCTTGCAGGCCGAATAGACCGCTTCCTGGGAGGACCCGACTCGTCCGGCGTCGGAGGCGATGTTGACGATGCGGCCGCTGCCGCGCGTCACCATGGTTTTCAGCACGAAATGGCTCATGTTGAGCGGGCCGCGCAGGTTGATGGCGATGAGCTGGTCCCAGAGGTCGGGCGTGGTGTCGACGAAATTGACGAAGCGGTCCCAGCCGGCGTTGTTCACCAGAATGTCTGTGGGGCCGGCGTCGGCCTCGAACGCAGCGATCGCCTTGCCGACAGCCTCGTAATCGGCGATGTCGACGCCCGACGCAAAGCCGTTGATCTCGGCGGCGACCTTCCTGGCGCCATCGAGGTTCTTGTCGAACACGCCGACCCGCGCGCCGTAGCCGGCGAAGCGACGGCAGATCGCGCTGCCGATGGCACCGGCGCCACCCGTAACGATGACGTTCTTTCCGTCCAGTCCGCGCATGGCCTGTTCCTCAGAGGGGCGAGTAGGGGTCGAACTTGGGCTTGCGCCTTTCGAGATGTGAGGCAAGCCCTTCCTTCACCTCGGGGCCAAGGAAGCCCAGCATTTCCAGGCCGAGTGAGGTATCGAAGGTCGGCCCCATCATACGCAGCCAGTTGTTGAGCGCGTACTTGGTGAAGCGGATCGAAGTCTGCGCGCCCTCGGCGAGCTTGGTGGCGACTTCGAGACCCTTTGCCTCGAGCTGGTCGTCCTCGACGCAGAGCGAGACCAGGCCGATGCGCTCGGCTTCCTCGCCATCGATGGCTTCGCAAAGCAGCAGATAATATTTGGCCTTGGCCATGCCGCAGAGTAGCGGCCAGACGATGCAGGCGTGATCGCCAGCGGCGACACCGAGACGCGTATGGCCATCGATGATCTTGGCCTTCTTCGAGGCGATCGAGACATCGGCCAGCATGCCGGCAACGAGGCCCGCGCCGACCGCCGGCCCGCGCATGGTGCTGACGATCGGCTTGGAGCAGTTGATGACGTTGTAGACGATGTCGCGCGCCTCCTTCCAGGTACGCAGCAGCGCGTTGTAGTCCTTGATGTTCTTTTCGATGATGTCGAAGTCGCCGCCGGCCGAAAACACCTTCCCGCCGGCGCCCTGGATGATGACGCAATTAACCGTGTCGTCGCCGTCGATATCGCGCCACACATCGACCAGTTCGCGATGCATGATCGCGTCCGTGGCGTTGTATTTCTCCGGGCGATTCATCGTCACCCTCAGCACCTTGGGATGCGGGCGATCGAATAGCAGGCGCTGATAGCGGTTTTGCCAATCGGACATGAGTTTTCCTCCCTGCCGGGAGGTTAGCATGTCCGGCCGCGACGCGGGCCCCTCCGAGCCATTGGGCGAAATGGCATGCCGATTGCGTTGCACACGGGGCGCAATTGGATGAGCAGGGAGGTGATCATGCGAGCGATGAACTGGTTTCTCGGCGCCACGACAGCGGCGCTGCTTTCGTTTTCCGCCCAAGCGCAGACGCTGCGCGCGGTCATGCATGCCGACATCAAGATTATCGACCCGATCTGGACCTCGGCCTACAACATCCGCAACTACGGCTACATGGTCTACGACACCCTGTTGGCCATGGACGAAAACCTTGTCGTCCGGCCGCAGATGCTCGAAGGCTGGAAGGTGAGCGACGACAAGCTCGTCTACAACTTCACTCTGCGTGACGGGCTCAAGTTCCACGATGGCGCGCCCGTAACCTCCGCAGATTGCATTGCCTCGCTGCAACGATGGGCAACCAAGGACGGCATGGCCCAGAAGCTGTTCAGCTTTGTGAAGTCGCTGGAGGCGGTCAACGACAAGACCTTCGTGCTGACGCTCAAGGAGCCCTACGGCCTCGTCCTCGAGACGCTCGGCAAGCCGTCATCATATGTGCCGTTCATCATGCCCAAGCGCGTCGCCGATACGCCGAGCAATGTGCAGATTACCGATTCTACCGGCTCGGGCCCCTTCGTCTTCCGCAAAGACCTGTGGCGGCCGGGCGAAATGACGGTCTACGACAAGTTCAAGGACTACAAGCCGCGCAGCGAGCCGGCCTCCGGCCTCAGCGGTGGCAAGGTAGTGTACGTGGATCGCGTCGAATGGCTCAACATCACCGATGCCCAGACCGCAGTGAACGCCCTGCTCAATGGCGAGATCGACTACATCGACCAGCCTCAGATCGATCTTCTGCCGCTGCTCGAGAAGGACAAGAACGTCAAACTGAGCAACCTCAACCCGCTCGGCGTGCAGCTCAATTTCCGCTTCAACACCCTGCACAAGCCCTTCGACAACCCGAAGATCCGCCAGGCCGTTCTCTATGCGCTCAACCAGAAGGATCTCCTTGTGGCGGGGTTCGGCAGCCCGGAATACTACACGGAGTGCAAGGCACTGTTCGTCTGCGGCACGTCTCTGGCAACCACCGCAGGCTACGAGGATAAACTCGAGTCCGATTTTGCCAAATCGAAGGCGATCCTGAAGGAGGAGGGCTACGACGGCACGCCTGTCGTGCTACTCTATGCCACCGACACCCAGACGGGCAGGCTGACGCCGGTTGTGAAGTCGCTACTTGAACGTGGAGGCTTCGTCGTCGACATGCAGGCGATGGACTGGCAGACCGTGCTTTCGCGGCGCACGCGCAAGGAAGCGCCGGACAAGGGTGGGTGGCATGGCTTCATCACCACCTGGGTCTCCGCCGATATTCTCGATCCGGTCATGACGTCTTATCTCGCTGCCAATTGCGAGAAGGCGAATGTGGGCTGGCCGTGCGATGCCACGATCGAGAAGCTGCGCGGCGAGTACGCCAAGGCGGGAACCGACGCCAAGCGCAAGGAATTGGCGACCGCGGTCCAGGTACGCGCCTCGGAATTTCCGACGCACGTGCAGCTTGGTCAGTACAATACGCCGTCTGCGATCCGTAATACGCTTTCAGGCCATCTCCAGGCGCCTGTGCCGATGTTCTGGAATGTGAAGAAACAGAAATAGGCGGGATTCCTGTCAAACAACCGCCGAATGGAGGAAGCGTTGACTACCGTCATCCATAATGCCGCGATCGTCACCGTCGACGATGACGATGCCGTGCACTACAACGCCGCCATTGCCATCGACGGCGACCGCATCGCCGAAATCGGGCCGAGCGCCGATCTGCTGGCGCGCTATCCTGCGGCCGAGCGGATCGACGGCTCGGGCAAGCTGGTCATGCCGGGCTTCGCCAACATCCATACGCATTTCACCATGACCCTGGCGCGCGGCGTATTCGAGGACCTCTCGCCGCCCCACAAGCCGCCGTTCTCCGGCGGCCTGTCGCCGATCCCGCTGCCCGACATGAAGCCCGAGGAACGGCGCACCATGGCGCTTCTCGGTGCGCTGGAGGCACTGCGCAGCGGCACGACGCATGTGCTGGAGGACTCGAACGATGTCGACCATTACGCCGGCGCTCTGGCCGACACGGGCATGCGTTTTCTGCTGGCCGAGCGCGCCTACGATCGCGTCGGCACCTCGATCGGCGATCCGGCACCTTACCAACTCGATCGCGCGCTTGGTCAAAGTCACATCAGGAACATCGAGCGAAACCACCGCGACTGGAACGGCAAGGCAGACGGTCGCATGCGCATTGCCATTTCGGCTTGGGCGCCTGACATGTGCTCGCCCGAGCTGCTTCAGGATCTGAGTGCGCTACAGAAGCAGCTCGACACGCGAATCACCATCCATCTCAACCAGATATGGGGTGAGGTCGCCGCCGTGCGCGCCCACCGCAACCGCCTGCCGACCGAATATCTCGCCGATCTCGGCTTCCTGAACGATCGGGTGATCTGTGCCCATTGTCGATGCATGGAGCCGGCCGAGGAAAAGATTCTGGGCGAAGCGCGGGTCAACGTCTCGTTCAATTCGGCGATCGCCGCGCGCCGCGGTCTAAGCCCTAGGGTCACCGACCTCGAGAAATACGGCTGCAATATCGGCATGGGATCCGACAACATGGCCGAGGATATGGTCGAGGTGGTGCGTACCGGCCTCTTCATGGAGCGCGTGCGGCGAGCCGATGGCCGCCAGCCGACGCCCGAGCAGGCGTTGCGCTGGGCGTCGCGCAACGGCTATCGCGCCCTCGGCGTCCCCGACGGCGGCTGGCTGGCGCCGGGCAACAAGGCCGACCTCATCGTGATCGACCTGCAGCGTGCCCACCTCATCCCCGTGCTGCGCGTCGTTTCCGACTTCGTCCACAACGGACAGGCGCGCGACGTGCAGTCGGTGATGGTCGACGGCAAGTGGCTGATGAAGGATGGCGTCGTGCTGACGATGGACGAGGAGTCGATCCTGCGCGATGCGCAGAAAGTCGCCAACGCGGCCTGGTCGAGGACCTTCCGGACCCGCTTCACGCCACCCGCCGGCTTCTCTCCGGATGCGTTGCCGTAAGCGCTAACGGCGGGTGTTACCCGCGCTCCACTGGCCGGCGCTGGCGAAACGCACAGCTTCTTCCGCCGCGTCGACCAGGGCACGCGCCTTGAGCACGCTCTCCTGGAACTCTGCCTCAAGGTCGGAGTCGGCGACGACGCCGACGCCCGCCTGGACGTACATCACGTCGTCTTTCACCAGCGCCGTGCGCAGCAGGATGCAGGTGTCCATCGAGCCGTTGGCCGCGAAATAGCCGGCGCAGCCTGCGTAGATGCCACGCCGCACCGGCTCGACCTCGTCGATGATCTCCATCGCCCGTACCTTGGGGGCGCCGGACAGCGTGCCGGCCGGGAATCCGGCCTTCAGCGCGTCGATGGCGTCGAGGCCGTCCTCGATCGTACCCTCGACGTGGCTGCTGATGTGCTGGAGGCGGCTGTACTTCTCGATGGTGAACTGCTCGACCACCCGGACCGAGCCGATCTTGGCGACCCGGCCGACGTCGTTGCGTGCGAGGTCGAGCAGCATCAGATGCTCGGCGTGTTCCTTGGGGTCGGCCAGCAGCTTGTCGGCGAGTTGTCTGTCCTCTTCGGGCGTGGCGCCGCGCCGGATCGTGCCGGCGAGCGGCCGGATTGTGACGATGTTGTCGCGCAGGCGGACCAGGATCTCGGGGGAGGAGCCCACGATCTGGAAGTCGCCATAGTCGAAGAATATCAGGAACGGTGAGGGGTTGATGCGGCGCAGCGACCGGTAAAGCGACAGCGGTGGCAGTCTGAAGGGCAGCGAGAAACGCTGCGACGGCACGATCTGGAAGGCATCGCCGGCGCGGATGTACTCCTTGCAGGTCTCGACCATCCTCTTGAAGTCGTCCTTCGACATATTGGCCTGCGGCTCGGGCAGGGCGTCGAGGGCGGCGGCGTCATCTCCGCGGGGGGGAAGCGCGCGTTCGAAATCCGACATCGCGTTGGTCAGCCGCTCTTGCGCGGCTTCGTAGGCTACGCGGGCACTGACGCCGGGCTGCGGCCACGCCGGCGTGACGAGGGTCACGTTGTCTTCGAGCCGATCGAAAATGCAGATCAGGGTCGGTCGGACCATTATGGCGTCAGGCAGGTCGATCGGGTCCGGGTTTTCATCCGGCAGACGCTCCATGTCGCGGACCATGTCGTAACCCAGGAAGCCAAACAGGCCCGATGCCATGGGAGGCAGCCCGGCGGGTAATTCCATCTGGCATTCGCGAATCAGGTGACGCAACGTCTCGAGCGGTCGGCCGTCCAGGGTTTCGAAGGCTTGGGCATTTGTCTGCGCGCGACGGTTGATTTCGGCTTGGCCCTTGCGACAGCGCCAGATCACGTCCGGCTTGAAGCCGATGATGGAATAGCGGCCCCGCACCGAGCCGCCCTCGACCGATTCCAGCAGGAAGGAGTTGGCCCGGCCGTCGGCGAGTTTGAGGTAGGCCGACACCGGCGTGTCGAGATCAGCAACCTGTTTGGTCGAAACTACCTGGGGCCTACCGAAATTGTAGCACGCCGCGAAGGCGTCGAAATCGGGCGAGAGCGACACGGTACTGCTACTGCTGCTGTTGGGGGCGGAACGCGGCCGCGAAAGCGGCTTCGTCGACCGTTACACCATACTTGATGCGCAACGCGGCGATGAGTTCCAGGATCAGGTCATTGGCCATCATGGTGTCGAGCTGCTTGCCGAAGCGATCGAGTGCTTCCTTCTCCTTGGCAAGGTCGGGCGGCTCAATCTGTTGCAGGCGAACGATGACGTTACCCTCCGCAGTGCGTACCGACTGAGTTTTGCCGGGCGCCAGTTTGAAGAGCTCCAAGACAACCGGCTGACTGAGGTAATTGCCGGCGTCGGCTTCGAAGCGGGTCACCGGCTTGGCGGTGCGAAGCTCGAGTCCGAGATCCTTGGCGATGGTGGCCAAGTTGGTGCCTGCTTCGGCCTTGTCGACCTCCGCCTTAACCTTGGCGTCGGCAAGCTTGCGCCTCTCTTCACTTTGCCATGCCTCGACGACCTTGGGCTCGACCTCGGCAAGTGTAGGGATGCGGGCAGGCGTAATGCGGTCCGTCCGCACGATGAAGTATTCGCCGCGCTGGGTCTCGAGGAGTTCGCTCTCGGCACTTTCACGTGTCGCAAAGGCTGCCTGGACCAGTTCGGCCGCCGCCGGGCCGATGACGACCTGCTTGCCTGCAGGATCGACGCCGCGGGCATCGACGTTCTCGTAGGTCTTGATCTTGACGCCGAGGTCCTCGGCGGCGGCCTTCATCGACTGGGTCTTGCCCAGTACGCGCTCGAAATCGGTCACCAGCCTGATCAGGAGATCCGGCGCCTGCTGCGCCCTCATCTCCGTCTCGAGCTTCTCCTTGACGTCATCGAACGACACCGCTGTGCCAGGCTCGATGCTGTTGATACGTATAATATGCCAGCCGAGTGGCGACTGGATCGGCGCCGGCGCGATTCCGCTACCAAGATCGAAGATGCCATCGGCCAGCGGCCCCGGCGGAAGCTCCTTCTTGGTGACCGGGCCGAGCTTTATGACGCCATCGGCGCTGCCCATGACCTCCTTGGTGGCATCCTCGAGCGATTTTCCGCCGCTCGCAGCGGCGATGATGGCCCTGGCCTTGGATTCGCTGTCGACCATGGCCTGATCGACGTCGCGCTTCTCCGGCGTGCCGAACTCGGCGGCTCGAGCCGTGTATTCCTGCTTCACTTGCTCGGGTGACACCGAAACCTGCGGCAGGATGTCGTCGACCGTAAGCATGACGTACGAGAAGGCACGGTACTCGGGAATCTGGAACTTGGCCTTATTGGCTTCGAAGTAGCCGCCAAGTTGCTCGGCCGTGGGCTTGGGCACGTCGACGACGATGGAGTCGGGAACATAGATTGTCTCGGCGACGCGCCTTTCGCTCTCGGCGCGGAAGATGTCATCACGCATTGATGTGGGCGAGAGGCCGTCGCTGCGCACCACGGCGAAAAGCTGGCCGGCGGCGATCTCACGACGCGTATCGGAAACGAACTGCGCCTCGCCGATGCGCGCCTGCTGCAGGCGGCTCCGGAACAGCAGGGGGTCGAACGATCCGCCAGTGCCTTGGAAAGCGGGATTTCGGGCAATGGCGGCCTGGATCTCGGCATCGCTGACCGTCAGGCCGAATTGCTCGATGGCGTGATCGAGCACCGCGCGCTGGATCACTTCTTCAAGGGCCCGAATGTGAAGTCCGAAACGCAAAGCCTGTTCCGGCTCCGGACGCTGTCCGGTTTGGCGCTGGATTGCTTCGAGCTGGCGGTTGAACTGGTCCCGGACTTCAGTGACCGAAACCGGCGTGCCGCCGACCCAACCGTAAAGGGGAATACGAGTGCCGCCGACGTGGGCCACTTCGCTACTGCGCCCGTCGGTTCGGAGCATGTCGCCGATGCCCCAGAATGCGAAGCTGACGATCAGCGCGCCGAAGAGCAGAAACAGGACGATAAAACGAGCGAATTTGCGGAATTGATTCACGGAGCCGGCGGGGTTTTCTTGACGGGGCGCCATGCCTACCACCGGCCTCATTGGCAGGCAACTAACGGGACTTTGACCGTTAACACTGGTGCCGGTAGACACGCCACAATACGAATCGCGAGGAACCGCATGCCACGTTCGAGACGCCCGCTAATTGCCGGAAACTGGAAGATGAACGGACTGCGCGGCGACTCCTTGGCTTTGGCCAAAGGCGTTGCCGACGGTGTGAAATCGGCCGGATGGAGCGACCGCGAGATATTGATCTGTCCGCCGGCGACTCTAACTCTCGCTGTTGCAGAAGCGATAAGAGGGAGTGGGGCCCTAGTTGGTGGCCAGAATTGCCACGCCAGCGCCAGCGGCGCTCATACCGGCGATATATCGGCCGAGATGCTGCGAGATGCCGGGGCGAGTCATGTGATTGTCGGCCATTCCGAGCGGCGTGCAGACTGTGGCGAAAGCAACGCCATGGTGCTTGCCAAGGTTGAAGCCGCGTGGCGGGCAGATTTGCTGCCGATCCTCTGCATCGGCGAAACCCTGGCCGAGCGCGAGGCAGGCCGGACGCTCGCGGTCCTGGAGGGACAGTTGAGGAATTGTGTGCCCGGTGAGGCGACGGCGGCGAAGCTTGTGGTCGCTTACGAGCCGATCTGGGCAATCGGCACAGGCAAGACGCCTACGTTGGCGGAAGTCTCTGCAACGCATGCCTTTGTTCGGCAGATCATGACAACACTGGTGCCCGACGCCACGTCGCTCCGGTTGCTCTATGGTGGGTCCGTGAAGGGCAACAACGCCGGTGAACTGTTGGCCGCAGGGGACGTAGACGGTGCCCTGGTCGGCGGCGCCAGCCTGAAGGCCGATGAATTTTTGGCTATCGCCAAGGCCGCCTAAAGGGGCTAGAAGCGCCCGCTTGGCGGACATCCTTATCTAGCCCTGGACAATAATGGACGCGGTACGAGGCTTTTTGCAAGATTGGCGACTGGTGTTGCTGATCATATTTGTCGGCGTAACAGTCGCAATGATCGTCGTTATCCTGCTCCAGCGCAGTGAAGGCGGCGGCCTTGGCATGGGCCGGACCGACGCACTGTTCTCGGTACGCGGCCAGACGAATGTGCTGTCGCGGCTGACGGCGATTTTCGCCACCATCTTCTTTGCACTCAGCCTTCTGATGGCCTGGAGCATGACCGACTCTCGCCGGAGTGCGAAATCCATCATGGACAGCCTGCCGACCGGGCAGAGCGCGCCGGCAATGCCTGGCGGCACGGCGCCTTCACCCGGTCTACCGACTGCGCCTACCCGCTAAACGCTCGGCGCGGGGCTCGGAATTGGCGGCCACCCTGCGGAATGGCTTCCGGGGGATGATATCCCCATAGCTCGAGCCAACAAGACTTAGTATGCTCTAAGCCCATGACGCGCTTTATCTTCATAACGGGCGGCGTGGTCTCCTCGCTTGGTAAAGGTCTTTCAGCGGCGGCCCTCGGCGCGCTGCTGCAAGCTCGTGGCTATCGGGTCAGGCTGCGTAAACTCGACCCTTATCTCAATGTCGACCCGGGGACGATGAGCCCCTACCAGCATGGCGAAGTCTTCGTGACCGACGACGGTGCCGAAACCGATCTCGACCTCGGTCACTATGAACGCTTCACCGGTGTCGATGCGAAGCAAACCGACAACATCACCACGGGACGAATTTATTCTGGAGTGATCGCCAAGGAACGGCGCGGTGAATATCTCGGCGCGACGGTACAGGTCATTCCGCACGTGACGGATGCCATCAGGGAGTTCGTCCTGGCTGATACCGCGGACGAGGAATTCGTCCTGGTCGAAGTCGGCGGGACGGTCGGCGATATCGAGAGCCTGCCGTTTCTTGAAGCCATTCGTCAGGTCGGCAACGAAGTCGGCCGCGAGCGCGTCATGTATGTCCATCTGACGCTGCTGCCGTGGGTGCCGACGGCGGGTGAACTCAAGACCAAGCCGACGCAGCACTCGGTCAAGGAACTGCTGAGCGTCGGTATCCAGCCCGACCTACTGGTCTGTCGCAGTGGCGACAAGGAAATCCCGGCCAACGAGCGCCGCAAGATAGCGCTGTTCTGCAACGTGAGGGCCGAGCGCGTGATCGAAGCCCGCGACGTCGACACGATCTACCAGGTGCCGATCGCCTATCACGACCAGGGATTCGACCGCGAAGTCTGCCGCTATTTTGGACTCGAGGCCGACGCTGAGCCGAATCTCGATCGGTGGCGTGGCGTGGTGCGCTCGGTGCGTGAACCCGAAGGCAAGGTCACCATTGCAGTGGTGGGCAAGTATACGGTGCTGCTCGATGCCTACAAATCGCTGTCCGAAGCGCTGACCCATGGTGGCTTCGCCAACAATGTGAAAGTCGGACTCGAATGGATGGACTCCGAGATATTCGAGCGCGACGACGCGGTGGCGCATCTGGAGAACGTGCACGGGATCCTGGTTCCTGGCGGCTTCGGCGAGCGCGGTACCGAGGGCAAGATCCACGCCGTGAAGTTTGCCCGCGAGCGCAATGTGCCGTTCTTCGGTATCTGTTTCGGCATGCAGATGGCGGTAATCGAGGCGGCGCGGAACCTGCTGGGCCTTGAAGGCGCCTCGTCGACCGAATTCGGACCGTGTGAGCACGCCGTAGTCGGACTGATGACCGAGTGGATCAAGGGCAACCAGCTCGAGAAGCGCGACGCCGCGGGAGATCTCGGCGGCACCATGCGGCTGGGTGCTTATGAAGCACACCTGCGGCAGGGAACTGTAGTGCATGACATCTACGGCCAGGACGTCATCAGCGAGCGCCATCGTCATCGCTACGAAGTGAACGTCAATTACAAGGACCGGCTCGAGCAGGTCGGGTTGCGATTTTCCGGGATGTCGCCAGACGGGATTCTGCCCGAGATCGTGGAGATTCCGGAACATCCCTGGTTTATTGGCGTGCAATACCATCCCGAACTGAAGTCGCGGCCGTTTGCCGCCCATCCGCTGTTCACCTCGTTCATTGGAGCGGCCAAGAACCAGAGTCGGCTGGTCTGAGCGGGAAGGGGATTCCGTCCTGCTGGTCGCATTTCGGTCATGTTTTCAAGCTCAATATCGCGGTATGATCCGCACCGTCCTCCTTGTTCTATTCGCCGCTGCAACACTGCTGTCGGGCACGTCAGGCGCCGGGGCGCAGCCGGCGGCCCAATCGCCCTATGGCAAGGCCGAACGGCGAGACCCCCTGTTCTTGCGCTTCAGCGACATGGCGGACCGCCACTGGGTCAATACCGAGACGATGGCGTCCAGCCACAAGGTCGTCGCGGTACCCATGCCGCGCCAATGCGCATTCCTCTATGCCGATGCCTACACGAAGGGGCAGCAGAGCGAGAGCGAAGTGCAGGAGACCGCGCTGTCCAAATGCAATCGCCATCTCGCCGAACTGGGCCCGCTCGGCGAAAACTACAACGTGAACTGTCAGTGCAAGGTGGTGATCAGCGACGATACCTATGTCGTGCCGCGCGATACCTTGCCCGCCGAGTCCTACGGTCCAGCTTCGATCTTCTATCGCGACGACCGTGGCAATGTCGCGCGCCTGAACGGCGTTGCTCAATACGGCGCGCTGATCGGGCGTGATCGCTCCGTTACCTTCACGGTCGAGAATGTCCGAGCCGAGCCGGTCTGCGACGGTACATTCACCAACGAAAGGCCGGGCAGCGGGAGGTTCTCGCTTTCGTGCTTCGGCGGCAAGTTCAGCGGCAATGGCAGCTATGAAATGAAGCCGGGAGATCCGAACGACCACATCGTCGCCCGAGGTCAGACGTCGCGCGGCCTGCCGGTCGTGCTGGTGATCGGGCTGCCGGCGCAGCTTGCGGCCGGGACCTACGGCGGCATCTAGGATGCGACGCGCGCTCCTCCTCCTGGGCTTTGCCGCCCTTCTACCGGGTTCGGCACTCGGGCAGAGTGCCAGCGAGGTTGAACGCTGCTTCCAGAATCCCGCAGGATGCGCGGCAGGTGGAGCTGCGCCTGCACAGGGACCAACTGCCGCCGGGGCTCCCACCCCAGCTACTCGGCCAGCGGCACCGGATTATGCGAGCGTCCTGCAGAGGCCGGACGTCGACCGCAAGCGCATCCAGGAATCGCTGCGCACGCTCGACAAGTATAACGGTCCGATCGACGGCGATCTGCAATCTGAAGCAACCAGAAAAGCAATCGGCGACTGGCAGAAAGGCCACGGCGCCGCAGCTGTCGGCAAGCTGACGCCGGCCGAAGTGGAACAGCTCAATGCCGAGGCATCCAAGGCACCGATCCGACGGATCGAACCGGCTACCCGGAATGCGTCGACGCCCGCTCAGCCCTCCAATGCCGAGACACTGAAGGCGCTTGAGGCCAAGCGGGCCGAGCGCCGCAAGGCCGCTGAACCGAAGGCCGAGGCGGCCGCACAATCGCTAGTCAGCGATCTCAAGGCCTATGTCGCCGCCGACGGCAAGGGCGTGGTGGGCGAACAGTTTGACACCTTCGCCAAATGGTATGCCGACAACAAGGCGGCCGGCCGCAGGGTGGGGGTGATTACGCCTCTCATCGACGACTATGGCGATGGCAAGTCAGGAGCTGCTGCAACGGCAGAGGTCAGGTTCGACACGAAGCAGGGCCCCAATGCATTTCCGCAATGTCTCGTCTTCGCCTGGATCGAAGCGACACCGCGGCGGAACACTCAGGCATTTTCATGCGACGATGTCGCCGCCGTCGAAAAATGGAAGACCGAGCAGTCGCTGAGGAGTGCCTGGCGGTAGCTCCCGATACCGACCGATCGCGCCGGCCTCGGCGTCACTTGCTCCGCATCGGGCACGCGGCTAGAGAGGCCGCGCCCTAAAAGGAGACCGACCCCATGAGCGCTATCACTGAAATCCGCGCCCGCGAAATCCTCGACAGCCGCGGCAATCCCACGGTCGAGGTCGAAGTCGAACTCGAAAGCGGCGCGACGGGCCGCGCCGCCGTGCCTTCGGGGGCTTCAACCGGCGCCCACGAGGCGGTCGAGTTGCGCGACGGCGACAAGAAGCGCTACGGCGGCAAGGGCGTCCTCAAGGCCGTTGCGGCGGTAAATGCCGACATCATGGATCTGCTTTCCGGCCTCGATGCCTTGGAACAGATCAAGATCGACCGGGCGATGATTGAGCTCGACGGCACCCCCAACAAGGGCCGGCTCGGCGCCAACGCGATCCTCGGTGTCTCGCTTGCGGTCGCCAAGGCGGCCGCCATGGACAGTGGCCTGCCGCTTTATCGTTATGTCGGCGGCAGCCAGGCGTCGGTCCTGCCGGTACCGATGATGAACATCATCAATGGCGGCGCACATGCCGACAATCCGATCGACATCCAGGAATTCATGATCATGCCGGTCAAGGCCCCTCGCTTTGCCGAGGCCCTGCGCATGGGGTCGGAAGTGTTCCACGCACTGCGCAACCAGCTCAAGGAAGCTGGCCACAACACCAACGTGGGCGATGAGGGCGGCTTTGCGCCGAACCTGGCCACTGCCGACGAGGCACTCGCCTTCATCATGAAGGCGATCGAGAAGGCCGGTTACAAGCCCGGCGAAGATGTTGTCCTGGCGCTCGATCCGGCTTCCACCGAATTCTTCAAGAAGGGCAAGTACGAACTGGCAGGCGAGGGCAAGTCTCTCGACGCCGGCGGGATGGTCGACTACTACGCCGATCTCGTGAAGCGCTATCCGATCGTATCGATCGAGGACGGCATGGCCGAGGACGACATGGCGGGCTGGAAGGCCATCACCGACCGCCTTGGCGACAAGATTCAGCTCGTGGGCGACGACCTGTTCGTCACCAATCCCAAGCGGCTCGCCGAAGGCATTCGGGACGGGCTGGCCAACGCGATCCTGGTCAAGGTCAACCAGATCGGTACCCTTACGGAGACCATGGACGCCGTGGCAATGGCACGGCACGCGAGCTACGGCGCGGTCATGTCCCATCGCTCGGGCGAAACCGAGGATGCGACGATCGCCGACCTCGCGGTCGCCACCAACTGCGGCCAGATCAAGACCGGGTCGCTGTCGCGCTCGGACCGACTGGCCAAGTACAATCAGCTCCTGCGCATCGAGGAGCAGCTCGGGACCCAGGCGCGTTACGCTGGAACGTCGATTCTGCGTGGCTGACATATAGTTGACGAAGTCAACTAATTGATTGACTGTGGCAACCTTCTTGGGAGGTCGCCATGGCAAGGTCCACGCTTGCATCTCGCATCGAGGCAGTGCGCCGGTTCTCGCGCTTCTACACCCGTCGTATCGGCGTGCTCGAGGAAACCCTGCTGCACAGCCCGTTCACGCTACCCGAGGGGCGGCTGGTCTACGAGATCGCCAACCGCGACCAGCCAACGGCACAGGAACTGTGCCGCGATCTGGCACTCGATCCGGGTTACGTCAGCCGCATGCTGCAGGGTCTGCAGCGGCGGGGATGCGTTGCCCGCCGACAGTCGGTGAAGGACAGGCGTGAGACCAAGCTTACGCTGACGGCCAAAGGCCAGCGCCTGTGGGGCGCCATGAATGAGCGGTCGCGCCAGGACATCGCGGACCTGCTGGCCGGCCTGCCCAGCGCCCGGCAGGAGAAGCTGGTGGCGGCACTCGAGACCATCGAGAAGCTACTGGACGAGCCGCCGGAAAAGCGAGCGCCCTTCACCTTGCGGCCGCACCAGCCTGGCGACATGGGTTGGATCATCCGCCGCCAAACCCAGCTCTATGCCACCGAGTTTGGCTGGGACGGCAGCTTCGAGGCCCTGTTGGCCGACATCGCGGGCAAGTTCATCGCGAAGTTTGATCCCAACCGGGAGAATTGCTGGCTCGCCGAGCGCAATGGCGAGATCGCTGGCTCGGTATTCCTGGTCAAGGCCGGCAAGACCACCGGCCAGCTCCGAATGCTCTATGTCGAGCCGTCGGCACGCGGTCTCGGAATCGGCCAGGCGCTGGTCCAAGCCTGCATCGATGATGCCCG
The DNA here is from genome assembly GCA_937919085.1 of uncultured Reyranella sp. Classification (GTDB taxonomy): domain Bacteria; phylum Pseudomonadota; class Alphaproteobacteria; order Reyranellales; family Reyranellaceae; genus Reyranella. Next base: position 18,373 of record CALFRN010000235.1, read on the forward strand.
GGCCAAAGGCTACCGGAAATTGATCCTGTGGACCAACGACATCCTGGTCTCGGCCCGCAAGATCTATATCGCGGCGGGCTTCCAGCTTGTGAAGCAGGAGCGCCACAACAGCTTCGGCAAGAAGCTAGTCGGACAGTACTGGTCGCTCGATCTGTGACTGCCGGGCCTCTTTGGGCGGCTGCGGGAACGGGGATCCAAGTCGGTGCCGCGATAGTCGCGACTCGCTATGTCGTCGATGCGGCCGGCCCGTCGTCGCTGGGCTTCCTGCGCTATCTCGTCGGCCTGCTGTGCCTTGCACCGGCGCTCTTGCTGGCGCCGTGGAAGCACATCGCCGCGCGCGACATGCTTCCGATCGGATTGCTCGGTGTCGGGCAGTTCGGCTTATTGATCGTGCTGCTCAATTATTCGCTGCTCCACCTTCCGGTCGCCCGGGCATCGCTGTTATTCGCGACATTTCCGCTGATGACGATGTTTCTTTCGGCGTGCCTTGGCCGGGAGGAAATGACCAGGCACAAGATGGTCGGCTCGCTGATCGCATTCATGGGCGTGGCGATTACCCTAGGCGGCGCGGCCCTCGCGCCCGACGGGCGACAAGGTTCGACTTTGTTCGGGACTCTGGCAGCTCTCGGCGCGGCATTTTGTGGTGCCGTTTGCTCGGTTTTCTATCGTCCCTATGTCGCTCGCTATTCGACGTTGCACGTGACTGCCTTTGCCATGCTCGCGGCCGTCGCGATGCTGGGAGGACTGGCAGCAGAAGAAGGCCTGTTCATCTCGGTGCCGCGTTTCACCTTGGGCGAAGGCTTGGCGATCGCCTTCATCGGTGTTTCCAGTGGTGTCGGATTCTTTTCGTGGGTCTATGCGCTTGGCAATGCGCCGCCAACCCAGGTCAGCATGTTCCTGTCGCTCAGCCCGCTAACTGCGGTAATTGGCAGTGCCATGCTGCTCGGCGAAAACCCGCCGCTCACGGCATTGGTCGGCCTTGTCGCGGTCTCGGGGGGGCTATGGGTGGCGCTAAGGCCCTCCAGCTAAACGAAAATTCTTGACTTTCGGCCACAACATATTGCCATATGACGTCAGGAATACGGCATATGTTGTTGAGACCACGTCAGATTCTAGCTCCAATCGTCTTCGCGACGGTGTTTGGCTATTTTGGCTATCACCTCGTGAATGGCGACCGCGGTCTGTTGGCCATGGCTTACCTGCAACGTGAAGTACTGGTCGCCGAGCAGAACCTTGCCGAAGCCGAAGCAACGCGAAAGATCTGGGAGCGGCGGGTCGGCGCGCTTCGCAACCAGAGTCTCGATCCGGACATGTTGGACGAGCGCGCGCGCATGTTGCTGAATTTCGCACGCAAGGACGACACCATCATCTTCACGCCGACTCGCTGATCAAGGATCGCGACGCGGTCGCCTGAAAGAAACTGTCCGGCGCATTGGGGCATTTGCAAACAATCGCTCAATTGCTGCGGCGCACCCGGGAGCAACCAGTTTTTTCTAGCTAGATCAAGCACATCGCCATGGGCGATGCTATAAGCCGAGCGGGCCAACGAGGGGAATGCTATGGCGAAGCCGGCCGTGAAGCCGAAGGTCGAATCTCTTGCCGCCAAATCGAAGTCGTCTCCCAAATCATCTGGGCCGGGCGACAACAGCATCAGCGCCGAAGAGCTCAAAGCGTATTATCGCAGCATGCTTCTGATCCGCCGCTTCGAGGAGCGCGCGGGCCAGCTCTATGGCATGGGCCTGATCGGTGGTTTCTGCCACCTCTATATCGGGCAGGAGGCCGTTGTCGTCGGCATGCAATCGACGATCAACGACAAGGATGCCGTCATTACCTCTTATCGCGATCACGGTCACATGCTGGCCTGCGGCATGGAGCCCAAGGGGGTGATGTCCGAATTGACCGGCCGCAGTGGCGGTTATTCACGAGGCAAGGGCGGCTCGATGCACATGTTCAGCCGCGAAAAGAATTTCTACGGCGGCCACGGCATTGTCGGCGCCCAGGTACCGATCGGCACCGGACTGGCCTTCGCCCACAAGTACAATGGCAGCAAGAATGTCTCGCTGACCTATTTCGGCGATGGCAGTGCCAATCAAGGACAGGTCTACGAAGCCATGAACATGGCGGCACTCTGGAAGCTGCCCGTCGTCTACATCATCGAAAACAACCGTTACGGCATGGGCACGTCGGTCGAACGCGCCTCCGCAACCACCGAACTGTTCCGGCACGGTGAGGCATTCGGTATTCCGGGCGTGCGGGTCGACGGAATGGACGTTCTGGCGGTTCGGGCGGCGGGAGAGAAGGCGGTCGAGCACGCGCGGAGTGGTGCCGGTCCCTACATCCTCGAGATGCAAACCTATCGCTATCGCGGCCATTCGATGAGCGATCCGGCCAAGTACCGAACCAAGGAAGAGGTCGACAAGTACCGAACCGAACGCGATCCGATCGATCACTTGCGAAAGCGCATGCTCGATGCCGGCCTGGTCGACGAAGCGGCGCTCAAGGCGGTCGACGCGGAACTACGCAAGATCGTGGGCGATGCCGCGGAGTTCGCGCAACACAGTCCGGAGCCCGATCCCTCGGAGCTCTGGACCGATATCCTGGTCGGAGCCTGAGTCATGTCCATCCCGGTTCTGATGCCCGCGCTTTCGCCGACAATGACCGAAGGCAAGCTCGCTAAATGGCACGTCAAGGTAGGTGACGCGGTCAAGTCTGGTCAGGTGATCTGCGAGATCGAGACCGACAAGGCCACCATGGAGGTCGAGGCCGTAGACGAAGGGGTTGTGGCGCAAATCCTGATCGAGGAAGGCACCGAAGGCGTTGCGGTGAACACACCGATCTGCGTCCTTGCCGAAGAAGGCGAGAGTGCCGCAGACGCGGCAAAGGCCACGCCAGCTGCTGCTACGCGAAGCGAACAGGCACCCGCCCAGGCAACGACACCAGTGCCTGCAGCCGCGGTTCCAGCACCTCCCGCGGCGGCGCCGGCGTCCGAGCCGGAATGGACTGGCAAGACGGTTCACATGACGGTACGCGAAGCGTTGCGTGACGCCATGGCAGAAGAAATGCGGAGCGACGGCACTATCTTCCTGATGGGCGAGGAAGTCGCGCAATACCATGGCGCCTACAAGGTAAGCCAGGGCCTGCTCGAGGAGTTCGGTGACAAGCGCGTCATCGACACCCCGATAACCGAGCATGGCTTTGCCGGCCTCGGCGTAGGTGCCGCGTTCGGCGGTCTGAGGCCGATCGTCGAGTTCATGACTTTCAATTTTTCCATGCAGGCGATGGACCAGATCATCAACTCGGCCGCGAAAACGCACTATATGTCGGGCGGCCAGATGACATGTCCGATCGTCTTCCGTGGGCCCAACGGAGCGGCTTCGCGAGTGGGCGCACAGCATTCGCAATGCTACGCGAGCTGGTACGCTCATGTTCCCGGGCTGCGTGTTCTCGCTCCTTGGAGCGCTGCCGACGCCAAGGGCCTGCTGAAGGCGGCCATCCGGGATCCCAACCCCGTGATCTTCCTCGAAAACGAGATGCTCTACGGACAATCCTTCGACGTGCCGGAAGATCCAGATTTCGTGCTGCCCATCGGCAAGGCAAAGATCGAGAGAGTGGGCAAGGATGTCACCATCGTCGCATTCTCGATCATGGTCGGAAAGGCATTGCAGGCTGCCGAGGAACTCGCCAAGCAGGGGATCGATGCCGAGGTGATCAACCTGCGCAGCTTGCGCCCGTTCGATACCGAAACGATCGTCACATCGATCAAGAAGACCAACCGGCTGGTCTCGGTGGAAGAGGGCTGGCCGTTCGCTGGAATCGGCTCGGAACTGGCAGCTCAGATGATGGAGCATGCCTTCGACTGGCTCGATGCACCGGTCAAGCGGGTAGCCGGCCTCGACGTGCCGTTGCCTTATGCCGCCAACCTGGAGCGCATGGCTCTGCCGCAGTCCGACAATATCATCGAGGCCGCCCGCGCGGTCTGTAATCGCTGACGCGGGAGGATTTAGCCATGGCCATCAATATCCTGATGCCCGCGCTCTCGCCGACAATGACGGAGGGCAAACTCGCCAAGTGGCACGTCAAGGTGGGCGACACGGTCACGTCTGGCCAGGTGATCTGCGAGATCGAAACCGACAAGGCGACGATGGAGGTCGAGGCAGTAGATGAAGGCCGGATCGGTCAACTCGTCGTACCCGAGGGCGCCGAAGGCGTGAAGGTGAACGCGGTCATCGCCGTCCTGCTCGAGGAAGGCGAAAAGGAAGTCGCCAAGGTCGCCGCACCTGCTGCGGCTAGTCCAGCGCCCGCCACCAAGCCGGCCGCGCCGCCGCCGCCAGCTCCAGCCTCCGTATCGGCCCCGAAGCCTGCAGCCCCGGCCCCGGCTAAGCCGGGCAATGGCGCGCGTGTCTTCGCCTCGCCACTGGCCAGGCGTATTGCGGCGGACAAGGGACTCGACCTTTCCCGGATCAGTGGCAGCGGCCCCGGTGGTCGAATCGTCAAGGCCGACGTCGAGGCGGCGAAGCCTGGCCGGGCCGCGGCGCCGACCACATCCGCCGCAGTCAAGCCGGCGACAACGGAGCAGCCGGTCATTGCCGCACCTGGCGACAGCCGCGTGCCACATACCTCCATTCGCAAGGTCATCGCGCGGCGGATGCTCGAGTCCAAGCAGACGGTGCCGCACTTCTACCTCACGGTCGAATTCGAGATCGATGCCCTGTTAGCGGCACGCCAGGCGATCAACGCCGTGACGGAGAAGAGGGGCACCAAGGTTTCGGTCAACGACATGGTGATCAAGGCCTGCGCCAAGGCGCTGCGCGATCATCCCGAATGCAATGCCTCATGGACCGAGGACGAGATGATCCAGTACGGCGCGGTCGACATCTCGGTCGCCGTGGCGACGGACCGCGGCCTGATCACGCCGATCGTGCGAAACGCCGACATGAAGGGGCTGGCTCAGATCGCGGCCGAAATGAAGGATCTCGCGGCACGCGCCAAGGCCGGCAAACTCAAGCTCGACGAATTCCAGGGTGGAGGTTTCACGATCTCCAATCTGGGCATGTTTGGGATCAAGAATTTTGCTGCCATCATCAACACACCGCAGGCCATGATCCTGGCCGTTGGCGCAGGCGAGGAACGGGTGGTGGTCCGCAAGGGCCAGATGGTGGTGCGCAACATGCTGGACTGCACGCTTGCCGTCGATCACCGTGTCGTTGACGGTGCACTTGGGGCACTGTTTCTCCAAACGCTGCGTGCCTATGTCGAACAGCCGGCTGCAATGCTGGCCTAGGAGCGACCTGTGGCCGAAACGAATTTTGACATCATCGTCGTGGGTGGCGGACCGGGTGGCTACGTGGCCGCCATTCGCGCGGCCCAGCTTGGCCTCAAGACCGCTGTCGTAGAGCGTGAGCACATGGGAGGGATTTGCCTCAACTGGGGCTGTATTCCGACCAAGGCGCTGCTGCGCACTTCGGAGGTCTACGGCCTCATCAAGCATGCCGATGCGTTCGGGTTGTCTGTCAAGGATGTTTCGTTCGATGCCAAGAAGATCGTTGAGCGCTCGCGCAAGGTGGCAAGCCAGCTCAGCAACGGCGTCAAGGGGTTGATGAAGAAGAACAAGATCGCGGTGTTCGATGGTACTGCCAAGCTGGCGGGCACCGACGGGGCATTGCGCAAACTCGCTGTGGCGATGAACGACAAGAGCAGTGTGACGCTTACTGCCGCGAACGTGATCCTGGCGACCGGCGCCCGCGCGCGCCAGCTTCCCGGCCTCGAGTCCGACGGCAAGCTGGTGTGGAGCTACAAGGAAGCGATGGTGCCGCCGGAATTTCCCAAGTCGCTCCTGGTCATCGGCTCCGGCGCCATCGGCATCGAGTTCGCCAGCTTCTACCGGACCATGGGTGCCGAGGTCACGGTATGCGAGGTCCTCGACCGGATCCTGCCTGTGGAAGACGAGGAAGTCTCGGCCTTCGCCAAGCGGGCGTTCGAAAAGCAAGGTATGAAGATCCTGACCGGGGCCACGGTTTCGAACCTGAAGAAGGCGGCCAACAAGGTCACGGCCACGATCACCGCGGGCGGCAAGGCGCAGGAGATTACTGTCGATCGTGTCATCAGTGCCGTCGGCATCGTGGGCAACGTTGAGAACCTCGGCCTCGAAGGCACCAAGGTGAAGGTCGAGAAGACCCACATTGCGATCGACCAGTGGGGTTTCACGGGCGAGCCCAATGTCTATGCGATCGGCGATGTCGCAGGCCCGCCGTGGCTCGCCCACAAGGCGATGCATGAGGGCGTGCTGGTGGTGGAAAAGATCGCTGGCGTTAAGGGCGTGCATCCGATGAAAACCGAGAACATTCCCGGCTGCACCTACTGCCAACCACAAGTGGCAAGCATTGGCCTGACCGAGGCTGCTGCCAAGGCCAAGGGGCTGCAGTTGAAAGTCGGCAAGTTCCCGTTCATCGGCAACGGCAAGGCGATTGCGTTGGGCGAGCCGGAGGGCTTCGTCAAGACGATCTTCGACGCCAAGACCGGCGAGCTTCTGGGTGCCCACATGATTGGCGCGGAAGTAACGGAACTGATTCAGGGCTACAGCATCGCCAAGACGCTGGAGACCACTGAAGTTGAACTCATGGCCACGGTGTTCCCGCACCCGACGCTGTCCGAAATGATGCACGAATCGGTACTGGCGGCATACGGCCGGACGCTCCATATCTAGGGCGTCATGGACGGATCTCACGACAAGCTCTCCCCGAGCCGGGCCGAACGCCATCCTGAAAAGGCACATCGGCCGGACAATCCGATTCAGCGCAAGCCGGACTGGATCCGGGTGCGTGCTCCCAATTCACCGGAATATGCCGAGACCAAGCGCTTGATGCGCCAGTATGGTCTCTCGACGGTGTGCGAGGAGGCCTCCTGTCCCAACATCGGTGAATGCTGGAAGCAAAAGCACGCGACGTTCATGATCATGGGCGAGGTCTGCACGCGCGCTTGTGCCTTCTGCAATGTTGCTACCGGCAAACCGGGCGCGCTCAACCCTCACGAACCTGACAACATCGCCGAGGCCGTGGGCAAGTTGGGTCTCGGTCATGTGGTGGTCACCTCGGTCGATCGCGACGATCTCGATGACGGCGGGGCAGGGCACTTCGCCAAAGTGATCACGGCGCTGCACCGGTCGGCGCCGGCCACGACTGTCGAAATTCTGACTCCGGACTTCATGCGCAAGGGCGGCGCGATCGAAACGGTCGTCGCCGCACGGCCCGACGTCTTCAATCACAATCTTGAAACCGTGCCGCGGCTTTATCCGGCCATCCGACCGGGTGCGCGCTACTTCACCTCGTTGCGCCTGCTCGCAAGGGTGAAGGAGATCAATGCCTCGATGTTCACCAAGTCGGGCCTGATGGTTGGCCTCGGCGAGACACGCGAGGAGATTTTGCAGGTGATGGACGACCTCCGCGCGGCCGAAGTTGATTTCCTGACCATCGGCCAGTACCTGCAGCCGACCCCCAAGCATGCGCCGATCGATCGATTCTGGACGCCGGCCGAATTCGATGAATTGGCTACACTGGCGCGCGCCAAGGGCTTTCTGATGGTTTCGGCGTCGCCGCTGACGCGATCGAGCTATCACGCCGGCGATGACTTCGCCCGCCTGCGCGCTGCCCGGGAAGCACAGTTGGCGCCCCGGGCGCGAGCTTGAACGCAGTTTGATCACTCGTCACGCCGAGCGCCGCATCGTCGGCCATGCCCCCGCGCAATTGTTCGACCTCGTGGCCGACGTCCGGCGTTATCCCGAATTCCTGCCGTGGTGCCAGGCCGCCCGGGTTAGACGGCGAGAGGGCCAGGTAGAGATTGCCGAGCTGGCGATCGGTTTCGGTCCATTCCACGAGAAGTTCGTCTCCAGGATTGAGCTGGTGCCCGAACATGCCGGCGGGCCGCGCATCGATACGACCGGCGTTGAAGGTCCGTTTCGCCGGCTCGTCAGTCGCTGGACCTTCCAACCTCATCCCGAAGGCACACTGATCGACTTCGAACTCGAATTCGACTTTCGCTCGATGCTGCTGCAACAAACGGTCCGCCTTCTATTTGCCGAGGCGGTCCGCCGAATGGTGTCGGCCTTCGAAGCGCGTGCGACCGCGCTTTACGGCAAGCCTACCGGTCGGCCAGGGACGCCAGCATCGCGAGCGCGGTAAGGACGGCGGCGCGGCGGATCGCGTCGCGGTCGCCCGGAAAGACATGACGTTCGATGATCGGCTCGTAGCCCGACCGGACTGCAGCAAGATGGACCAGCCCAACAGGCTTTTCCTCCGTTCCGCCACCGGGACCGGCGACGCCGGTTACCGATACGGCGATGTCGGCTTGAGAGTGGCCGAGGGCGCCAGCCGCCATTGCGCGAGCCACGGGATCGCTTACCGCGCCATGGCCTAGAAGGGCATCCCATGGCACCCCAAGCATTTCACGTTTGGCCTCGTTGGCATAGGTCACGAAGCCGCGTTCGACGACATCGGATGAGCCCGCAATGGCGGTGAGTGCGGCGACAACCAGGCCTCCAGTGCACGATTCGGCTGTCACAACCTTGAGTCCGCGCCGGCGACAAGACACCAGTACATGCTCTGCCGCGTTTCTCATCTCGTGGTCGAACATACGGACCTCTAATGCTTTGGAATTTCGACTGTTGCCACGGCCTGCGCGGCAATGCCTTCACGGCGACCGGTGAAGCCCAGCCCTTCCGTCGTGGTCGCCTTTACGCTCACGCGGTCGCGGTCGATACCGGCGATGCGCGCGATGCTGCCGGCCATTGCCTCGCGGTGAGGGCCGATGCGCGGCGCTTCGCAGATAAGAGTGAGATCGAGGTGGACGATCCTTCCGCCGCGTTCGACAAGAAGCCCCACGGCATGACGCAGGAAGCGGTCGGAGGAGACGCCGAGCCATTGCGGGTCGGACGGCGGAAAGTGCGTGCCGATGTCGCCGGCTCCAATTGCGCCCAATACGGCATCGGTAAGTGCGTGCAGGGCAACATCGGCGTCCGAATGGCCGCTGAGCGACTGGGCATGGGGGATGGGGATACCCCCAAGAACCACGGCGCTGCCGGGAGCGAAGCCATGCACGTCGAAGCCGAACGCGACACGAGTTTCCATTGTCGACAACTGCTGTAGATCCTCGATCGTGGTGATCTTCCGGTTGTCCGCGCTGCCGGGCACCATGACGATCCGCAGGCCAGCATGCTCGGCGACGGCAGCGTCATCGGTGAGCGCCGTGGCTTCGGTTCCGGCCAGCGCTGCCGCGGCGCGATGTGCTTTGAGCACTGCCGCGAACCTGAAGACTTGAGGGGTCTGCGCTCGCCACAGATTGTGGCGAGACACGGTTTCGGAAACGGCGTGCCCCTCCTCGACACGCTTCAGTGTGTCGAGGAGGGGCACGCCGAGAATTGCGCCATCAACGCCGGATGCGGCTGCGGCTTCGAGGCAGGCGGTGATGTCGCTTGCCCGTACGAACGGCCGGGCGGCATCATGGATCGCGACAAAATCGGGGGACTCGGGGACCAGAGCCTCAAGGCCGTTCAGTACCGACTGCTGTCGGCTTGATCCGCCCAGGACTGGTGCTGGCAGGTCGAAACCGGCGGCCGACGCCTGGTAGTGAAGCTCATCACCAGGGGCGATCACAACCTGCAGCCGGCCGATGCCGGGGGCAGCCCGAACCGCGGCCAGGGTATGCCTCAGGACTGGTTGGGTGCCCAAAAGCGCGTACTGCTTAGGCAGCGGACCGCCAAAGCGGCTACCGCGGCCTCCGGCGACAATCAGGGCAGTACAAGTAGCCACGGCATCCAATATCACTGTCCCTGTTGGAGTGCACTTGAGACACTTGCAAGAAGTGCCGGGAGCCGGTATTGCTCGATTAATTATTGTGCACTGCACAAGATGCCCATTAAGTGAGCAAGTTGAATGGTGAGCATTCCGCGCCTTCGTCCCATCGACCTTGGCGCCGTCCGCATCGAAGACCCGGTAATTCTGGCGCCGATGTCGGGGGTAACCGACATGCCTTTCCGCCAGATGGTCAAGCGGGGCGGTGCAGGCTTGGTCGTGTCCGAGATGATCGCCTCGGCGGCGATGGTGCGCGAAAACCGCAAGACTCTGCTGATGGCCAAGAATTCACCGGAAGAGTTTCCAATGTCCGTTCAACTCGCCGGCTGTGAACCCCAGGTGATGGCCGAGGCTGCGAAGCTGAACGAAGATCGCGGTGCGGCCATTATCGACATCAATTTCGGCTGTCCGGTGAAGAAAGTCGTCAACGGCCATGCCGGTTCCGCGCTGATGCGCGACGAGTTGCATGCCGCAAGGATCCTTGAGGCAACGGTTAATGCGGTGAAGTTGCCGGTAACCTTGAAGATGCGGACCGGTTGGGACGAGATGAGCCGCAACGCACCCAACCTCGCGCGCATCGCCGAGGCCTGCGGTATCCGGATGCTCACCGTGCATGGCCGCACCCGGTGCCAGTTCTACGACGGCCAAGCCGACTGGGCGTTCGTTGCCGAGGTCAAGGCGGCCACGAGCCTGCCGGTAATCGTGAACGGCGACATCAATACCCTCGATGACGTCGACCAGGCACTGGCTCAGTCGGGTGCGGATGGCGTGATGATTGGACGTGGTGCCTACGGGCGGCCGTGGTTCCTCAATCAGGCAATCCACTATCTGCGCACTGGGGCGAGGCTGCCTGACCCGGCCCTCGCGGAGCAGTTCGCCACCGTGCGGAGCCACTTCGAGTCGATGCTCGATCACTACGGCCGCGAAACCGGAGTCCGCATGGCGCGTAAGCATCTCGGTTGGTATTCGAAGGGCTTGCCGGCATCGGCCGACTTTCGCAGCCGGGTCAATCGCGAGGCCGACCCGGACAAAGTGCGGATGACGCTTGCTGCGTTCTTTCTGCCGGCGCTCGAACAGCAGGCGGCCTAGCATGGCATTGCGCCCATTCAAGCGGTCCAGCGCGCCGACCGAGCCGCTTTCCGTAGCCATCCTCGATTCGCTGTCGGAGGCGGTCGTGGTGATCGATCCCACCGGCCTCATCCGCTATGCCAATCTGGCCGCCGAGCAGTTTTTCGGTGTCGGGCGGGCGCGCCTCGTCGGTCATCCATTGAACGAATTCGTACCTGACGATACGCCGCTTTTTTCCCTGCTCGAACAGGTGCAGACGAGTGGCGGTGCGGTGGCGGAGAATGGCATCGCGCTGTCGTCGCCGCGGATCGGTAACCGGTTTTGCGCCCTTCGTTTGTCGCCCGTCGCCGACACTGATGGGTTGGTTGCCATTTCCCTCGTCGAGCAGACGATCGCACGCAATATCGACCGACAGATGTCGCACCGCAGCGCTGCCCGCTCGGTGAGTGCGCTTGCTGCCATGCTGGCGCACGAGGTCAAGAATCCGCTATCCGGTATTCGAGGCGCCGCCCAGCTTCTCGAGCAGTCAGTGCCGGATGGCGACCGAGAACTGACCAGCCTGATTTGCGAGGAAACCGACCGCATCGTGGCATTGGTCGACCGGATGGAGGCCTTTGCCGATGGCCGTCCGATCGATCGCGGCCCGATCAACATCCACCAGGTACTGAACCACGTTCGGCGGCTTTCTGAAAACGGCTTTGGCAAAGGCGTGCGTTTCATCGAAACCTACGATCCATCGCTGCCCGAAGTCCACGGCGACCGCGATCAGCTCATCCAGGTTCTCCTCAATTTGGTGAAAAACGCCTGCGAAGCGCCCAGCGATGGCGTCGGTGAGCGCGAAATTGAACTTTCGACGGCCTTCCGCCATGGGTTGCGGCTGGCCATTCCCGGCCAGCAAGCCAGGGTCAACCTTCCCCTGGTCGTTTCGGTCCGGGACAACGGCCGTGGTGTGCCCGACGAGCTTCGCACGCATCTGTTTGACGCATTTGTGACCAATAAGCCGACCGGAACCGGCCTAGGTCTTGCTTTGGTAGCCAAGATCATCAACGACCATGGCGGGGCCATCGAATTCGACAGCGAACCCGGCCGCACAACATTCCGAGTGATGCTGCCAATGCAATTTCCCCAGGTTACACCATGACCGACGCCGCGACGATCCTCGTCGCCGACGATGACCGGGCGATTCGGACCGTGCTGCATCAGGCCTTGGGACGCCAAGGCCATACCGTTCGAAGCACCGGCACGGCTGCGACGCTTTGGCAGTGGATCCAGGAAGGTGAAGGACAACTTGTCATCACGGACGTGGTTATGCCGGACGAGAACGGCCTCGACCTGGTGCCGCGAATCCGCAAACTTCGGCCGGACTTGCGAATCATCGTGATGAGCGCGCAGTCGACCCTGCTAACGGCCGTGCGAGCTACCGAGCGTGGTGCATTCGAATACCTGCCTAAGCCGTTCGATCTCAATGAACTGGTCTCGGTGGTAAACCGGGCGCTTTCTGCCCCGGCGTCGTCGCAGCCGCGCGGCGCGCATCCGCCTGAGGAAAGCGAGCGGCTACCGCTGATCGGGCGGTCATCGGCCATGCAGGAAATCTATCGTGCACTGGCCCGCCTGATGTCGACTGACCTCACCGTGATGGTTTCGGGTGAATCGGGCACTGGCAAGGAGCTGGTGGCCCGGGCGCTGCACGACTACGGAAAGCGCCGGAAGGGGCCATTCGTGGCGCTCAATATGGCGGCCATTCCGCGCGAGCTGATCGAGAGCGAGCTGTTCGGCCACGAGCGTGGTGCCTTCACCGGCGCCGTGCAGCGGTCTTCAGGGAAGTTCGAGCAGGCGTCGGGCGGAACTCTGTTTCTCGACGAGATCGGCGATATGCCACCCGAGGCCCAGACCCGTCTCCTGCGCGTCCTGCAGGAAGGCGAGTATATGACGGTCGGCGGACGGACGCCGATCAAGGCCAACGTCCGCATCGTCGCTGCGACTCACCGCGACTTGCGCAGGCTGATCCAGCAGGGGCTGTTCCGTGAGGATCTGTTCTACCGTCTCAACGTTGTGCCGATCCGCCTCCCGCCGTTGCGCGAGCGCCTTGACGACATTCCTGAGTTGGCCAATCACTTCCTGCGCGCCGCGACAATGGACGGGTTGCCGACCAAGGTGCTGTCAACCGACGCCATGACGCGCCTGCGCCGGCACCGCTGGCCGGGAAATGTTCGCGAACTGGAGAACCTGGTTCGCCGCCTGTCCGCGCTCTACTCGGAAGAAGTGATCGGCGTGGAGACAATCGAGGCCGAACTGGCCGATGCTGTCGAGGCATTGGAGCCCGAAGCTGCCGCCAATGGCATTGGCGTAGCCGACGTCTCTCTCGCCGATGCCATGGACCGCCATCTGCAGGCCCTGTTCGAGGCCCATGGTGATCGGTTGCCACCGGATGGCATGTACGACCGCATCATATCCGAGGTCGAGCGGCCGCTGCTGGCGCTCGCCCTGGGGGCTACCCGCGGGAATCAGTTGCGCGCAGCCCGTCTCTTGGGGCTCAATCGCAATACGTTGCGCAAAAAGATTAGGGACCTCGACGTTCCAGTGGTTCGTACGCCGCAGGTTCGCCGAGGCGGGTGACTTTGGTGACATCTGCGCTGGGCGTTTCGCGCTTGGGCGACATCGCGAGTAAGGTGGCCCGCGGCCTGAGCGGCCGCTTTGCCGCCGCGTCTCTGGCCGTACTGGCAATCGCAGCAGGTGCCGTCACGTACGCTTGGCTCGCAGGCTTCGTGCCTGCGGCGTTTGGGACCCTTGGCTGGATGACCGGCCTTCTGGTCGCAGACCTCGTCATTGCGATTGCGCTCGTGGCGGTGCTCGCTGTCCGTCTCACGCAACTCTGGCTGGATCGCAGACGCGGAGCTGCCGGATCGCGGCTGCACATGCGGCTCGTCCTGGTCAGCAGTGTGTTTACCATTACGCCGACTCTGATCGTTGCCATCATCCTGTCGCTGCTGTTCCTCAATCTGACAGATTTCGTCGTGAAACCGTCGCAGGCCGCCTACGAGGCGGCGCGAGCGATCGGCGAGCCGGTGCGGCGCGCGCGGGAGGAGGAAATATTGCGCGATATCGGCGCGATCGCCAGCCCACTGCAGGCTCTGGGTATCGATGGCATTCGCGACGGCGAGGCTACGAGGCGACTGTTGGCGACCTCGTTGGAAGGTCGACCGATCGTCGAGGCGACGGTATTGGATGCAGACAAGGGGGTGATCGCCCAGGCCCGCGCTCCCGATGCTGAGGGCATGCCCGACCCCATTCCATCCGCCCGGTACCTTTGGCAGGCTGTCAGCCAGGGGCGGCCTGTGCAGTTCGATTCGGACAAGGGTGCCTACTTCGTAATGCAACTGTTCGTTGGCGAGCCGTTGTTCCTGGCGACAGGACATGCAGTCGACCTCCGGGTTGTCGATTACATTAAAAGCATCGAATTTGCCGGTACGTTCTACTCTCAGATCGAATCCGCGCTGCAGCGTAGCCAGGTCATCATATTCGTGGTTTGCGGGGCGATCGCGTTCCTGATGCTGCTGGCGGCAGTATGGCTTGCGATCTTGTTCGCAACCAAGCTCACCGCGCCGATTGGCGGGCTGATGCAAGCTGCTGAGCGGGTGCGAGGCGGCGACCTGACAGCGAGGGTGGAGGAGGGGCCGCCCAGCGACGAATTGGGGCAGCTTTCTCGATCGTTCAATCGAATGGCGAGTCAGATCGAGCAGCAACGCCGGGAGTTGGTCGATGCCAACAAGGAGCTCGATACCCGACGACGATTGACCGATGCGGTGCTGGCGGGGGTTTCAGCTGGAGTACTCAGTGTTGACGCCAAGGGTTTCGTGGCCCGCAGCAATCGCTCGGCGCTTGAACTTCTGGCGCTGCCCGAAGACGGCGTCCTGGGGCGCCCGCTGACCGACGTCATGCCTGAATTATCCGCACTCGTCGCGCAGGCGGCGGAACGCGTGGATCGTGTGACCCAGGGCCAAGTTGAAATCCTGCAACGTGGCGTTCGGCGCATTCTGCTGGTTCGCATCAACGCTGCCTCTGACGCCGGCTCCGTCGTCACCTTCGACGACGTGACCGACCTGATGTCGGCGCAACGCATGGCGGCCTGGGGTGACGTGGCACGGCGTATTGCACATGAAATCAAGAATCCGCTTACGCCGATCCAGCTTTCCGCCGAGCGGCTGAAGCGCCGCTATTTGAAGCAGATCAAGGAAGATCCTGAAACCTTCACGATCTGCACCGATACGATCATTCGCCAGGTCGGCGACATCGGCCGGATGGTCGACGAATTCTCGTCTTTTGCCCGCATGCCGCGCCCGACGGTTCAGGAGGAAGACGCCAGAGAACTCTGCCAACAGGCCCTGTTCCTTCAGCGCAGCGGCAACCCCGACATCCACTACCTCTCGCGGCTGCCTGACGGTCCGATTTCGCTGATCTGCGATCGCCGTCAGGTCGGCCAGGTCCTGACGAACATCCTCAAAAATTCCGCCGAGGCAATCGAAGGCAGGGATGCCCCGGCAGCCGGGTCGCTGCCGCCGGGCGAGATTTCACTGACTTTGAAGGATGACGGCGCCACGGTGAGCGTTGTTGTGGAGGACAATGGCAAGGGATTGCCGAAGGAAGGGCGTGAACGGTTGACGGAACCCTACATGACGACCCGCAGCAAGGGCACGGGGCTGGGACTGGCCATCGTCAAGAAGATCATGGAAGACCATGGTGGTTATCTGGCTCTTGAGGACCGTGAGGGTGGCGGGGCCTGCATCAGTCTGGTATTCTGTCGGGACGCGAAGGAAATCGCGTCGGCTCGACCGCATGCGACAGCCGCACAATGATCCGCACCAGCAGCGGACTGTTTGAAGAGTCATGGCTCACGACATTCTGATCGTCGACGACGAACGCGACATCTGCACGTTGATCGCGGGCATCCTTGAGGACGAGGGTAATACCGCACGCCGTGCTCATAATAGCACCGAGGCGATCGATGCCGTTCGCCAACGTCGCCCCTCGCTAGTGATTCTCGATGTCTGGCTGCAGGGCAGTGAACTCGACGGCCTGCAGCTCCTGGAGGCTATCCGTCGAGAGGATCCGCCGATCCCGGTCGTCATGATCAGCGGTCACGGCACGATCGATACCGCCGTATCGGCAATCAAGACCGGGGCATACGACTTTATTGAAAAACCGTTCAAGGCCGACCGTCTGCTATTGGTGGTCGAGCGCGCAATCGAGGCCGACCGCCTGAAGCGCGAGAACGCAACCTTGCGTCGACGGGCGGGAGGCGATGTAATTTTCGTCGGCTCGTCACCGGACGCCGCCTCAGTTTGTGCCCAGATCGATCGAGTAGCACCTACCGGCAGCCGCGTGCTGATCACCGGCGCCTCCGGGGCAGGCAAGGAAACCATGGCCCGGCTGATCCATCAGGGTTCGAAGCGCGCTAGCGGGCCGTTTGTCGCCGTCAATTGCTCGACGCTGCCGGCCGAACGCCTTGATATCGAGTTATTTGGCACCGATGGCGAAACGGTGGGCGACTCGCTTCGTGTTTCTGGTGCTTTTGAAATGGCACACGGCGGTACTTTGCTGCTGAAGGAAGTTGGGGACCTGCCGCTGCCACTGCAAAACCGGCTGGCGCGCGTGCTCCAGGAACAATCATTCGTTCGCGACGGCGGCAAGACCCGCGTCGAGGTCGATGTGCGGGTGCTGGCATCGACGGCCCGAGTTCTGCAGGAGGAGATCGCCGCGGGACAGTTTCGCGAGGATCTGTACCACCGCCTGAATGTCGTCTCCCTTCCGGTACCGCCGCTCAGCGAGCGTCGGGAGGATATTCCGGAACTGGCGGCCGACCTCCTGCGCCGTGTCGCAGATGCGACCGGGCTGCCCTCACGGACAATCGGCGAGGATACGCTGGCGGCGCTGCAAGGCCACGACTGGCCGGGAAATATCCGGCAGTTGCGCAATGTCATCGAGCGGCTGTTGATTATGGCACCGGCAGGTGGCGGTCCGATTCGTGCGGATGTCCTGCCGAACGATGTCAGCGAAGATGCACCATCGGTTCTGCGCTGGGAGAAGGGCGGTGAAATCATGCAATTGCCGCTGCGCGATGCCCGCGAGGTATTCGAACGGGAGTATCTACTGGCCCAGGTCACTCGGTTCGGCGGAAACATTTCGCGCACAGCAACCTTCGTGGGCATGGAACGCTCGGCATTACATCGTAAATTGAAGTCGTTGGGCCTTCATGGCGGCGCGCCTGATGAGCGCAACGGCTCGGAACCCGCAGGCTGAGAACATAAGGAGACGACGTCATGGCGCGTTATGCCTACGTCAACGGCCGCTACGTCGATCACCGTGAAGCCAGTGTTCATATCGAGGATCGCGGTTACCAGCTGGCCGACGGCGTGTACGAGGTCGTGGGTGTCCGCGACGGGCGGCTGATCGATGAAACCCTGCACATCGACAGATTGGACAGGTCGCTGCGCGAGCTCAGGATCTCGTGGCCGATTTCGCGGGCGATTCTGGGTTTCGTCATGCGTGAATTGATGCGCCGCAACCGTCTGCGCGATGGATTGATCTATATGCAGGTGACCCGCGGGGTCGCCCGGCGCGACCACGCCTTTCCGACTTTGCCGGTCAAGCCTGCCCTTGTGCTCACCACCAAGAACACCAAGCGGGCCGAGGCCGATCCTGGCGCGGGTATTGCCGTAAAGAGCCATCCCGACATCCGCTGGGGACGCTGCGATATCAAGACCGTGGCATTGCTGCCTAACGTGCTGGCCAAACAGGCAGCGCGAGAAACTGGGGCATATGAGGCCTGGCTGATCGATACCGATGGCTGCGTTACAGAAGGGGCGTCGACCAATGCCTGGATCGTGACGCCCGATGGCGAGTTGGTAACGCGCCAGACGGACAATGGCATCCTGGCCGGCATTACTCGCCAGACTTTGAAATCGATGTGCAAAGCGCTTCAGCTCAAGCTGGTTGAGCGGTCATTTTCGCTGAAAGAGGCCAAACTGGCCCAGGAGGCGTTCATCACCAGCGCAACCTCTTTCGTGACGCCGGTAGTGAAGATCGACGGTGAAATCGTGAACGACGGCAAGGTTGGGCCGGTGGCACGACGTCTGCGCGAGGAATATATTCGGTTTGCGGCTGCGGGAGAGCCGGTCACGTGAGCATTGCGGATTCTTTCAGGCCGCGTGCCGTTCTCTTCGATTGGGACAACACCCTGGTCAACACCTGGCCGACGATCGTCCAGTGCTACCACGACACTTTCACAACGCTCGGCATGACGCCATGGTCTGCCGAAGAAGTGCAGGACCGGGCCCACGGCTCCCTGCGGGACGTGTTTCCCCAGCTGTTTGGCGCACGTGCCCGCGACGCGGAGCGGGTTTTCTACGAGACATTTCACCGAATCCATCTGGAGCGGCTGGAGCCTTTGCCCGGCGCGGATGCGCTTCTGGCTCGCTGCCAAGAGATCGGCTGCTATGTGGCCGTCGTCAGCAATAAGGTGGGCGACAACCTTCGCACCGAGATGGCGCACCTCGGCTGGCAGCGCTGGATTGCCCGGGCGGTCGGCGCCAAGGATGCCAAACGTGACAAACCGGCGCCAGACCCGATCTATTTGGCTCTCGACGGCACGGGAATTGCCCCGGACGACACTGTGTGGATGGTCGGGGATACTCTCGCCGACCTTCAATGTGCCCATGCGGCGGGGTGTTTGCCCGTTCTGGTCGGCGGGGCGGAAATGCTTTCCGCTGCGCTGCTGAAACATCCGCCACGCCTGCGCGCACGTAATTGTAATGAGTTGCTGGCATTGCTTTGATCCAAGCGTTCCCTATATTTGTTTCAACTTGGTAGCGGGAAGAGACCTGCGCCACCCAAACCGGCGACCCTCGGGCAGCCGGCCGCCCAGCAAGAGGCCAAGAATATGAGCGAAAAGGCACAAAATGTTCAGGACGTATTCCTGAACCATCTGCGTAAGAACAAGACTCCGGTCACGATATTCCTTGTGAACGGCGTCAAGTTGCAGGGAATCGTCACGTGGTTCGACAATTTCTCGGTGCTTCTGCGCCGGGACGGACACTCGCAGCTTGTCTACAAGCACGCGATATCGACCATCATGCCTGTCACTCCAGTGCAGTTGTTCGATGGGGACAAGGCCGACGCAGCAGGATGATTTGATCGAAGACCCCGAGCAAGTCGAATACGAGAAACGCGAGCGCAGGCCTCTCGGGACGGCGCGGCCGGCGACGGTTGCTGCTGTCCTGAGCCCATTTGTACGTGTCCGCGGCGAAGAGCGAGACAGCGACGCCAAGCTCGCGGAAGCGGTAGGCCTTGCCCGTGCCATCGACATCGACGTTCGCCTGGCGCAAACGGCGCCGCTGCGGCGGGTTACGCCTGCCACCTTGCTCGGCAAGGGTGTCGTCGCTCGACTGAAGGATGCTGTCGACGAACTGGGCATCGGTCTGGTGATTGTCGACGACAAGCTCACGCCTGTTCAGCAGCGCAATCTCGAGAAGGCGTGGCAGGCCAAGGTCATCGACCGGACGGGGTTGATCCTGGAAATTTTTGGCGCCCGCGCCCGGACCCACGAAGGCAGGCTCCAGGTCGAGCTCGCGGCTCTGGATTACCAACGCGGTAGGCTGGTTCGTTCGTGGACCCATCTTGAACGCCAGCGCGGCGGCTTCGGCTTCCTGGGCGGTCCCGGCGAATCACAGATCGAAATCGACCGCCGACTGATCGGCGAACGGATCGTTCGCATCAAGCGCGACCTTGAAGGTGTTCAGCGAACGCGCACCATCAATAGGGTCGGCCGCAAGAAAGCTCGGCTACCGACTGTCGCCCTGGTTGGTTACACCAACGCCGGAAAATCGACATTGTTCAATCGTGTCTCCGGCGCTGGCGTCGTGGCCAAGGACCTGCTGTTCGCAACCCTTGACCCAACCATGCGGTCTATCAAGCTGCCCAACGGCAAGGCCTGCGTCATCTCCGACACCGTGGGCTTCGTCTCCGACTTGCCGACGCATCTCGTTGCAGCCTTCCGGGCAACGTTGGAGGAGGTCGTCGAGGCGGATCTTATCGTGCATGTGCGTGACATCTCCCACCCAGAGAGCGGGCAGCAACGGGCGGACGTCGAAGCCGTTCTGCAGGAACTCGGAGCAATTGAGGAAGGCACTGGCACGCCGCTGATCGAGGCACTGAACAAGATCGATGCGCTTTCGGCCGATGGGCGGACCACCTTGCAGACCCGTGCCGCCGCCGGTGCCGAACGAGCCCGTCAGTACCCCGTTTCTGCCGTGACCGGGGAGGGAGTTGACCGCCTTCTGGAGGCGATCGGCACATTCCTGGGCCAGGCAGGGACGGCCCGGGAGGTTTCCGTGCCTTTGAGCGATGGGGCGACCATCGCCTGGCTCTACCGTCATGGTGAGGTGCGCAATCGCCGCGACGATGGCGAAGTCGCCCTGCTGACCGTGGCCCTCGATGCCGCAGCGGCGGCCCAGTTCGAACGCCGCCTCGCGCGTTGACATAGCGCCGGGACGATACATATAAGCGGCATCGCGCCAAAATTAAGGAAACACCATGAATTTCAAGCCTTTGCACGATCGGCTTCTGCTCAAGCCCGCGATCGCCGAAACCAAGACCAAGGGTGGTCTGATCATTCCTGATACAGCCCAGGAAAAGCCAATGCAGGGCGAGGTCGTCGCGGTTGGCAAGGGTAAGCGACTTGAGGATGGCCGGTTGGTGCCGCTCGATGTCAAGGTCGGCAATACGGTCATTTACGGCAAATGGTCCGGCACCGAGGTCAAGATCGGTGGCGTCGACCACGTCATCCTCAAGGAAGAGGATCTGTTCGGCATCGTTGGCTGAGGTCGTGCCTGCCAAAGGTGATCTTTCGCAGGTCGCCGATCTGATTCGCGACGTGGCGGCAGCCGAGTTGATGCCGCGGTTTCGCAATCTTTCCAAGGACGATATCCGCCAGAAGCGGCCCAATGACTTCGTCACCGTCGCCGATATCGCCTCGGAGCAGCGACT
>CALFRN010000236.1 GCA_937919085.1 uncultured Reyranella sp.
TTGTAGAAGAGATCGAGCGCCTCGGAAAGGATCGGCGTGAGCGGCGGCGCATCGGGGAAGCGGCGCACCGACTCGACGTACTGCCGCACCGGCGCGAAGCCGGTGAACGAGTTCCGGCTCCAGTGGAACAGTGGCATCTCGTACCAGCCGTTGCCGCCGGCAGGAACCTCGCCGCGGCGGTCCATCGGGATCGGCCCGTAGAGCGCGGCGCAGAGGTCGGGGCGCGCGCGCATCATCTCGTCGTGGACGGCGACACCGCTCACGATCGCGCTTTCGCCGCCCGACTTCGAGGTGGCGAGGCAGAGCAGGGCCACCACGTCGCAGGAATCGACATGGAACGAGAGCTCTGCATTGGTCTGGGTGATACGCTTGTTGGCGTCGGCGGCGGAAGTGCCGATGTCGATCACATGGCCGATCAGGTGGCCGTTGCGGTTCTGTGGTACCGGGTCGCCGATGTGGCGCGAAATACCCCAATAGACCCGCATCCGAAAGTCGGCGTCCCAGCGATCGACCGGCAGGCCGCGCAGGTAGCCGAAGCCCGTGTCGTTCAGGATGCGGCGGCGCAGGCCGACAAGCTTCGGCGCCAGCCCCGGCAGGCGAAAATGCTCGCGTGTGATCTTGCGAATGTCGACGCCGGTCGCCTTGGTCGCAGCGGCTGCGGCCTCGATCTCGGCGATGTCCTGCGGCGTCACATACAGCGCCCAGGCATCGTAGTCGTGGAAGGCTTCCGCGCGCCAGGCGAAGGAGCCGCCGATCGGCCCCTTCGGCATGGAAGGTGCCAACGAGGGTGCCGGGACGTTCACCCGCAGCAAGCGCCGCCCTTCGGCGCCGGCGTGGCGTCCTCCTTTGCGGGCGCGGGGCAGCAGCCGGCGGCTGCCGGCGTGCCGTCATCCGAGGCCGAAGGCGCGGGGCCATTGCACACGCCCGTCTCGGGCAGCACCAACTCGACGCGGCGTGACGCTTCATGATCACCTGCGATCTCGGCGGCGATTGAGCGGACCTGCTCGTAGCCCGTCATCATCAGGAAGGTGGGCGCGCGGCCATAGGATTTCATGCCGGCGATGTAGAAGCCCACCTCGGGATGGGCCAGTTCGCGCGCGCCATGCGGCCTCACCGTGCCGCAGCTGTGCAGGTTGGGATCGATCATCGGCGCCAGCACCGGCGTGCTCTCGACCGCGGGATCGAACGAAAGGCGCAGCTCGCGCAGGAAGTCGAGTTCCGGCCGGAAGCCGGCCGAGACGATCAGCTCGTTCACCTTGACGAAGCGGCCGCAGGCGGCCGAGCCCGCGCCGATGCGCAGGTGATCGCCATCGCGGGCGACGTGGCTGACGCCGAACGACGTCTCGCTGCAGATCTTGCCGCCGGCGACGAGGGCGGCGAAGGCCGAGCCCAGCGCGCCGCGCGCGGCGAGCTGGTCGGCCGAGCCGCCGCCGAACGACTTCGACGGATCGTTGCCGCGCAGCAGCCAGACGATCTCGGTGGTCGGCGCCTGTTCCTTGAGCGTCGCGAGGTCGATCAGCGTGCCGATGGCGGAGTGTCCTCCCCCCAGCACGGCGACGCTGCGGCCCGCATAGCGCGCGCGGTCGCGGCCCAGCACGTCGGGCATGCCGTAGGCGATGCGGTCCTGCACCTCGCGCTCGCCGACCGCCGGCAGGCCGTTGACGCCGGCCGGATTGGGCGAGAACCAGGTCCCGGTCGAGTCGATCACTGCATCCGCGCGCAGCACTTCGGGACCTTTACCGTTCTGGTAGCGAATCTCGAAGGGCGCGGCTTCACGGCCTTTGGTCTTCGCCTTGTCGAAGCCGACCTTGCCGACGCTCGTCACCACGCTGTTGGTGCGGATGCGGTCCTTGAGCCGCGTACGTGCTGCGAGAGGCTCCAGATACTGTTCCAGCAGCTCGGCGCCGGTCGGATAGAGGTCGGGCTGCGGCTTGTTCCAGCCAGTCTCGCCGAGGAGACGTTCCGCCGCCTTGTCGATGTTGTATTCCCACGGCGAGAAGACCTGGACGTGACTCCATTGGCGCACCGCGTGCCCCACTGTCGGCCCGGCTTCGAGCACGACAGGCTCCATGCCGCGTTCGAGCACGTGCGCGGCGGCAGCCAGGCCCACAGGGCCGGCACCCAGGATGGCGACAGTCTTGGTCTTGGTGATCGAGTCGGGCATCGGATTACTCCAGTTCTCCTAGAATCATCGAAATAGAGGGGCAAAAAAACTCAGGCGACCTTCGGCAGCGCGACGGGTGCGCAGCTTCCTTCGGCGCAGCATTCCTCAACCATGTAGCCCAGCAGGTCGCGCATGATGTCGTAATTGGCCTGACAGACGAGGGTGGTGCCTTCGCGGGTCTGCGTCACCAAGTTGACGACCACCAGCGACTTCAGGTGATGCGACAGGGTCGAGGCGGCGATGTCGATGCTGGCCTGCAGGCGACCGACCGACAGCCCTTCCGCACCCGCCCGCACGAGGGTGCGGTAGATTTTCAGGCGAGTCGGGTTACCCAAGGCTTCGAGGCGGGCGGCGGCATCGTCGAGGTTCATGGAATCTATCTAGGGC
Source organism: uncultured Reyranella sp. (assembly GCA_937919085.1). Taxonomy (GTDB): domain Bacteria; phylum Pseudomonadota; class Alphaproteobacteria; order Reyranellales; family Reyranellaceae; genus Reyranella. Next base: position 2,552 of record CALFRN010000236.1, read on the forward strand.
GGGCCATTAGTGCTGTCAACGGTATTTCCAGAAATACAGAAATAGAAATGTTCCAGATCGTTGACACTTATCAATCCTCAAGCCCGGCCCGACTGTCATCAGAGTGTCATTTATTCGTCATAGGAGAGTGATGTGCCGCGCCTACTGGACTCGCCTCGTGCTCGCACCAAGGAGGTTCCTATGAAGTTCGCGAAGATTGCCGTGGCGGCTACCGCCCTCGCCCTGACGTCCTGGTCGGCCCAGGCCATCGATATTTCCGGCGCTGGCGCCACCTTCCCCTACCCGATCTATGCCAAGTGGGCGGATGCCTACAAGAAGGAGACCGGCAACGGACTCAACTACCAGTCGATCGGCTCGGGTGGTGGCATCAAGCAGATCAAGGCCAAGACCGTGACGTTCGGCGCCAGCGATGCTCCGCTAACAGGCAAAGATCTCGATGAGTCGGGTCTCGTGCAGTTTCCGTTGGTGATGGGTTCCGTGACGCCGGTCGTCAATCTCGAAGGCATCAAGCCGGGCGAACTGACGCTCGACGGGCCGACGCTGGCCAAAATCTACCTCGGCCAGATCAAGAGCTGGGACGATGCGGCGATCGCCAAGCTCAACCCCAATGTCAAGTTACCGAAGCAGGCCATCGTGCCGGTGCGTCGCTCGGACGGATCAGGCACGACCTATAATTTCGCGTATTACTTGGCCGAAGTGAGCCCGGACTGGAAGACGAAGGTCGGCGTCAGCACGGCGCTGCAATGGCCGGTAGGCATCGGCGCCAAGGGCAACGAAGGCGTTGCTGGTAACGTGGCGCAGACCAAGGGCTCGATCGGCTACGTCGAATACGCCTACGCCAAAGTGAACAAGATGACCTTCACTAAAATGATCAACAAGGCCGGCAAGGCTGTCGTCCCGGGCTCGGACACGGTGCAGGCTGCCGCGGCGAGCGCCGACTGGAACTCCAAGCCGGGCTTCGGCGTGATCCTGGCCAATCAGCCGGGCGACCAGTCCTGGCCGATGGCGGCGGCGACCTGGATCCTGATGTACAAGAAGCCGGAGAAGCTGGCTGATTCAGCCGAGGCGCTGAAGTTCTTCGCTTGGGCCTACGCCAAGGGCGACGCCATGGCGGACTCGCTCGATTACGTGCCGATGCCCGACAACGTGGTGAAGGACATCATGAAGATGTGGTCGGCGGAAATCAAAGACGCCAGCGGCAAGCCGCTGTACTCGCCGACGAACTGATGATCGCGCGGGAGGGCGGGTGGTCTCCACCCGCCCTCCCATCGCCCTTCCCGTCCCGGTAACATGGGCGGGGAAGGCACGGGGAGGGGCATGAATTCCGGGGAGCGCGACGTGAGCGAAGCTGTACTGAAGGATTCGACCCTGACGGCGAGCGATTCCGCCTCGCGTAGCAGCGTGCTCAGGCGGTTGCGGGTCACCGACAAGGTCTTTCACGGCCTGACGCGGACGGCGGCACTTCTCGTGCTGGCGCTCCTGAGCGGCGTGATCCTCTCGCTGGTCTACGGCGCCGCACCGGCGCTCGGCACGTTCGGCTTCGGCTTCCTGTTCGACGAATCCTGGAACCCGGTGACCGAGAGGTTCGGGGCGCTGGCGCCGATCTACGGCACCCTGATCACATCGGCCATCGCCATGCTGATCGCCGTGCCGGTCGGCCTGATGATCGCCTTTTTTCTCACCGAGCTCTGTCCTCCGGTGCTGCGCCGCCCGATCGGCATCGCCATCGAGCTGCTGGCGGGCATTCCCAGCATCATCTACGGCATCTGGGGCCTGTTCGTGTTCGCGCCGTTCATGCAACAGTACGTGCAGCCCCTCTTCATCGACAGCTTTGCCAACGTGCCGGTCCTGTCGATTCTGTTCGCCGGCCCACCGTACGGCATCGGCATGTTCACCGCCGGCCTCATCCTGGCGATCATGGTGCTGCCGTTCGTGACCTCGATCTCGCGCGACGTCTTCGACGCCGTGCCGCCGGTCCTCAAGGAGGCCGCCTACGGCGTCGGCTGCACGACCTGGGAAGTGTTCCGCTACGTCGTCCTGCCCTTTACCCGGGTCGGCGTCATCGGCGGCTTCATGCTCGGGCTCGGCCGGGCGCTCGGCGAGACCATGGCGGTCACTTTCGTCATCGGCAACGCCCACCATGTCTCGGCGTCGCTGTTTGCGCCGGGCACGACGATCTCGGCCTCGATCGCCAACGAATTCACCGAGGCGGTCGGCGATCTCTACACCTCCTCGTTGATCGCGCTGGGCCTGATCCTGTTCTTCATCACCTTCGTCGTCCTTGCCATCGCACGCTACATGCTGATGCGCCTGCAGATGCGAGCGGGGTAACGCCATGACCGATACATCGATCGCTTCCGCGAACAGCCCGCTCTACGCCGGCCGCCGCCGCCGCAATGCCATCGCCAAGAGCCTCGCGCTCGCCGCCACCATCTTTGGCCTCGGCTGGCTGGTACTCATCCTCGGCATCCTGATCTACAAGGGGATCGGCGGGCTTTCCCTGTCGGTGTTCACCGAGATGACGCCTCCGCCCGGTGCCGCCGGTGGCCTGCTGAACGCCATCGTGGGCAGCCTCATCCTGACGATCCTGGCGGTGATCATCGGCACGCCGATCGGCGTCCTGGCGGGCACCTACCTCGCGGAATACGGCCGTCACGACAAGCTGTCCAGTGTCGTGCGCTTCATCAACGACATCCTGTTGAGCGCGCCCTCGATCGTGATCGGCCTGTTCATTTACGAGGTCATGGTGGCACCAATGGGCCACTTCTCGGGCTGGGCGGGCGCCGTGGCGCTGGCGGTCATCGTGATCCCGGTCGTGGTCCGCACGACCGAAGACATGCTGACCCTGGTGCCCGACACGCTGCGCGAGGCTGCCGCCTCGATCGGCTTGCCGCGAGCCCACATGATCGTGCGCATCGCCTACCGCGCCGCCCAGGCCGGCATCGTCACCGGCATCCTGCTGGCCGTCGCGCGCATCAGCGGCGAGACCGCCCCCTTGCTGTTCACGGCGCTCAACAACCAGTTCTGGAGCCTGAACATGAACGCGCCGATGCCCAGCCTGCCGGTGGTCATCTTCCAGTTCGCGCTGTCGCCCTATGAGGAGTGGCAGAAGCTGGCCTGGACCGGCGCCCTTCTCATCACCGTGACGGTGCTGGCGCTCAGCATCATTGCCCGCTCTCTCACCTCAGCGAGAAAATCGTCATGACCATGACTTCCGGGGCCGCCCCCACTTTCGCCACGCCGGTTGCGGCACACCACAGCATCGACACCGCCGGGCTGACCGCAAAGATCTCGCTGCGCAATCTCGAGTTCTTCTACGGCGACGCCCGTGCGCTCAAGAGCATCAGCCTGTCGCTCTATGCCAACAAGGCGACAGCCTTCATCGGTCCGTCGGGCTGTGGCAAGTCGACCCTGCTGCGCGTGCTCAACCGCATGTACGACCTCTATCCGGGCCAGCGCGCGACCGGCGAGGTGCTGTTCGACGGCGACAATCTTCTCAAGGAAGGTCAGGACATCAACCTGCTGCGGGCGCGCATCGGCATGGTGTTCCAGAAGCCGACCCCGTTTCCGATGACGATCTACGAAAATGTCGCCTTCGGCATCCGCCTCTACGAAAAGCTGCCGCGGTCGGAACTCGACGGCCGGGTCGAGTCGGCGCTGCGCCGCGCCGCCCTGTGGGACGAGGTCAAGGACAAGCTCGAGGCCAACGGCCAGAGCCTGTCGGGTGGCCAGCAGCAACGGCTCTGCATCGCCCGTACCGTGGCGGTGAAGCCCGAAGTCATCCTGTTCGACGAGCCGTGTTCGGCGCTCGATCCGATCTCGACGGCCAAGATCGAGGAGCTGATCGACGAGCTGAAGAAGGACTACACGATCGTGATCGTAACCCACAACATGCAGCAGGCGGCCCGCGTCTCGGACTTCACGGCCTTCATGTATCTCGGCGAGCTGGTCGAGTTCGGCGCGACGGAAACGCTTTTCACGACACCGCAGGACAAGCGCACCCAGGCCTACATCACCGGTCGGTTTGGCTGAGACGCTGCCGGGCATCGGAAGGAATAGAAAATGGCCGAACATACGCTGAAGCGATTCGACGAGGAGCTGGAACGGCTGAGCGCCACCATCAGCGAGATGGGCGGACTGGCCGAGGCCCAGCTGGCGCAGTCGCTGGTGGCGCTGCGCGAACGCGACACCGACATCGCCGAGCGGATCATCGCCGACGATGCGCGTGTCGATGCGCTCGACATCGCCGTGCAGGAACAGACCGTCAAGCTGCTGGCGCTCCGCCAGCCCATGGCGGTCGATCTTCGCGTCATCCTGTCGTCGATCAAGATCGCGGCGGCGCTGGAGCGCATCGCCGACTACGCCAAGAACACCGCCAAGCGCAGCATCGTGCTGTCGCAGGGCGCGGCGCCGTCGGCGGCCGTGAACGGCATCGACCGCCTCGGCCGCCTGGTGCGGACGGCGCTCAAGGACGTGCTCGACGCGTTTGCGCAGGGCGATGTTGCCAAGGCGCGCGACGTCTGGCAGCGCGACGAGGAGATCGACCAAGTCTACACCGGCCTGTTCCGCGAACTGCTGACCTACATGATGGAGGATCCGCGCACCATCACGGCCTGCACGCATCTCCTGTTCATGGCCAAGAACATCGAGCGCGCCGGCGACCATGTCACCAACATCGCCGAACTGGTGAGCTTCCGTTCCACCGGCCATGGCTTCGACGAGGCCCGGCCCAAGGGCAGCGCCGCGCTCTACGCAACCGGCGACGTACCGTGAGCATGGCGGCCACCGCGACGTCCCGGCGCGATACCCAGATGTCGTCGATGAAGCCGCGCGTGCTGATCGTCGAGGATGAGACCGCGCTGGTCGAGCTGCTGCGCTACAATCTCGAGCAGTCCGGCTTTCGTGTTGCCGTCGCCGGCGATGGCGAGGAGGCGCTGGCATCGGCCCAGGAAGACGTGCCCGATATCATCCTGCTCGACTGGATGCTGCCGCTGATGTCGGGCATCGAGGTCTGCCGTCAGCTTCGCCGGCTGACCGCGACGGCCAATGTGCCGATCATCATGCTGACGGCGCGGGGCGAGGAGGGCGACCGGGTCCGCGGCCTCGACGCCGGCGCCGACGATTACGTGCCCAAGCCGTTTTCGCCGACCGAGCTGGTGGCGCGCATCCGCGCCGTGCTGCGACGCATCCGTCCCGCGCTCGCCGACGAGGCGCTGGGCTACGCCGACATCGTCATGGACCTGGTGGCCCACCGCGTGACGCGGGCCGGCAAGCCGCTCCATCTCGGACCCACGGAATTCCGCCTGCTGCGCCACTTCATGGAGCATCCGGGCCGCGTCTTCTCGCGCGAGCAGCTGCTCGACTCGGTGTGGGGCAAGGACGTCTATGTCGAGGCTCGGACCGTCGACGTCCATATCCGTCGCCTGCGCATGGCGCTGAACGGCGACAGCCAGGCCGACCTGATCCGCACCGTCCGCGCCGCCGGCTACGCGCTTGATGCGACGCCGGGCTGAACCGGTTTTCCACACCGCCAGTCATGGTTTTGTAGCCTCGCACCCGTAAACGAGTGACGTCCGTTCCCGGCCGGCAACCCCACGCCCTGCTCCGGAACGGACCGGTTCCCCGGCGCGGAAAGCACCCCGACGCCGATTTACTACCCCTCCTTCCTTCAGGAAGGAGGGGTTTCTTTTTCGAAGCGGCGGCGCACGACGAAGGCCAGAACGAGTGCCGGCAATCCGAGCAGGGCGGTGTAGACGAAGAAGATCGCGTAGCCGCCGAACTTGTGGGTGGCGGAGAAATCCGCCTGCAGCCGGTCGACGATCCAGCCTGACGACCCGCCCATCAGCTTGCCGGGCAAAGTCATGATCGAGGTGAACAGCGCGTACTGCGTCGCCGTGTAGGCGGTATTGGTGAGGCCCGACAGGAAGGCGATGAAGATCGAGCCCGACATGCCGCCGGCCAGATTGTCGATGCTGATTGCCACCGTCAGGACCAGGGTATCCGGCTGGCCGATCCAGGCGAGCCAGGCGAACGTCAGGTTGCTCGCCGCGATCAGGAAGACCGCTGGCGCAAGCAGCCGCGCGGCGCTCATGCGGAACACCAGCGCGCCGCCCAGCAGCGCACCCAGGATCGACATCACGAAGCCGTAGATTTTGGAGACGTTGGCGATCTGCGACAGCGAGAATCCCATGTCGATGTAGAAGGGGTTCGCCATCACCCCCATGGCGATGTCGGAGAGCCGGAACAGGCCGATGAACAGCAGCAGCACGACTGCCATCCAGCCGTAGCGCGCGAAGAAATCCACGAACGGGCATACGATCGCGCCGTAGATGAAGATCAAGGTCTGGCGCGCCCAGTCGGGCATCGCGCCGAGGCCGGCGGCAAAGGCCGCGACCTTGCCCTCGAGTTCGATGGTGCCGATGCCACTGCGCCGCTCGGGCTCGGAAATCATGAAGGTGGTGGCGATGCCGACCAGGCCGAGGGCTGCCATCGTGCGGTAGGCGGTCGGCCAGGAGAAGAACTCGGCGATGTAGAGCGCGCCGGCGCCGGCCGCCAAAACGGCGATGCGGTAGCCGAGCTGGTAGGTGGCGGCGGTCGCGCCCTGCAGGCTTTCGCCGGTCGCCTCGATGCGGAAGGCATCCAGCGCAATGTCCTGCGTCGCCGAGGAGAAGGCCACGACCAGCGCCAGTACGACCAGCCACCACAGTTCAAGGCGCGGGTCGCAGAACGACATGCCGAGCAGGCCTGCGGCGATGCCGGCTTGCGCTAGCAGCATCCAGGCCCGGCGCCGCCCCAGCCAGCGCGAGAGAAGCGGCAGCGGCACGCGATCGACCACCGGCGACCATACGAACTTGAAGGAGTAGGTAATGCCGATCCAGCTTATGAAGCCGATGGCGGTGCGACTGATGCCGAACTCGCGCAGCCACGCCGAGAGCGTCGAGAACACGAGCAGGAACGGCAGCCCGGCCGAGAAGCCGAGGAACAGGAGCTGGACGACGCGCGGGTGCGTGTACGTTGCCAGCGCTTCGCGCCACCCCCGGTCTTGCGCAGGAGCGCTCATGACCCCCTCCGCCCCTCCGGGGCACCTCCCCCGTATGACGGGGGAGGAGTCGGATTCATCTCCTCCCCCGCTTGCGGGGGAGGTGGCCGAAGGCCGGAGGGGGTCAGAGGCACAAGCCGATTGCTCAAATCAGGGACCTCAGCGATTGCTGGGGCCGCGCGCCGACGTGGGAGATGATTTCGGCGGCGGCGATACCGCCCAACCGGGCGCACTCGGCAAGCGGCTTGGCGTGAGTGAAACCGAACAGGAAGCCGGCGGCGTAAAGATCGCCTGCACCCGTGGTGTCGACGACCTTGGCCACGGGGGCGGCCGGCACTTCCCAGGTCTCGCTTCCCTTGATCACGACGGAGCCCTTCTCGCTGCGGGTGAGCGCCGCGATCTTGGCCTCCTTGCGCGTCGCTTCCATGGCTTCCTCGAATGTGTCGACCTGGTAGAGCGATTTGATCTCGGCCTCGTTGCCGAAGAGAATGTCGACCTTGTCGCGGATCAGGGCGCGGAACTCGTCGCGATAGCGATGGACGCAGAACGAGTCCGACAGCGTGATCGAAACCAGCCGGTCGGCGGCATGGGCGGCCTCGAACGCCTTCAGGACGGCCTGCTTGGCGGCCAGCGCATCCCAGAGATAGCCCTCGACATAGGTCACCTGGGCCGACGCCACGCGTTTCGCGTCGATGTCGGTCGGTCCCAGGCCGGTACAGGCCCCGAGGTAGGTGTTCATCGTGCGTTGTGCGTCGGGGGTCACCAGGATCAGGCAGCGTGCGGTGGCGGGACCCTCGGTGGCGCTCTTCGTCTCGAACGACACGCCCGTCGCCTTGATATCGTGGCCGAACACGCCGCCCAGCTGGTCGTTGCGCACCTTGCCGATATAGGCGCCCTTGCCGCCGAACGAGGCGACGCCCGCCATGGTGTTGCCGCACGAACCGCCGGAAACCTCGACGCCGGGGCCCATGGCGGCGTAGAGCGCCTCGGCCCGCGCCTCGTCGACCAACATCATGCTGCCCTTCACCAGGCCATGCTGGCCGAGGAAGGCCTCGTCGGAATGTGAAATGACGTCGACGATGGCATTGCCGATTCCCAGGACGTCGAAGGCGGCGGATGTCATGAGGTCTCCAGTGTCGTTGCAGAGTGGATAATTACAGGGTGAGCAGGTGCATGCCCGGCTTGGTCTCTTCCAGCAAGGTCACGATCCCGGCGATGGTGAAGGGAACGTCGGTGCGCAGGCTCGCGCGATCGATGTCGAGCGCGCGTAGGCCCATTTCGCACACGATGAAGCGGCAGCCAAGCTCGACGCAGGCTTCCAGCAGCGTTTCGAAATCGCCGACGCCGCGCTGGCGATTCTGCGCATCGCGATCCCAGTCGTCGAGAGCCGGGGGCGGCCCGGCGAGGGCGCGGATGCCGCTCATTGTAAAGAACAGGACAGCGGGCTTGTTGACCGCCAGCGCCGCTGCGGCCAGCGCCAGCGCGTAGTGGACGCTTTCGTAGTCACCGGCGCGCACGATCACCGACAGGCCGCCTTCCGGAGTTTTCATGGCTGGCCGCAGGTCGGGCAACCCGGCCGTTTAACGATGGCCATCTCGTCGAACGAACCTGCCAGCGCGTCGTACATCAGCAGCCGGCCCGACAGCGAGCGGCCGACGCCGAGGATTTCCTTCACCACTTCCGTGGCCTGCAGAGCCCCCAGCGTGCCCGCCAGTGCGCCCAGAACTCCCGCCTGGGCGCAGCTCGGCACGGCGTCTTCCGACGGCGCGGCCGGAAAAATGCATCGCAGGCAGGGATGGCCAGGCCCTTCATAGGCCTTGTAGGTCGAGATCTGGCCGTCGAAGCGCAGTATCGCCGCGGAAACCAGAATCTTTTTGAGGCGATAGCAGACGTCGTTCAGCAGGTAGCGCGTGGCGAAGTTGTCGCTGCCGTCGGCCACGATGTCGTAGCTGGCGAGAATACGCTCGGCATTGTCCGGGGTCAGGCGCTCGCCGTGCGGGCGGACGGTCACTTCGGGATTGATCTCGGCGAGCGCACGCCGGGCACTTTCGACCTTGGCGATGCCGACATCGGCGGTACGATGGATGACTTGGCGCTGCAGGTTGGAAAGGTCGACCGTGTCGTGGTCGATCACGCCCAGGGTGCCGACGCCGGCGGCGGCGAGATACTGCAGGAGGGGTGCGCCGAGGCCGCCGGCCCCGACGACCAGCACTTTCGCCGCAATCAGGCGCGACTGGCCGATGCCGCCCACCTCGGGCAGGACGATGTGGCGCGCGTACCGGCGGATTTGCATTTCTGACAGGTCGGGCAGCGACGTCATGGTCCGCTTATAGCATGGCGTGGCTTCATGGATGCCTGTAGAGCCACCGCTCGATGAACACTCCGATCCGCCCGACCCTGACGCCGGTCCTGCTGATTTTGCTGGCCCTGCTGTCGGCTTTCACGCCGCTGTCGATCGATATGTACCTGCCGGCTCTGCCGGTAATTGCTGCCGATCTTCGCGGCACCGCGGGCGATATCCAGCTCACCCTGTCGGCCTTCATGATCGCCTTCGGCGTAGGCCAGATCTTCTACGGGCCGGCAGGCGACCGCTTCGGCCGTCGGCCCGTCATCCTGATCGGTCTCGCCATCTATGTCCTGACCAGCATTGGCTGCGCCTTTGCCGCCGAGGCCGGTCATCTGGTCGGCCTGCGTTTCCTCCAGGGGCTGGCGGCCGGCGGCGGCGTGGTGCTGGCGCGCACCATGGTCCGCGATCTTGCAGAGAAGGACCAGGCGGCGCGCGCCATGTCGCTGATGATGGCCTGTACTTCGATCGCGCCCATGCTGGCGCCGCTGATCGGCGGCCAGGTGCTGTGGTTCCTGGGGTGGCGGGCGATCTTCTGGGTGCTGGCCGGCATCGGCGTCGCCGCGCTCGTCGCCGCCTACATTCGCCTGCCCGAGACGCTGCGGCCGGAATATCGCCAGCCGCTGGTGCTGTCGTCGATCGTGATGCGCTTCGGCGGGCTGTTCCGTCATCGCGCCTTCATGGGCTACGCCTTCACCGGCACGTTCCAGTTTGCCGCCCTGTTGTCGTTCCTGTCGGGCTCGCCGTTCGTCTTCATCGAGCGTTACGGCGTGGCGCCGCGCGCCTATGGCCTCATCTTCGGCGGCATGGTCGTGTTCATGACCTTGGGCAGCCTGCTGAACGCCCGGTTCGCGCCGGTGTTCGGTGCCGGCAAGATCCTGCGCTACGCCGTGATCGTGCCGGCCATCGCCGGACCGACGGCGATGGTGCTGGGTTGGATCGAGGCCCGCACCGGGTCGATCGGCATGTGGCCGTTCCTGCTCTGCTTCGCGCCACAGATCGCCACCATCAGTCTGATCGGCCCGAATTCGATGGCGATGGCGCTGCAGCGCTATCCTCACATGGCGGGCACGGCCTCCTCGTTGATGGGCGTCATGCAGTTCGGCATCGGCGCCATCTTCGGTGCGGTGGTGGGCCAGGCGCTCGACGGCACCATCGCGCCCATGACGACGGCCATGGGGCTGGCCGGCATCCTCTGCCTGCTGTCGCACCGACTGCTGGTGCGGCAGGGCTAGAGGAGCGACGCGACGGGAGATAAGCTCCCCTGACGTTCGATGGCGACGTCGCGAACTCAGGCTCTGCGCATCACGGGTTTCCGGGCCGGAAGCCTCCGGTGAGCCCGTGATCACGGGGCGAACGGGTAGGGGGCGCACCGCCGTGGCCCCCGCCAATCTGCCTTTGCCGCCCTCGGCCTCTCG
>CALFRN010000237.1 GCA_937919085.1 uncultured Reyranella sp.
ATGGAGCCGACGCTGGGCGAGCACATCGCCGTCATGGTCGACGTGTTCCACGAGGTCCGCCGCGTCATGCACAAGAGCGGCACCCTCTGGCTCAACTATGGCGACTGCTACGCGACGACGCCCAACGGTCGCAGCGCGGCCGATACGAAGGCCGCCGGCACAGATGATCGCACATTCCGCGACAAGCCTTTCTCGACCATTGGCGGGGTATTGAAGGCCAAGGATCTGTGCATGATCCCGAACCGCCTCGCCATTGCATTGCAAGAGGATGGCTGGTGGGTGCGCTCGGAAATCATTTGGCACAAGCCAAATCCCATGCCGGAATCTATCACAGACCGGCCCGCGACCTCGCATGAAAAGGTCTGGTTGCTGAGCAAATCCGCCAAATACTGGTACGACGCGGAGTCCGTCCGCAGGCCCGCCGCAGAGACAAGCCGGGGCCGCTGGCAACAGGACATCGACGCGCAGGCGGGCAGCACGCGGGCCAATGGCGGCGGCAAGACGAACGGCGCCATGAAGGCCGTGGGCGGGCCGCGCAGGAAGTCCCTGCACATGGGGGAGACGCAGCGTAACGACGGGGATCGCTGGCGCAACGTGGACGGTGGAGTTGCCGCACGAGGCGAAGCGAACCTTCGCAACGTCTGGACGATTTCCACGGCGGCATTCAGCGACGCGCATTTTGCCACCTTCCCGCCCGCGCTCGTCGAGACCTGCATAAAGGCAGGCTGCCCGGCCGATGGTGTGGTGCTGGATCCGTTCGGCGGCAGTGGCACCACGGGCCTTGTCGCCGACCGGCTGGGCCGTGACTGCATCCTGATCGAATTGAACCCCGCCTACGTCGAGATGGCACGCAAGCGCATCGCCGACGATGCCGGCATGTTTGCGAGCGTAGCATGACCCGCCTCCTTCTCCGCCCGCTGGGCCTCCGCGCGCTGTCGGCGTGCTTCCTGATTCCCGTGATCATCTACATCGCGTTCATCACGGTATGGGGCGTGCTGGACAAGGCGGGAGAGGCTTTCGAGGAAGCCGTGAAGGACATGCGGGGGCTGCTGGAACGTATCAAGGGAGCGTGGCGGTGAGCGATACGCCCGAGCCTGTCGTCGCCCCCGATCCCGCCAGTCGCGAGTGCCGGATGTTGCCGGCATCCGTGATCGCCGAGGCTGTCGTGGCGAGGCTTGAAGCCAAGCGCGCGGAGCGCACCGATGGCTGACGCCCGCGCCCTTCAACTCGCCATGCAGTCGCCCGTGGTCGATGAGACGGCGGAGTTGCAGACGCTCGCCTGCCTGCTGACGTGGAACGACCTCTATCTTGACCTCGCCCCGGTCCTGCGCCCGGAGATGTTCTCGGTCGAACTCTACGCCGAAATCTGGCGCACTGCCTGCGCCTTGCTGGACCGGGGCGAGAACGCCCATGTGGTATCCGTCGCCCGGACATGGAACGTCGCCCGTGGCGATGCGGCCGGGGCGCGGGAATGGCTGGCGCGTGTTGCCGGCGCCATCGTCCCCAAGGCCGGCGCCATCGAACTCGCCCGCATCGTGCGCGACAACTGGCTGCGTCGCGAGGCCCAGCAGCTTGCCGCCACCCTGTCTGCCGATGCCGGCTTTGTCGACGCCAGCGAGCCGTTCGATGCCTGCCTTGACCGTGTGGAACAGGGGCTTCTGGCCCTGCGGGGGCACGGGACGACCACCATTGCGCACAGGATGGCCGCACAGGCCGTCCGCGAGGGCCTGGCGGCCATCGACGCGGCGCGGGAGCACGGCGGCGTCTCCGGCCTCGCCACGGGCCTGCGGGCACTGGACGAGAACCTTGGCGGCCTGCATCGCGGCGAGATGACCATCGCCGCTGCCCGGCCCGGCATGGGCAAGACGGCGTTCGCCCTCACCGTCGCCGCCAACGTCGCCCTGTCCGGCGCCCCGGTGGCCTTCCTCTCGCTGGAGGAATCGGTGGAGATGCTGACGCGACGCCTTCTGTCCCGCTTCTCCGGCGTGCCGCTGACGCGCCTGCGCTATGCCCGCCTCGACGCACATGACCGGCTGGCGCTGGACGATGCCGCGAAAAGCGTCGGCAACATGCCGCTGATGTTTGATGCCACGCCGAGCCGGACGATCCCCGACATCCGCGCCACCCTGCGCCGCCTGCGGCACGAGATGGGGGGCAAGCTGGCCCTCGCCGTGATCGACCACGTTGGCCTGATCCCGCCGACGCGGCCGAATGCCTCGCAATACGAGCGCGTCACGGAAGCCAGCGAGGGCTTGAAGGTGATCGCCAAGCAACTTGACGTGCCGGTGCTGGCCCTGAACCAGCTATCCCGAGCGGTCGAACAGCGCGACGACAAGCGCCCGCAACTGGCCGACCTTCGCGATTCCGGCCGGCTGGAGGAAGACGCCCGCGTGGTGCTGTTCCTCTATCGCGAAGCCTATTACCGCAAGCGCGCCGAGCCGCAGAGGCGGGAGGGCGAGCATGACGGATCGTTCGCCTCTCGCATCGCGGCATGGCAGGCCGATTACGAGGCGATCAAGCATGAAGCCGACGTGATCGTGGCCAAGCAGAACAATGGCCCGACCGGCACGGTACGCCTGCGGTTCCACGAGATGACGACGACATTCAGCGACGAGCGGGGAACGGCATGAGCCGGCGGCAACCTTGGATGAAGTGGTATCCGGCAGACTGGCGCGCGGACCCTGGTCTGCGGATGTGCGGCTATGCGGCGCGCGGCCTGTGGGCCGACATGCTGGCGCTGATGCACGACGCGGAGCCATACGGCCATCTCGTTGTGAACGGCGTCGCGCCGTCATTGCAGCAGATCGCGGCGATGCTTGGCGGCACGACGGCAGAAGTCGGGCGCCTTGTCGCGGAACTCGACGCGGCCGGCGTGTTCAGCCGCACCGGTACCGGCACGATCTACAGTCGCCGCATGGTGAGGGATAAAGCCAAGGCCGACGCCGACGCGGACAACGGCAAGCGCGGCGGCAACCCCCGCCTAAAGGGGAAACAAAACCCGCCGGATAACGGGGGGGTTAACCCCCAGGTTGTCGACGGGGATAAAGCCCAGAAGCCAGAAGCTAGAAGCCAGATAACAGCAGCAGTAGGGAACAGCGCGCCCGAGTCATCGCCGCCGGAGCCTGCCGGGCCGGTCGCTGCTGCTGATCCGATCCTCGGATTGCAGGCCAAGTGCCTTGCCGTGCTGGGGCTGGAACCGCACACGGCACCGCCGGGACTGGCGAGCGCGGCGACGATGCGGGGGTGGCTGGACGGCGGCGCGACGGCGGCCGATGTGATCGACGCGGTGACGGCAGCGGCGGGACGCCAGCGCGCCAAGGCGCCGAACTGGCTACCAGGATCATGGTCGTACTTCGCCAAGCCGGTTGCCGAGGCGCGGCAGGCCCGCGAAACCGGGGCGCAGGGAGCGAGCTACAGCGCGCCGCCGCCGGTCGACGCGGCCGGGAAACTCAACGCTCCGGGCCGCTGGTACGACGGCATGACGCTGGCCGAGCGTGACGCAGAGGTTGCCCGGCGGAAGGAAGCCGACGAGGCCGAGCAACGCCGGGTGCGCGACGCAGCGGCCGAGCGGGAGCGGGTACGCATCGCGGCCCTCGATGACATCCCGGCATTCATGGACAAACGCCCCGCCCGCCTTCCCGTGGCGGCGGATGTGGAGGAGGTTGAATGAGCGACAAAGTGAGCGATGAACTGAGGTCAATCCGGCGAGGGGCAATGGCGGCGGAGAAGGCGGACTGGACGTACAAGCTCGCTCACGACATCCGCTCGCTGTCTCGCTGCGCCGTACTGGCCGATGAAATCGTGTCAGCCGTCAGCGACGCGGGGAACGAGGGACTGAAGAGCGCCGCGCGTCTAGTGAAGGGCGAAAGGAAGGTACAGGGCCTCGCGCGCGTCCATCTTGCCGCCCGCATCCGCTCCAAGAAGGAGAAGGGGGATAGCAATGGCTGAGCTACGCCGCGAGCAGCCCGTCGATCACGATGCGGCGCGCGGTCAGCAGGCGGCGGAGATCGTCCGCGACGCCCCCCGGCACACTGGAGCCGGCCGCCCAATAGCGCATCGTGCGCTCGGACACAGCGAGATCACGGGCGAGCGGCCGCTGCCAGCGGGCGCCATACAGGGCCTCGCCGGCAGCGCGGAGATAGATGGGGGTGACGGTCATGTGCGGCGGATTTCCATGCCGGGCAGCTTTCGCGCAACCTCAAGGGCCAGAGCGCGGTCGGCCTCGTGCAATTCAGCCCACAGCCGCGCGATGCGCGCGATCAGGTCGGGCAGGGCGTCGGGCGACGGGACCGTGAACACCGTCGCCCCGAGGCGGTCGATGCGGTCAGGCATCGGCCATGAACTCCGCCTCGCGCTCGGCATAGTCGGCGTCGGTCAGCACCTCCATGCCCTTCCACCAGTCGGCGTGGTCGATCACCTGCTTGAAGATGTCGGCTTCCGCTGCCTCGCGGGTGTCGGCGAGGCTGAAAATCCGCGACTTGACCATCGGCCTGCCGCCGAGCGTGGAGTTCCGGCTGAACTCGGTGACGAAGAGGTCGAAGCCGCGACCGTCAGCGGCCGGCTCGATGGCGAAATCGTGACCGTCGTAGCTCATGACGCAGCGCGCGGCGGCGTCGATGGTCAAGTCGCTATCCTCGATAGAGCCGGCGGCGTCAAGAACGGTGTATGTCGTGGTCATCTCGGTTGGGCCTCCTCGCCCTGTCCTGCCGGGGCCTGTCCCCGCGCTGATTGCCTACATATAGGCAATGATGCTCAATCCGTCAATCAGAAAATACGCAATGCCTGAAAAAACTCACCCGATCATAGAGGCGATGGAACCGCAGAACCTGTGGGCCGTGGTCTACACCAAGGCCGGCAAGGAACGCGAAGCCCTGCGGGGTATCACCGAACAACGTTACCTGGCATGGATGCCGGAGTGCATGGTGAAGCTGCGGAAGAACCGGGCGCATCGGTTCGAAGCGCGACCGCTGTTCCCGCGCTACCTGTTCGTGGTCGTGCCGCCGGAACGGCCGTGGTCGCCCATCGCCAACACCCGTGGCGTTTCGCGCTTGCTGACATATCCCGACGGCTCCCTATGCCGTATCCCCCACCGTGCCATCAAGGGCCTGCAGGACCGGCAGAAGCAGGATGGTGGGGCTATCCGCCTCGACGGCCCGGCGCCGACGCGGGCGCGGTTCATCCCCGGCGAGACGGTGCGTGTGGACGACGGCGGCCCCTTCCACGGCCTGCACGGCCTCGTCCAGCAGGACAAGGGCGGACGGGTCAGCGTGCTCATGGGCATACTCGGCCGCGTCGCCCCGGTGGAAATGCGCCCGGACCAGATCGCCGCCGTCGCGTAGGCGCCGGAAGGCGCGCCAACACCATCGCTCGCGGGTCGTCTAACGGTAGGACAGCCGGTTTTGGTCCGGCCAATCGGGGTTCGAATCCCTGCCTGCGAACCAATCTCTTGAATTTTCCGTGGCGCGGTATAGAATCCCCACCGTTTGGAAAGGCCGCGATCACGCATCGCGGTCTGCGGGAGCCTGAGCGGAGCGCGCTTTGGTAATAAGGGCGCGGGCGGTGTTCCGCGCCTTTCGGACATAGCCGAGTGGCTGCGCTGGTACAATGCAAGGCGGCGCTAGCACTAGAATCGGATTTCTAACTAAGATTCGCTAACTCCCACGGGCTGAAGCCACCGCCTTATGGCGGTGGACCCGGCCGAAGCCGGTGGTCGCTAAGGCGACCTAGGCCCGTGGGACGCTATCTCAAATTGCGGTCGGGTCTTTTGACAGAACCGGCTGCTGGTCCTGTGCCAGCATTTGATGCGCGAACTGGGACATACTGCGGGCCAGATGGAGTACGTCGTCCCGCGATAGCGTGATGCCCGTTACCTTGCCGGAATCATCCTCGCGGCGAAGGCGGTAGCCGTCTGTTAGATCGTCCGGGTTCAACGACAGTCGCGCCGTGGGGCGCATGGCTTTTTGGCGGGGCTGCTTCTGGCGCTTCATGCCGATCATGCTACCACTGGCTGCCGAGTCGGTTTGTTATCTATATAATCGCCCTCGATAGCCTGCAAAGCCTGATCCTCGGTCATCCTCTACCCCTTTCCATCACGGGCTTTGGCGATAAGGGCGCGGGCGGTGGTGATTGTCCCCGCCGGCATGTCGCACGGCAAATCCCATCCCTGCCTGCGCCCGTTCCATTCGGCCCGCGCGATCACGGCATCCAGCGCCGCCACCAGTTCCGCATTGAAAGCGGAGAGGCGGTCACGGTCGGCGCGGGCGTCCGCTGCTTCGCGGGCTGTGTCTTGCAAGCGGGTGCGCCAGTCGTCCATGTCGGTGATTGTCATTCCTCATTCCTCCCGTTACAGGTGGGGTTAGGTGGCGCTGAGGTGCCGGAGCGGGCCTCGCATCCAGAGTTCAACCAGCCGCGCCGGCTTCTCGACGCCACGCTCGGCAAGGCGGCGGATGGCCGACTGCCGGTCCATCCCGTACCGGCTGAGGCAGCGATAGACGGCGCTGATCCGCAGGTACTCGTGATTCCACTTGCCGGTGCGGCAGTCGTAGAAGGTCGCCGACCGGCGCTGGAGCGGGGAGAGGCGGGTTTCGTTGTCCATCTTCATTCCTCCTCAGTAGAGACAGGGGTTAGGCGGGGACGGCCTCGATTT
>CALFRN010000238.1 GCA_937919085.1 uncultured Reyranella sp.
TCAATTTGTAATCATATTGGAACTTTGCCGTAACCAAATGAGAGGTGTGCCGCTTCGCCGGTTGGACAACGCCTGCCGCGTTGGGTATCGGGGAAATGACGTTGAGGCCACCTGGAGAAGCCGGAAGCGATGCCCTTCTATACGATCAAGGAGGCGATCCGCGGCGGTCTTCGCCTCAGGCTCTCGCTTCCGGACGGAGAACACATCGTCGAACCGCATTTGCTGGGTCGCAATCGCAGCGGCGACACCTTGCTTCGCGCCTATCAGATCCGGGGGCCCCACCCGGCAGGCGACGCGACGCGCTGGAAGCTCATCCGGCTGGACCGCATCAATCGTGCGGTCGAAGCCGGCGGCAGATTCAAGGCGCCGCGCCCAAACTACAAGCCGAACGACACGACGATGAAGGGCGGCATCATCGAGCGTCTGTGAACGGACGCCAATCGGTGTCCTAGCGGAGCGTCGGATCGAGGCGGTCGCGCAGCCAGTCGCCCAGCAGGCTGATCGACAGCGTCGTCAGCACGATCACGCCGGCCGGCGCCAGCATGATCCAGGGCGCGCGCGTGATGTATTCGCGGCCATAGCCCACCATGTTGCCGAGCGAGGTGAGCGGCGGCTGCACGCCAAGCCCGAGGAACGACAGACCGCTTTCCAGCAGGATGATCTCGGGAAAGGTGAGCGTCATCGATACGATCAGGGTCGAGGCGATGTTGGGAAGGATGTGCAACCCGTAGATGCGGCCCGGGCCGGCGCCGAGCTGGCGCACCGCCGCGGCATAGCCCTGCTCGTTGGCCGCCAGCGTCAGGCCACGGGAGATGCGGGCATAGCGCTCCCAGGAATGGAAACCCATCAGGGCAATGAACAGCGGCAGGCAGTTGCCGAAGAAGGCCAGCACCGAGAGCGCGATGATCATGAACGGCATGCTGGCCTGGAAGTCGATCGCCATCAGGATCACCGATTCGAGGCGGCCACGGAAATGGGCGGCGAGGAAGCCCAGCGCGGTGCCCAACGTGGTGGCGATCAAGGTGCCGAAGAAGGCGATGAGGAGGCTCATGCGGATCGACAACAACAGACGTGAGAAGACGTCGCGGCCGAGTTCGTCGGTGCCGAGGGGATGGGCGATGCCGCCACCGAACAGCACCGGCGGCATGAGCCGCGCCTTGAGGTCGAAGGCGGTGATGGAATACGGCAGCATGAATTCGGCGCCGAGAGCGATCACGACCATGGCTACCAGCCAGAGACCGGCGAAGGAGACGCCGAGCGGCAGTCCGGCAATGCGCCGCGCGAGCGCGGCGATGCCCGTCGCGGGCAGGACGGCCGGGAGGGAGTCGCGCATCGCCATCGCCCGGCCCCTAGTGTCCGCCGGCAGACGCGCCGCGAACGCGCGGATCGAGCCAGCCATAGGCTAGATCGACGGCCAGGTTTGCCGACACCATCCAGGCCGCGATCACCATCAGGATGGCCTGCACCACGGAGAGGTCGCGGTTGGCGACCGCCGAAACCAGCAGGCGGCCGACGCCGGGCCAGGCGAAGACCGTTTCAACGACGACGGCGCCCGCCACAAGACTGCCGATCATGAAGCCGATGATGGTGACGGTCGGGATCGCGGCGTTGGGCAGGGCATGCCGCGCCACGACGCGCGGCCAGGTCACGCCCTTGGCCGAGGCGGCGCGGATATAGGGTTGGCCCAGCACCTCGAGCATTGCCGAGCGCGTGAAGCGGGCCATGATGGCAGCGCCCGCGGTGCCCAGCGTCACGATGGGCAGAATGGCATGGATCGGAGAGTCGGCGCCGCTCGCCGGCAGCCAGCCCAGCGTGACGGCGAAGATCAGGACCAGCACCAGCGCCAGCACGAAGCTCGGCATGGTGAAGCCCGCGACCGACACCGCCATGGTAAGACGGTCGGCGAAGGTGTTGCGGTGGAGGGCTGCATAGATGCCGGCGGGAATGCCGATGCCGATTTTCAGCGCCAGCGCGGGCAAGGTGATGGCGAGCGTCGCCGGCACGCGTTCCATCACGAGCTCGATGGCGGGCCGGCCGTCGCGCATCGACTTGCCGAAGTCGCCGGTCGTCGCATGGCCGACATAGGCCAGGTACTGCTCCCAGAGGGGCCGCTCGAGCCCCCAGGCCTTGCGAAACGCTGCTATCGCCTCCGGCGGCGCATCGACCGACATGATGAGCAGCGCCGGATCGCCCGACAGGCGCAGCACGACGAAGGCGAAGGTCATGACGAAGAGGATGGTGAGGCCCGCACGCAGCAGGCGGGAGACCGCGAACGTCAGCATCAGGCGGCGACCCTGAAGGCGGGCTCGCCGACGCGGTGACAGGCAACCCGCCGGCCACCGGGGTGGCCACCGGGCAGCGGCTCGAGCTTTGGCCGTTCACTTCGGCATTGCGCCACCTCGAAGGGGCAGCGCGGATGGAAGGCGCAGCCCGTCGGCACATCGACCGGACTGGGCGGATCGCCCTGCAACAGCAACCGCTCGCGGCGCGAGCCGCCCCCGGTCACCGGAATCGCCGACACCAGGGCCCGCGTATAGGGGTGCGCCGGCTCGGCGAACAGGCTCTCGGCCTCGCCCTGCTCGACGATGCGGCCGAGATACATCACCGCCACGTCGTGGCTGACCTGGCGCACGACCCTGAGATCGTGACTGATGAAGAGATAGGCGATGCCCAGCCGGTCCTGCAGATCGAGCAGCAGGTTCACCACCTGCGCCTGGATCGACACGTCGAGGGCCGAGATCGGCTCATCGCAGACCAGCAGATTGGGTTCGGTCATGAGCGCACGCGCCAGCACCACGCGCTGGCGCTGGCCACCGGAGAGCTCGTGCGGGTAGCGATCGAACTGATGCGGCAGCAGGCCCACGGCCTCCATGACCGCCGCCGCGCGCTCGCGGTGTTCGTTGGGCAGGAGCGTGCCGTGGATGACCAGTGGTTCCATGATCTGGACGCCTACCGGCAGGCGGCGATCGAGGGCGCCCAGCGGGTCCTGGTAGACCATCTGCATCTTGCGGCGCAGCTCGCGCCACGGCGGGCTGCCGGTAGGCGGCATGGCGACGCCGCGATAGCGCACGCTGCCCGACGTCGGGGCGATCAGCCCCAGCGCCAGCTTGCCGGTGGTGGACTTGCCGCAGCCCGACTCGCCCACGAGTCCCAGGGTGCGGCCGGCCTCGATCTCGAAGGACACGCCGTCGACGGCGCGCAGTATCGCCTTGGCGGCAAAGAGCCCGCGCCCGGTGTGAACCCGATAGTCGCGGCAGAGATCGACCGCCTTGAGCAGTGCCGTCATTCCGCTGCCTGCGGCATAGCCCACACCGACCGGCCAGCCTCGACGGCGAGATGGCAGGCCGCCCGGTGCAGCAGGCCGATTCGGCGGCTGGGCGGTGGCTGTTGGGCGCAGCGCGGCTCGGCAACCGGGCAGCGCGGCGCGAACCGGCACCCCGAAGACACACTCCAGGGATCCGGTACGGTGCCGGGGATCGCCGTCAGCCGCTGGCGCGGACCGGTGAGCGCCGGCAACGCCGCCAGAAGTCCCTGCGTGTAGGGATGGCGGGCCGCACCGAACAGATCGGCCCCCATCGCCTCCTCGACCAGGCGGCCGGCATACATCACGGCGACCCGGTCGACATTTTCGGCGACCACGCCGAGATCGTGGCTGATCAGCACCAGCGCCATACCGGTGTCGCGACGGATCGTGCGCAGAAGGACGAGAATCTGTGCCTGGATCGTGGCGTCGAGCGCCGTCGTCGGCTCATCGGCCACCAGCAGGTCGGGCTGGCCGGCGAGTGCCATGGCGATCATGACGCGCTGGTTCAGCCCGCCCGAAAGCTGGTGCGGGTAGTCTGAGAGACGCCGCCGCGCATCGGCGATGCCAACCTGGTCGAGCAGCCGCAGGGCTTCGGCCTGCGCCGCCGCGCTTTCCAGGCCGCGGTGGAGGCCGAGCGCCTCGCTGAGCTGCCAGCCGATGCGATGCACCGGATTGAGACAGCTCGACGGATCCTGGAAGATCATGGCAATGCGCTTGCCGCGTAAGCGCTCCAGCGTGGCCGCCGGTGCCCCGACGAGTTCCTGCCCGTCGATCCTGACCGAACCGCCCACGCTTGCCCGCGTTGGCAACAGGCCCAAGGCGGCCAGCCAGGTGACGCTTTTGCCCGAGCCCGACTCGCCCACGACGCCCACCGCCTCGCCGGCGCCGATTTCGAACTCGGCGATGTCGACGGCGCGCGAGAGGCGTTCACCGTTATGGAAATCGACGGTGAGATTCCGCAGCACCAGCAGAGGCGCAGCCATCGCCATCCGCCTCAGTTCGTGGCGAAATTGACGGTGCGGAATTCCATCGCGAACGACGGCGAGGCCTTCCAGCGGATGTCCTTGCGCTTGGCGGTGAAGGTCGCGTTCTGGTGCAGCACCGTAAAGGCGGGATCTTCGCGCTCGCAGATCTCGAGCATGCGCTTGAACATCGCCTTGCGCTTCTGAATGTCGGTCTCGACTTCCATGGCAACGGAGAGCTTGTTCATCTCCTCGTTGGTCCATTCACCGACCTGTTGCTGCTGGCCCTGCGGGCCGTGCTGGGCAACGATCGAGGAGATCGGATCGTTGAAACCGGCGCTGTTCGACCAGTCGCGCACCGCGCGCGGGCTGTTCTTCTCGAAGATCTGCTGCCAGTTCTCCTTCATCTCGATCTGCACGTTGAGGCCGGCCTGCCGCCACATCTCGACCAGCACCTGCGCAGTGGCCACCTGGTTGGTGTAGTAGTTGCTCAGCAGCCGGAACGGAATCGCATCGCCCTTGTAGTTGGCGGCCTTGACCAGCGCCTTGGCCTTGGCGACGTCATACGCCGGCACCGTCCATCCCTCGACGAACATCGGACCGTAGAATTCCCACTGCAGGCCGGCCGGCACGCGGGTCCGCCCCGACCACAGGCTGTCGACGATCGCCTGACGGTCGATGGCATGGGTGAATGCCTGGCGGATGCGCGGATCGACGAGTTGGGGATGGTGCTTGTCGAATACCGTCAGCCGGTGATTGACGATGGTGCTGCCCAGCACCTCGAACTTGGGGTTCTTCTCGATGCCCGGGATCTGGTCGGGCGGCACGTCGCAGATGAAGTCGAACTGGCCGGCGAGCAGGCCGTTGATGCGGGTCGCCACCTCGGGCACCACCACCAGCCGCACGCTTTTGACCGGCGGCCGGCCACCCCAATAGTCGTCGTGGGCATCCAGCATCAACGACCGATCGGTCAGAAATTCCCGCACCTTGTAGGGGCCGGTGGAAACAGGTGCGCGCGCCCAGTCGAGCCAGGTCTTGGCCTCGCTGAAGGCGCGGCGCGAGACGATGTCGCTGCCCATGCGGCCGATGCGACCTTCGAGCGTGACGTCGGGCGTGCGGTTGGTGAAGCGCACCGTGTACTTGTCGATCGCCTCGACCTTCTCCAGCGCCGGAAACAGGCGCTTGGCGACGGCCGGCACTTCCGGCGGCAGGTTCTTGCCCTGCGTGGTGTCGCGGATCAGCACCGACGTGAACAGCGTCTTGCTGCTGGCCATGTCGTACTCGGGACCGAACATGCGCTCGCGGCTAAAGGTGAAGACCACGTCATCGGCCGTCATTTCGTCGCCGTTGTGAAAGCGCACGCCGTTGCGCAGGGTGAATTCCACCGTCCGCTCGTCGATGCGCTTCCAGCTTTCGGCCAGGCCCGGCACCTCCTCGAGCTGGCCGAGCAGGTTCTGCGAGATCAGGCGCTCGTAGATGAACGAGAAGGCGCGCTGGCCGACATTGGACTGCTCGCGCAGGGGCTCCAGGGCGGCGCTGTTGGCGATCTGCTGCACCGCGATGGTGATGTCAGGCCGCCGGTCGGTCTGGCCGATGGCGATCCGGGGCAGCGCCGAGCCGGCGACGGCAAGACCAGACGCGGCGATAAGGTGGCGGCGACGCAGCAACATGGCGGGTACTCCCTCGAAATTTGAGGGCGAACGCTAGACGAGGCACATGAACGACTGGTGTCGGTTCCGTGATGCTTCGCCGCTGCAGTGCGGTGGATGGTTTTTCCAGTCACCTCCGTGGTTTCGGCGGGTCCGGTGCCCTGCCGGCAAAGTGCTGGCAGCCGGGCGAAATCCGCAATGCTGACTTGCAATTTGTCAACTTCCGAATCAGCAAATTATGGGCTATTCTTTTGTCATCATTGCATGAGGTCTGTCTTCAAAGGCCGAGCCGCCCGGTCGCTTTGCCGGGGCGGCTCCCTGTCGTGAGCCAAGTGCCCAAACCAAGGCGTCCGTGCCACCGGGTCTCCCCCGGCGTGCCCCAAAAGCTCTTCAGAGAGCGCTACGCCTGGCATGGTCCTGA
>CALFRN010000239.1 GCA_937919085.1 uncultured Reyranella sp.
CTAGCTCTGCAGCGTGTCCGCCGCGGCAGGGAAAATGAAAGGTTGCTCTCCGCGTTTCATCGCTTCACTGTCCTCTGAGTGCTCACGGCAGAGCTTGAGCGGGGGAGCGTGAAGCAGGCTTTCAATCAATTGCTTCGGATGACGGCCATCGTCGGCGCCGTACTTGTCGCAGGTGCGTGCGATCTCCGACGTTCGGCTGTCCTTGATCCAAAGGGACCGATTGCGCTCGCCGAGCGCGACCTGCTGATCGACGCCTTCGTCGTGATGATGCTGGTGGTTGTACCGGTCATCCTTCTCACGCTATTTTTTGCTTGGCGGTATCGCGCCACAAATACCGGGGCTGCCTACACGCCCAAATGGGCCGAATCGGTGCGAATCGATACGGTGGTCTGGGTCATTCCGGCGCTGATCGTCGTCGCCGTCGCCGTGTTGGTGTGGCGCAGCACCCACAAGCTCGATCCCTACCGGCCGATCGCTTCTCCCGTCGCCCCGCTTGAGGTCCAGGTCGTGGCGCAGGACTGGAAGTGGCTGTTCATCTATCCGGAGCAGGGCATCGCGGTTGTGAACCAGCTTGCATTTCCGAGCGGCCGGCCGGTCAGCCTCAAGATCACTTCGGACACGGTGATGAATTCCTTCTACGTGCCGCAGCTCGCCGGTCAGATCTACGCCATGGCAGGCATGCAGACGAAACTCCAGCTCCTGGCCGATGAGCCTGGCAAGTTCGTCGGCAGGAACAGCCAGTACAGCGGGGGCGGCTTCTCCGATCAGCATTTCGAGGTGATTGCCCAGACGCCGGCGGACTTCGACGTCTGGGTGGCCAAAGCCAAACAGGGATCTGCCAAACTCGACGCCACCACCTACCCGGCGCTCGCCGCCAAGAGCCGTCGCAATCCGATTGCATATTATTCGGCGGTTGAGCCCGGTCTCTACGACTCGATCATCGCCAAGTTCACTCACGGCGGCCATGCGTCCGGCGCCGCCACGTCGCCGGCCCGGAGATAGCCAGATGTTCGGTAGACTGACGATCGAGGCACTGCCGCTCTACAGCTGGGTCGCCGTCGGCGGTGCGGCGGTAACTGTTGGTGGTGCGCTCCTGGTCGCCATCGTGGTGACGTGGTTGAAGGCGTGGAAATATCTCTGGACCGAGTGGCTGACCAGCGTCGATCACAAGCGCATCGGCATCATGTACATCGTGGTGGCGCTGATCATGCTGGTGCGCGGTTTCGTCGACGCCATCATGATGCGTGCTCAGCAAGCCGTCGCCCTCAACTCCGGCGGCTATCTTCCGCCCGAGCATTTCGACCAGATCTTCAGTTCGCACGGCACCATCATGATCTTCTTCATGGCGATGCCGTTCATGACCGGCTTGCTCAACATTGCCGTGCCGCTGCAGATCGGCACACGCGACGTGGCTTTTCCCTTCCTGAATTCGCTCAGCCTCTGGCTCACCTCGGCGGGTGCCGGGTTGGTGCTGGTGTCGCTGGTGATCGGCAAGTTTTCGACCGCGGGCTGGACTGGCTATCCGCCTTATTCGGGCGTGGAGTACACACCCGGCGTCGGCGTCGACTACTGGATCTGGGCGATCCTGATCAGCGGCGTCGGTTCGACGCTGAGCGGCATCAACTTCATCGTCACCATTCTGAAACGCCGCGCGCCAGGCATGACCCTGATGCGGATGCCGCCGTTCGTCTGGACGGCGCTTTGCACCAGCGTCCTGATGGCCTTCGCCTTTCCCGCCCTCACCGTGGCCTGCGGCCTGCTGGCGCTCGACCGCCTTGCCGGCATGCATTTCTTCACCAATGCCCACGGCGGCAACATGATGAACTACCCCAACCTGTTCTGGATCTGGGGCCATCCCGAAGTCTACATCCTGATCCTGCCGGCCTTCGGCGTCTTCTCCGAGGTCGTCTCGACGTTCTCGCGCAAGCGGCTATTCGGCTACGAATCGCTGGTCTATGCGACCGCGGCGATCGCCATCCTGTCGTTCACCGTCTGGCTGCACCATTTCTTCACAATGGGGTCGAGCGCCAACGTCAACGCCTTCTTCGGCATCACCACCATGATCATCGCCGTGCCGACCGGGGTGAAGGTGTTCAATTGGCTGCTCACCATGTATCGCGGCCGCATCGAGTTTCACCCATCGATGCTGTGGAGCATCGGTTTCATGGTGACCTTCGTGATCGGCGGCATGACCGGCGTGCTGCTGGCCATCCCGTCGGCCGACTTCCTGATGCACAACACGACCTTCCTGGTCGCGCATTTCCACAACATGATCATTCCCGGCGTGCTGTTCGGCTACCTCGCCGGCTACATGTACTGGTTCCCCAAGGCCTTCGGTTTCGCGTTCGATCGTGCCTGGGGCGCGCGCTCCTTCTGGTGCTGGTTCGTCGGATTCTATCTGGCGTTCATGCCGCTCTACATCCTGGGCTTCAAGGGCATGCCGCGCCGCATGGAGCACTACAACGACCCATCTTGGCAGCCCTACCTGATGGTGGCGGCGCTCGGCGCCGTGGTTGTGCTGTGCGGCATTGGCTGCATGGTCATGCAGCTCTACGTCAGCATCCGTGACCGCGATCTGACCCGTGACAGCACCGGCGATCCATGGGACGGCCGCACGCTTGAATGGTCGACGTCGTCGCCACCGCCGGTCTACAATTTTGCGGTACTGCCCGAGGTGCGTGATCGCGAACCCTTCCTCGACATGAAGGAACGCGGCGTCGCCTACCAGCGGCCGGCGCACTACGAAGACATTTACATGCCGAAGAACTCGATGGTCGGCGTCGTCATGGGCGCCCTTGCCTTCGTACTGGGCTTTGCCGTGATCTGGTATATCTGGTGGCTGGTGATCGCCTGCGGGCTGGCGATGTGGGTCGCCATGATCGCCAAGTCGTCGGACGATGAGGCCGAGTACGTGATTCGCGCTGCCGAAGTAGCGAAGATCGAGGAGGCGCGCTATCGCGCCCTCGGAAGCCGGGCAGAGGGCGGGACATGAGCGTGATGTCCGCCGCGGAACGCGCCCATGAGCGCGAGGAAGCCGAGACCCGCGAGCAAAAGGCGCTCGGCTTCTGGCTCTACCTGATGGGCGATGCCGTCATCTTCGCGCTTCTGTTTGCGACCTACGTCATCATGGTCAACAACACCGCCGGTGGCCCCGCCGGCAAGGACCTGTTCGACCTGTCGAATGCGGCGCTGGAAACGATGTTGCTGCTGATCTCCAGCACGACCTTCGGGATGGCGTCACTGGCCTCGAAGGCGGGCAACAGGTCCGCCGTTCTCGCCTGGTTGCTCGTCACCTTCGTGCTGGGCGCGGGCTTCGTGTGCCTGGAGATTCGCGAATTCGCCGGCATGATCGCTGTCGGCGCCGGTCCCGACCGCAGTGGCTTCCTGTCGGCGTTCTTCACGCTGGTCGGCACCCACGGCGTGCATGTGAGTGTCGGCCTGACCTGGATCCTGATCATGTCCGGTCAGGTGCTCTTCAAGGGCCTGACGCTGCCTGTGACCTCACGCCTGTTCCGGCTCGGCCTGTTCTGGCACTTCCTCGATATCGCCTGGGTCGGCATCTTCTCGATCGTCTATCTTCCGGGGCTGCTGTGATGGAACACCCGACCTCCGAACACGGTCTCCGCACCTACCTGATCGGGTTTGCGCTTGCCGTCATCCTGAGCGTCATTCCCTTCTGGCTGGTTGCCAGCCATGTGCTGCCCCCCGGCCGCACAATGCTGGTGATCGGCATCGCCGCCATTCTGCAGATTCTGGTCCACCTCCGATTTTTCCTGCATCTCAATCTTACCTCGACACCGAAGGAAAACCTGCTCGCCATCGTGTTCACCGCCGTGCTGATCTTCATCATGGTCGGCGGCAGCTTCTGGATCATGTTCGACCTGCACCAGCGCATGGCGGTGTAGCGTACGTCAGCTCACGTTGCGGGGCCGTTCGCCCCGCAGACGCGGTAGGCAATGATGCGGGCGCGGTGGCGCTTGAAAGCTGCTGGCGGTCGTCGAGTTCATGTCCACGATTCCGCCATCTCGGCATCCTGGCCCGCCGTGTGACGACGGGCAGCGACACAGTCCTGCTTCAGCCCCGTTGCACAAGGCTCAGTTTCAACGTGTCAAGGCGCTAAGGGCCTTCGTGGCCTCGGCGTCGTTCTGGGCGGCGGCCTGCTGTAGCCAAGTCTTGGCCTTGGCGACGTCGGCAGCAAGGCCAGAACCACCCTTGGCAAGCAGTAGGCCGAGCCTGCGCTGCGCTTCGGCGATGCCTGCAAGGGCCGCGCGCTCGTACCAGTCGGCGGCGCGCGTGGCGTCGGGCGTGAAGCCTTCGCGGGGCGGCTGAGCCAGCGGATCGTAGAAGGTACCGAGTTCCAGTTGGGCGGGTGCGCTACCAGCTTCGGCAGCACGGCGGAATACCAGAAAGGCGGCGGCCTGGTCGCCCGCTTTTGCCAAATCGCGCGCCTTGGCCAGCATCGCCTCGGCGCTGGGCTTGGTCGCGAGATAGTCGGCCACCGTGTCGCGGACGGATTTCTTCGGTTGCTCGCTCACCGGCGGCGTGGCGGCTGGCGGCGCGGTGGCAACGACGACCTGCGGATGCTGCTTGAAATGGTCATAGGCGGCGTAGCCGGCGCCTCCGACGATCAGAAGAGCGATCACGGCGATGGCCCGGTTGGGAATAACGGGGCGCGGCTTCGTACTGACTGGGGGAACATCGCGGGCAGCGTGCAATTCCGGCGCTGGCATGGGCGGCTCGAAGGGCGCCGGCATCTCCGGCTCGGGTTCGGGCGGCGACGCGGGTTGCTGCAGCCGGCGCAGCCGTACCGTGTCGTCATAGGTGCCGCTCGAGCCAGCCGCGCCCGAGGTCAGCATAGAGGGCCAGGCAACTACTGTCGTGCCGACGACGCCGATATCTGGTTCCTTGACCCGGAGCCTGACCGTCGCAATGCCCGCCAGCCGGTCGCAGATCTCCGGTCCAAGATGGAATTCCAGAATGTCACCTTTGCGCGCGACTTCCGCCGGGATCAGCCAGGCCTCGGTGCGCCGCCAGCCGTCGTCGGCAAGATGAATGTCGGGCCCCTGCTGCCGCTGGATCGAGAGCGCGAGACCTTCGGGCGCGGCGTCGAGCCCATCGATGCGCAAGATCGCGTGACCCGGATCGGCCAGCGTAACGACGGATGCGCGCACCAGCATGAAGTGCTCAGGCCGCCACGGCGCGGAGAATGGCGCCCAGGCGATCGTTCTGCTCCGCGGTGACCTCGCGGCCGCCCTCGTAGCCGACATTGTCCATGGCAAGCTGCAGGAAGGCGCGCATCCAGTCCTTGCAGTAGTCGGCGTATATCGGCGCCGGATCCTCGCTCAGCACCGGGGCACCGTCGGCGGCCGGCGGCGGACTCTGGAAGACGCGCCGCAGTGGGGCGTTGGGCGGCAGGCCGGGCCGCTGCTCGAGCGGCAGGTGGTCGAAACCCAGTGCGCTGATGTAGCCGTTCAGTGCCGAGGCGGCGGTGCGCACCTGGCGCTCGGCGATCTCCTCCCACTTGGCATTGGCGGCGTTCTCCAGCGCCCGGACGTCCAGCGAGAGCTGGTCGATCAGCTTCAGGCGATGGGCGCCCACCACCAGCTCGTCGATCATCCAGCCGAGATGCTGGCGCTCGATGCCGAAGTGCGATAGCGCCTTCTCGTCGGCGCCGACACGGCGCATGTTCTCCAGCCAGTATTCGGCGGCCTCCCGGGCGAAGCGCTCGGCCCGGTCCTCCAGCACGCCGGACGGCGGTGGGGCGTTGTGGCTGGTGTCGTCGCCGAAGACGTCTGCGAAGATGGCGCCCAAGTCGACGGCGGCACCGGTCGACTGTGCAACCCCACCAACGGCCTTGCCGTTGCCGCCTGCCTGATCGTCGGAGGGCTGCGCGGTGGCGATGCGGAAGTAGATGTCACGTAGCGCGATGTCGGCGATCTGCAGTGCCGCCACCAGTTCACCGAAGAGCTGCTGCTGGATGCAGGTCGCGAGGCCACGCAGCACGGTGTGCACGAGGTCGCGCTTCTTGGCGCGGGCATCGCCGTCGGTGGCGCTGTGGAAGCTGGCGAGGCGGTCGACCAGACGGCGGACCTGGATCTCGAGCTGCCCGCGCACCTGGGCGCGCTTGATGGCCGGGTCGCAGACCGGAATCAGGCTTTTCACAAGATAGGCCACGCCGCCGTCATTGGCGCGGAAGGCCTCATCCCAGGCTCGCGGTGGATCGGCGAAGTGACGCATGACTTCCGGGTTTTCGACGAAATGACGGCGCAGCTCGACCGCACGCGGGGCGAAGGGCTCGGCAATGCCGACCTCGCGACCATCGCGATACTCCATCAGTCGCTCGTCGATGACGGTGGGATTGCGCAGCCAGAAGCTGTTGTCGAAAGGTTGGCCGTTCCAGTTGGCCGGCCACTCGCCGCGGAAGTTGTTGATCAGCGAGTTGTTGAGCCGGGCGCTCCAGCGCAGGCGGCGCGATTCCTCGGTCTCGCCGGCCTTCTGCTCGAACTCGCGGTCCATCTTGGTCAGAACCAGGAACAGCGCGTTCTTCTGCTTGGCGCGGTCGGCCGGCGTGGCTCCGAGCGTCTGGTCGATCCACGCCGTCATCATGTCGGAAAGATCGCGGACTTCCTGGTTGCCATCGGGAATGCAGAGCAGAATCGCAGACAGCTCGCGTTCGGCGGAGTAGCGCTGGAAGAGGTAGGCGACCTTGCCACGCAGCAGCAGCTCGCGCAGCGGATTGGCATCCGCGGCCACGCCCTTGGCCTTGGCGACATCGTCGAGGCTGGCGAGCTTCAGTCGTGAGCGGGCGCCGGGAAAGTCGAGCAGGTCGGTATGGTCGAAAAAATCCCACGGCTTTTCGTCGATGGCGACGCTCAGTTCGGCGGTGAGCGCGCAGACCAGCGATCTCGGCAGACTGGCGTCGGGCGAGTGTCGGCCGTCTGTCTGCTTGGGCCTCGCCAGCAGTAGGTCGCCTGAATCGGTACCAAGGCGATCGAGCGTCAGGACATCAATGATGCTCTTTTCGCGCGGGATCAGCGCCGCCATGCTGAGTGACGCCTCGGACGCGAAGCCGAGCTTCTGCAGGCCGTCGTAGAGCGTGAGATAGAGGTCGGTGAGGGGCTGAAAATCGTACCACAACAGCGACCACAACCGGACGCGATCGTGACCATCGAGGCGCGGCGCCAGATCGATTGCCTCGCGCCAGAAGTCGGTGCGCAACTCGGCGGTGACGCCGGAGAAGAAAGTGTCGAAATATTCGATCAGGTCGAGGACATCGTCGCCGTCGAGATCGCCCGGTGGCGTCGGCAATGCCTTGGTGCGCAGCTCGGCCAACCGTTTCCGGATCGCGGCGCCATCGGGCCGCTCGAAGGCTGCCTTCTGATGGTCGAAGTCGAGTAGAAAGGAATTGCCCAGGATCTTCACGATGTCGGTCTGGGTCAGCAAGCGTACCCGTACTGGAAAGTCTGGCGTGCCGTCGCTGAGGCCCAGGCCGAAGCGGGTGACGAGCCCCGTCGACTCGCGATTGCCAGGCGGATTGATCTCGCGCAGGAAATCGTAAGTCTTGTCGGCGAAGCGTGCCTGCAGCGGGCGGCCATCGCGGCTTGCCAGGATCGAGACCAGGTAGGATTTGCCGGCCTGGCTGGGGCCGAAGACGCCGACGCACATGCGCCGTCGTGCGGCGCGCGCCAGCTTGCGGCTCTGATTGCGGACCTTATGCAACTCGCCGACCAGCGACGGCGCCTGCTGCGCCACGGTCGGCGATTGCGCGGCGACATCCTTGAGCCACTTCACTCCCTCTCCGGAGGCGACGGCCAGAGATTCGCAGTCCTGGGCCAGTTTGAGATCGACGGTGTCCATTTTCCCTTAACCCGTCTTCAGCATGCCCGTGTCGAGCCAGTAGCCCTCACGGCGCGGCAA
>CALFRN010000240.1 GCA_937919085.1 uncultured Reyranella sp.
GCCGCGGCCACGAAGGTCGCGGCCAGCGCCGGCCCGCCGGCCGCGAGCAGCGGCACGACCGACAGCAGGCAGGGCACGGCGAAGCCCAGTCCCAGCGCGATGCGCCGCAGCCTGGCGGCGTGCTTGCGCGCGATCTGGAAGCCCATTTCCTTCAGCAGGTAGTTCTCGGAAGTATGCGGCGCCTCGAACAGGCGGACCTTGCCGATGGCGCCGAGACCGGTGGCGCTCTCGGCCGTGCTGGTGGCGGGCGCGGCGTCGATGAAGCGCCAGTAGGCGAGCTTCAGCACGGCGGCCAGCACGACCGCGGCGATCGCCAGCCAGTTGATCGCCGGCCGCGCGCCGAAGATCTGCAGCACGAAGGCCAGCCACAGCGCACCGCTCATCAGCGCCAGCGCCAGGTAATTCGGCACGACCCAGCGGTTGTACCAGCGCGGCACCGGCTTCAGCGACCGGTAGATCATCGCCGTGCAGAAGACCGTGACGACGGCGCCGACGGCGGCCAGCACGCCGGCGGCCGGCGATACCATGTCCATGAAAATCCAGGCGAGGCCGAACAGGCCGGCGGGGACATAGGTCACGACCGAGGCCACGCCCTCGCGCGACAGCCACGACGTCCGCCATTGCGAGAACGCCCGGCAGGCGCGCTGCTTCTGGCCGAGATGGAACATCGACGACAGCAGGCCCGCGGTGATGGCGGCCAGCGCCAGGGCCAGCGCCACGAAGCCGAACAGCGGGTCGCGCGAGATCACACCCAGGGGCGCGAACAGGCCGAGCAGCGCCAGCAGCCCGTAGCCGGCGCCCGAGGCGGTCGTAAAGAAAATCACCGACAGCGAGGGATGCACGTCTTCTCCGCCTGTTCCGTCCGGGTCGCGTTACTGGGAAAGCAGCCGGTCAAGCCAGCCCAACAGGCCGTCGGCCTTGGCGGCCACCGCGGGCGCCAGTTGGGCCGGCGCCCCGGTGCAGCCGGCGCCGTGCTTGTGCGGGCGGGGCGGCAGGTACTTGTTGGTCGGCGCATAGCCCAGTTCGGCCATCAGGTCGAAGCCCTCGCGCTCGGCGACCAGCTTGGAGACGGCGGAGTTGGGATCGCCGAGATCGCCGAAATGCCGCGCCGAGGCCGGGCAGGTGGCGACGCAGGCCGGCACGCGATCGGCGGGATCGAATGTCTCGTTGTAGATGCGATCGACGCACAGCGTGCACTTCTTCATGACGCCGGCGTCTTCGTCGAACTCGCGGGCACCGTAGGGGCAGGCCCAGGAGCAGAGCTTGCAGCCGATGCAGAGGTCCTCGTTCACCAGCACGATGCCGTCCTCGGCACGCTTGAACGAGGCGCCGGTCGGGCACACCGTCACGCAGGCGGGTTCGGCGCAATGCAGGCACGAACGCGGAAAATGGACGGTGCGGCCGGTCGGGCCTTCGCCCACTTCGTAGGTATGGACGCGGTTGAACCACACGCCGTCGGGATTGGCGCCGTAGGGGGCGAGGTCGGTGAGCGGCGCGGCGGGGCCGCCGGAATTCCATTCCTTGCAGTTGACTGCGCAGGCGTGACAGCCGACGCAGATGTCGAGGTCGATGACCAGGCC
This sequence comes from uncultured Reyranella sp., assembly GCA_937919085.1. Lineage (GTDB taxonomy): Bacteria > Pseudomonadota > Alphaproteobacteria > Reyranellales > Reyranellaceae > Reyranella. The sequence continues at coordinate 1,581 of CALFRN010000240.1, forward strand.
CAGGCGCTTGGCCGCGGGCTGTGCGGGCAGGCTGGTCATTTGCTCTCTCCGTGCGCCGCCGCCCGGAAGCCTTCGCCGTAGCGCAGCACGTCGGGACGCTGGGGCATGTGGGGCGGGTTCGGCAGGGTGGCGAACTGCGGCTCGCTCACGCTGGCATCGGGCGCGACCTTTTCGATCCGGACCCGCAGGTCGTACCACGCTGCCTGGCCGGTCACCGGATCGGAGTTGCCGTAGCGATGGCCGTCTCCCCGTTCGGGCAGCAGCTCGGATATGACGTGATTGAGCAGGAAGCCCTGCTGCGATTCGCCGGCCTTGGGCGCCAGGTTCCAGGCGCCGGACCGCTTGCCGATGGCGTTCCAGGTCCAGACCGTGTGCGGATTGACGCCGTCCATCAGCTTGGCCTGTGCCTTTATGCGGCCGTGATGGCTGGTGACGGCGACCCAGTCGTCGTCGGCGATGCCGAGCCGGGCCGCGGTCGCGCGATGGATGTGCAGGCGGTTGTCGCCGTGGATCTGGCGCAGCCAGGCGTTTTGCGAGCCCCAGGAGTGATACATCGCCATCGGCCGCTGGGTGATGGCGTGCAGCGGAAAGGCCTCGCGCGCGACCTCGGCTTCCTCGAACGGCATGTACCAGAGCGGCAGCGGATCGAAGTAGGTTTTTACGCGCGCGCGGTGCTCGTCGGGCGGCTGGACCTCGCCATGGCCCTCGGCGGCGAGGCGGAACTTCTGCAGCACTTCGCTGTAGAGCTGCAGGGTGATCGGTTCGGGCCTGTCGATCAGCCCCATGCCGGTCGCCCATTCGAGATAGGCGCGATTGCTGTGCTTGAAGTAGCGGGCTTCGGCCGGAACCTCGTGGCGCCAGAAACAGGTGTTGGCGACATAGGCATCGAGCTGGCCCTCGTTGACCGCGCCCACGCCCTGCTTGTCGCCGGCCGCACCGCGCCAGCCGGCCAGCATGCCGACGCCGGGCTTGCGCTCGTGATGGACCAGATAGTCGGGAAAGCCGCCGGGATAGCGCGGGCTGCCGTCTTCCTTGACCAGGCCCGGCAGGCCGAGCCTTGCGCCAAGGTCGATCAGCACGTCCTGGAACGGCCGCACGTCGCGATCGGGTGGGATCACCGGCTGGCGGATCGCGTCGGCGACGCCGTCGGCATCGGAGATCGGCCGGTCGAGCAGCGAGATGCAGTCCCAGCGCTCGAGATAGGTCGTGTCGGGCAGGACGAGATCGGAATAGGCCACCATCTCGCTGGCATAGGCGTCGGAATAGATGATGTGCGGGATCTTGTAGTCGCCGGTCGCCGGATCCTTGTCCGTCAGCATCTCCATGGTGCCGGCGGTGTTCATCGACGAGTTCCAGCTCATGTTGGCCATGAACATGAACAGCGTGTCGATCTTGTGCGGATCGCCCGCCCAGGCGTTGCGGATGACCTGGTGCATCATGCCGTGGGCGGCCAGCGGCGCTTCCCACGAGAATGCCTTGTCGAGGCGGCGCGGCGTGCCGTCGGCCTCGACCAGCAGGTCCTGCGGCGAGGTCGGAAAGCCGAGCGGCGGCCCGGGCATCGGCTTGCCGGGCTGGATGTCGGCGGCGCGGCCCGTCGGCTTGACGCCGGGCGGGGTGGGGCGCGGAAACGGCGGCTTGTAGCGGAAGCTGCCGGGCGAATCGATGGCGCCCAGCATCATCTGCAGGATGTGGATGGCGCGGCAGGTATGGAAGCCGTTGGAATGGGCCGAGATGCCGCGCATCGCATGCATGGCGACCGGCCGGCCGACCATCTTGTCGTGATGTCGCCCGGCCCAGTCGGTCCACGGCTGGTCGATCTCGATCGTCTGTTCGAAGGCGGCATGCGCCAGCTCGGCGGCAATGCGCCGGATCGTCTCGGCCGCGATGCCGGTCTCGGCCGCCACGGCGTCGGCGGCATACTGCGGTTCGAGGCAGCGCCTGGCCACGAGATGGAAGGCCGGCACCGCGCTGCGCCCGTCGGCCAGCGTCACCTTGCCGGCAAGCTGCGGCACGACGTTCGCCTGGTTGGCGGGTGCGATGGCCTTCGTGGTCTCGTCGAACACCAGCGGCTGGCCCTGGGCGTCGCGCGCGAACAGGCCGTTGTCGGCGGTGCCCTCGTCCTGGATTACCAGCCACGAAGCATTGGTGTAGCGCCGGAGATAATCCTCGTCGATCTTGCCGGCCCGCAGCAGTTCCTGGATCAGCGCCAGGATGAAGAGGCCATCGGTGCCGGGGCGGATGCCGACCCATTCGTCGGCGATCGCCGAGTAGCCGGTGCGGATCGGATTGACCGACACGAACTTGGCCACACCCTTGGTCTTGAGTTTGCCGAGCCCGATCTTGATCGGGTTGGAATCGTGATCCTCGGCGACACCGAACATCAGGAAATACCTGGTGTTCTCCCAGTCCGGCTCGCCGAACTCCCAGAACGAGCCGCCGACGGTGTAAAGCCCGGCCGCCGCCATGTTGACCGAACAGAATCCGCCATGGGCGGCGTGGTTGGGGGTGCCGAACTGGCTCGCCCACCAGCCGGTCAGCGCCTGGCTCTGGTCGCGCCCGGTGAAGAAGGCGAGTTTGCGCGGGTCGCTGTTGCGGATGGCGCCAAGCCAGCCGGTGGCGATGGCCATCGCCTCGTCCCACTCGATCTCCTCGAACTCGCCGCTGCCGCGCGGGCCCACCCGCCGCAGCGGCTTCTGCAGCCGGGCCGGCGAATAGTGGTTCATGATCCCGGCCGAACCCTTGGCGCACAGCACGCCCTTGTTCACCGGATGGTCGCGATTGCCCTGGATGTAGCGGATGCGGCCGTCCTTGAGATGGACCTTGATGCCGCAACGGCAGGCGCACATGTAGCAGGTGGTGAAGGCGACGCGGTCGGCGCTCGGGACGTCGAGGTCGAGCGGCGCTTCGCCATTCGACTGTCCATGCGCCCCTGGGCGGCCCTTGATCACTTCCGCCTCGTTCGGCATCGCTTGCTCCTCGAAGCAGATTAATCTCGCCGCGCGCTCATCAGAAGCAAATTATTCTCCGCTTGCCGCGGCAATGGCAGCGGTTCGATTCAGATGTCGTGGTGGGGTCCGGATTCCGCGTCCGGTTTCGTTAGGCGGTCCAGGCGCTACAACGAGATGTGCGTAAGCGACTGCGCCATGTCCGCGCCAGGTCAATGGCGTCGTCTTGGCCCTCGAGCCTCCATGTCCGTTCTGCCTCCAACATCGGACGTTTATGGAGCCGGCCAGCAAGTCCGCAATGTGCCA
>CALFRN010000241.1 GCA_937919085.1 uncultured Reyranella sp.
TAATGCCAAGGCCGGTCTCCGGGCTTCTGGTGCGACCTTCAAATCCATCCGCCGGCACCCCCGCACCCCCGCCAATTACCAATCACGAGACGCGAAGCGGCACCTTCGTCGATCACGACAACAATCAGGCAAGGCTCCGGGAGACGATCTCGAAGACGTCGCGCGACAGGCCTGATCGGCCGGAGATCCGTTCGAGGGCGGCCCGCATGGCGGCGGCGCGTACCGGATCGTAGCGGCGCCATGCAGCGAGCGCCATCGCCAGGCGCGCGGCAAGCTGCGGATTGGTCGCGTCCAGCTCCATCACCTCGTCGGCAAGCAGCCGGTAGCCGCCGCCGCCGGCCTCGTGAAAGCCCTCCGGGTTGCCGAAGACGAACCCGCCGACAAGCGCCCATACCCGGTTTGGGCTGCCGCGATCGTAGCCGGCATGACCGAGCAGGCGGCGCACTCGACCGAGGGCGCCGGGTGCCGGCGCGCAAGCCTGGAGGGCGAACCATTTGTCGACGACCAATGGCCGCTCCTTCCAGCGCTCGTGGAACGAAGCGAACGCGGCCTCGGCTTCGCTGCCGCCGAGTTCGGCCAGCGCCGACAGCGCCACCACGGCCTCGGTCATGCCGGCCGCCCGCTCGAAGTGACGGACCGCCCGCTGGCGCCCGGCGTCGTCGCCCAACACCGCGAGGTACCGAAGGGCGGTGCCGCACAGCCGGCGACGGGCCACGTCGGCGCGGGTGAAGTGGCAAGTGCCGTCGCCGCTATTTGCCTCATAGACCGCTCGCCAGCGGTCCGCGAGCTCGACGGCAAGCGTCATCCGGACATGCCGCAAGGCCGTGCACAGTCCATCGACGTCGATCGCCGGCATGAGTTCGCCGAGATAGGAGAAGTCCGGGAGAGTGACGGCGGCGGCGGCCAGCACGCGATCGAGGCCTCGGTCGTCGAGCGTGCGGCGCACGGCGTCGATGAAAATTGCTGGCACGACGAGCGGCCGTCCGGCCTTGCGATCGGCGGCCAGACCGAAAATCACATTGGCCGAGAGTTGCTGGCCCGCCTCAAAGCATGCGAACGGATCGCCATCGTGGGCCATCAGGAAGGCGAGTTCCGCGTCCGGGCGCGGCACCGCGAGCTTCACCGGCGCCGAGAAGCCGCGCAGGAGAGAGACGACCGGCGGCTCCGGCACGTCCTCGAAAACGAACTCCTCGCGGGCACGGCGGACATCGAGCACGCGCGTCGGCCCTCCGGTCGACGGCTCGCCGGCAAGCCTCAGAGGCAGATCGCGGCCGGCCCGATCGAGCAGGCCGACCGCCAGCGGAATGTGCAGGAACTGCCCGGAGGGCCTGCCCGGCGTCTCCGGCACGGACTGGCTGACCGTCATGGCATATCGTCTCGACGCCGCGTCGTAGCTGCCTTCGATCTCCAGGCTGGGTGTCCCGGCCTGCGAATACCACAGCCTGAACTGCGTGAGGTCGACGCCCGAGGCGTCCTCCATCGCCTGCACGAAATCCTCGCAGGTGACCGCCTGGCCGTCGTGGCGCGCGACGTAGAGATCCATGCCCCTACGGAACGCCGGCCTGCCGACGAGGGCGTGCAGCATGCGGACGATCTCGGCACCCTTGTAGTAGACGGTCGCGGTGTAGAAGTTGTTCACTTGGATATAGGAGTCCGGACGCACCGGATGCGCCATCGGGCCCGAATCCTCCGGGAACTGGGCGGCACGCAGGCGCTGCACCTCGGCGATGCGGCACTGCGCCGCCGACCCCATGTCGGCTGAAAACTGCTGGTCGCGGAAGACGGTCAGCCCTTCCTTGAGGGTGAGCTGGAACCAGTCCCGGCAGGTCACCCGGTTGCCCGTCCAGTTGTGGAAGTACTCGTGGGCGACCACGGCCTCGATCGCGGCATGGTCCGCATCGGTGGCGGCTTCGGGATCGGCGAGCACCAGCCTCGAATTGAAGATGGCGAGGCCCTTGTTCTCCATCGCCCCCACGTTGAAGTCGTCGACCGCGACGATCGAGTAGATGTCGAGGTCGCATTCCAGCCCGTAGACGTCCTCGTCCCATTTCATCGCCTTCCTGAGCGACGCCATGGCATGTCCGCAGCGCCCGGCATCGTCCGGCCGGACGTAGATGCGCAGCGCGACCTCGCGGCCCGACCGTGTCGTGAAGCGGTCGGCGAGGCACTCGAGCGGCCCCGCGACCAGGGCGAAGAGATAGGACGGCTTGGGAAACGGATCGATCCATGTAGCGAAGTGCCTGCCATCGCCGGTCTCTCCGGCGGCGCCCGGATTGCCGTTCGAGAGCAGCACCGGCGCCAGCTTCCGGTCGGCGACGATGGTAACGGTGTAACGCGCCATCACGTCGGGCCGATCGAGGAAGTAGGTGATGCGACGGAATCCTTCGGCCTCGCAATGGGTGCAAAACAGATCGCCGGAGATGTAGAGGCCGGTCAGCTCCGTGTTGGCCGCCGGGTTCGTCCGCGTCGCGATGTCGAGCACGAAGCGGTCAGGCACGTCCCGGATCGTGAGCGTCTCCGCGCCGACCTCGTGGCCGGCCGGCCGGCCGTCGAGCTCGACCGATAGCAATTCCAGCTTGGTGCCGTCGAGAACGAGGTCCGCCGCCCGCGCCCCCGCCGCGTTGCGGCGGACGGCGAGCCGGGACCTGACCACGGTCTCCTCCCGGCCGAGCTCGACGCGAAGGTCGATGGAATCGATCAGGAACGAAGACGCGGCATAGTCGGCGCGACGGGTGGCGCGGGGCGCGGCGGCCCCACTTTCTACGGACGCCGAAGATTTGGCGGCTTCGCTCAGCGGCCGTCGCGGGCGCGTCTCCGCGCCGGGCGTGCTCACCCGGCGCCCGGCATGCCGAGCGCGAATTCGGCGATCGCCGTCTCCTCGAAGCGGTCGAGGCCGGCGACCTCTTGCAGGAGGCGCGAATCGCCGGTGCCGTTGGCGCACGGCGCCAGCCCCATGTCGGTCGCCACCATATACATCAGGTGGAAGACCACGCCGGCGTTCATCAGGCTGGCCCGGTAGGCCATGCCCTCGTACTTCCAGGCGAGCCGCGGCAGGCGCGAGGCGATCACGACCGTCACGTCCGGCTTCTGGTCGCCTTCGGCAAGGCCCATCGCCGTCCCGGAACGCTCGACGATCTTGCCGGCGATCCGTTCGGAACCGGCGAGGCGGACCAGGGCATGTCCGTGGCTGTCGTAATGGTAGACCGCCGGGTCGAGACCCGAGCAACGCCGCACTGCAAGGTAGAATTCGAGTTCGTTGATGCTGCCGCCGGCCGGATAGGGACGGGAAATGATGTCCTGGCGGCTGCTCTCGATGTAGCCGGTGGTCCGGCAGACCCGCCACAGGAACTCGCCGATCGAGGCACGCGAAACCGGCTCGGCGGCGTAGCGCCGGACCGACCGGCGGCGCGCCTGGACTTCGTCCACGCTGCTGCTGGCCTGGCGAATGCGACCGGGATCGACTTCGTCGAGGCCGATCCTGCTCCCCGGCATCGCCGGCTTGACCGCCGGCGGCGAGGCAAACACGCCGTCGAAACGGTAAGTACCGCCCACGGCAACGGCGTCCCGGTTGTTGCGGCTGGCCTCGTGCATCAGCAGGTCCTGAAACTCCCAGCAGCGGCGCGCCTCCGGTTCGACGGCCGCGCAGGTCTCGAGAAACCCGAGCTGCCACAGCCCCGCCGCGAAGCTTGCGGGCGGCGCCGGTGCCGGTGCGGCGAGCAGCGCCGCCAGCATCGACAGTCCGCGCCCGTTCAGATGGACACGACTGCGCACATTGCCCGACTCGAGCACGGCCTCGCCGTCGGCCCGCCGCACATACGCGAACCGGCAGAGCTGCTGATCGCCGGCCGGCGGCTCGCCCCAGCGAGGCTGGTAGCGGGCGGCGAAGGCAGCGACCGTTCCCAGCGGACCCTCGCCGTCGGCCAGTTGCCAGGCCAGCAGTCTCCCGAAGGCGAAGCGTTCGAGGTAGTGGCGAATGGCGCGGGAGGCAGCGGCCGGGTCTCCCGCCGCGGCGGCCATGCCGTCGAGACTGGACAAGGTGGCGCCGTCGCCGGATAGCGCCTCGATCGCATCGCCGTGGGATGCCACGGCAACCGTAAAGCCGATCGGCCGGTGATCCCTGACGTCGAGGACGATGCGGTTGCCCTCGCGCTTGACCGACAGGACATCGGCATTGAAGCGGTAGAACAGATCGACGTTGCCCATCGTGCCCGGCCTCACAGAAAGAACGCGATCGGATTCAGTTCGTCCTCGGCGAGAGGCTGCGCGAGCCAGCCCATCTCGACCGGCGCCTGGTACAGGCGGCCCTCGCGGAAGCGTGCCCAGAAATGCCGCATGCCCGGAACAACGACACGCGCCGTGGCGAAATCGATCTCGGGCCGGGAATGATCGAGAACAATCATGTCCAGCCCCTTGTCGGAGACCGCGCGCATGCAGCGCTCGACCGCCTGCTTCAAGTCGGTGATCTCGGGCCGCACGTAGGCGTCGAGACGGACGTCGCCCTCGGGCACGCAGTAAGGCTCCGTCGTCAGGCTCTTGTTCTCGATCCAGTCGAGCATCGTGTCGTCGCTGGAGGCCGCCTTTCTGCCGTCCCGCGACTTGGCGGCTTCGGTTTCGAGGACCAGCATCTGGTTCATCTCGGCAAGTGCCCGGTTGACTGCGATCCCGGCGTCGAGATGGGCGCCGAGGCCGAGCACGATCGACTTGCCGTCGTCCTCCTTCCACGAGAGCGCGATGGCCACCGGAATACCGATGTCGGTGGTCAGGTCGAGCACATGCACGCCGCGGCCGCGGCCGCGGTAGTGCGCCCGCACGCGCCGCACGAACGGATCGTCGCAGGCGTCGAGGTCGAAGGCCGGTCGGCGAACGCGGTTGTACCACCACAGCGCGCAGGCATCACGTTCGACCAGTTCCAGGAAGCCCTGAAGGATGGCCTCCTCGAGCGTGCTGCCCGAGGCGCAGCCGTTCGAGTCCGCCGCGCAGAAGGCATTGTCGTCGCCTTCCGAGGCGACCTTCGGGTCGGCGTAGCCGAAGTAGCAGTAGCGTGTCGGCAGCCAGCGCAGCGCTCCGTGAGTGAGCGACCAGGCGGGTGTCCATTCGATCGCGCGCCCTTCGTCGAAGCGCTCGCCGATCCAGTTGAACCCGTCGTGCGTCTTGTTCCAGGCCCCGCGGCCGTCGTACTGGCGCTCGCTGTAGTTCAGGTAGCTGTAGGGATGAGGCGCCGCGGCATCGAGCTGGGCCGAGGTCGCCCGCCGGCGCGGCTCGCGCCCGGTATAGCCGCAGAGATAGCGTTCCATCGCCTCGGCCAGGCAACTCGCCTTGGCCTGGATTTCGCCCTGGCCCTTGCCGGCCGCCGCTCCCGGGCGGCCGATCAGGCGGTTCTGACGAGGAGTCGTCGCGATGGGATTGGCCTGCTTGGCCTGGAAAACCGGCAAGCCGTCCTGGAGCGACGCGTCCTCGAGATCGGCGATGAGGCCGGTGATCGGGCTCACGTAGCGTTCCAGGCGCTTGACCACATCGGCAGCCGGCGAAACCCGCCAGCCGCCATCGGTCTGGGCCAGGACCGGTCGAGCCTGGAGCGACACCGGCGCCATGGCACGCTCCAGCGTCTTCACGGGATCGTCGTGCTCGCCGCACACGGGACAGTTGGGAGCCAACCGCACCATGTGGTCGCGCGAAGCCCGGGTCTTCAGATCGAGGCCGACGATCTTCCAGTCGAGCCCGGCCGCGTCGTTCCCGGCAATCGTGCGGGCGAGTTCCAGGGCCGCAAAGTTCGCGGCCAAACCGATGGTGGCGCTATTGTAGGCACGCGCCGGACGCACCGCCTTGACCGTGCTGGCGACGAGGCGGTCGCCTGGCCTGTTCTCCAGCATGCGATGGGTGAGACACGCCCAGCAGGGCGCGGCATCGGGATGGAACACGGGACCGAGCAGCGGCATCGAGCCGCCCGCCTTGAACGGCAGCCACGCCCGCCCGGCGCTGCGCATCGCGATGTTCACGTCCGCAAGCTCGCGGTCAAGGTAGTCCGCCACCGAGACCACGACCAGTTTCGCTTCCTTCTCGTCGACCAGGCGCAGGCCCGCCCCGATGGCCGCCCGGCGCAGGTCGCACGCCGCCAGCCCCGCCGCAGCATCGCCTTCGAGCACCTTCACCGCGATCGACCGCTCCGCGAGCCGCCTCTCGGCCTCGGCCGGCGCCAGGCCCAGTTCGGTCCACAATGCCTGCCGGCCCATCGGCGCATCGGCATCGACATAGGTGACGTAGTCCTTCTCGATCATGTTGTGCAGCGCCAGACGCAGGCGATCGGCAGGCACCCGCCCCGCGAAGGCGCCGAGGATCTGGTCGCCTGTCCGGGTGCCGTCGAGATAGGGCATCATCGCCGCATAAAGCTTGCCGGCCAGCCGGAAACTGCGCTGCTCGGACAGCAGCAGCACTTGGCGATCGTCGACGACATGGGCGGAAAAATGGGGGCTGAGGCCAATCAGCCGGTCGAGTTCAACGTCGGTCAGGGCAGAGCACTCCATTCAATTCCGAGCCAGCCTCGGTCGAACAATATTTAGCGCGGCACGGACGAGTATTGCCAACACATTCGGGCCGACATCCGCGATGAAAGATTCTCCGACTCGAAAAGCCTCAGGACACCTCGAAGAATGGGCCTGTCAGCGACCTGCTGGCCATGGCACCCGACGTTTCGTGGTTTCGGCGCGGCTTGGTCGGCGCCATCAGCGGCTTTTTGCCTCCTGACGCTCCGGTTCAGCGGTCAGCTACCGACCGAGAACGGTCGTAAGCTACACCGCCATCAGCGGTCAGCTACCGGGCTAATAACAGTTACAACCGCCGCAGTTCAACTTAAACCCCTCCGCCCGATCGAGCGCCTCGTCGCTGAGCTCGTCGGTGAACTCGTCGGCTTCGACTTCGGTCTTCATTTCCAGCTCGGACA
>CALFRN010000242.1 GCA_937919085.1 uncultured Reyranella sp.
CGGGCTGCGGCGGTCCGCGAAGATCCGGACGCGGCGTCTGTTCATGGCGGGGCGGCTCTCCCGGTGGATGTCTTGCCGGTGCGCCCTCCACCGGTGATGGATTCAAGTCGGCGCGAACCGGGCTTTGGCACGGGAATTAGATCCAATCCGTATGGAGTATGCAGCCGAGCATAGCTGCTATGCTAAGCTGACTTCCAAAAGATATAATTGCATTGCTAATGCAATATAATGTGACGAAGGCGCAATACATGCGGCAATCGGCATCCATCTCAGGCAACGACGCGTAGAGAGTTCATGCCCATACATCTGGATGTCTCCCACCTCCACAGGACCGTGATTGCCGTCATCCTTGGCGAGGCCACATCGGACGACATCTCGAATATGATGCAACGATTCGTGGAAACGGGCGCACTCCACTATCGCAAGATCATCGATACCTCCGCCGCCCACGTAGCCATCAGCCCCGCTCAGGTCGATGCTATCGCCGCGACCGTGCGGGCGGATCCGAAGGCAAGTTCGCGCGGCCCGTTGGCGTTCGTCGTCGATCTCAATCAGGCGGAGTTTGCCGAAAAATTCGCCGAAGTCACGGAAGGCGAGCGGCCAGTTAAGGTCTTCGGCAGCATCCACGCCGCCCGCAAGTGGCTCGACGAGCGCTCGAAGACCAAGACCAGGCGTTGAAGGCAGAAGGGCATCTCGCTGCGCGGCAACCCGCTTGCGTTCTCGATGCAACCAAAAAAGCCGTGCGAGGACGACAGTTCCCCAGAAACAAACACTATGATGGCCGACATGACATCGGACGAGATAGTAGCAATAGAAAATGTGAACCCATGCCTATCCATCTCGACATCTCCCATATCGACCGACTGGTCGTCGCCGTCGTTATCGGCGAGGTCACGCCAGAGGACATCCTGGGCGTGGCGCGCGAGTTCATGGAGACGGGCGCGCAGCACTACCGCAAGATCATCGATACCACGGCCGGTTCTGCTCCGGTCGACGATAGCCGGCTGGAGACGTTCGCCGCCTTCGCCCGCTCCGACTCGCGGGCGGCATTCCACGGTCCGCTGGCTTTCATCGTCGATCCCAATCGCGGCGAGCATGCCGAAAGGTTCGCCCAGCTCACGGCGGATGAGCGGCCGATAAGGGTCTTTCATAGCCTCCACCAGGCGCGCAAGTGGCTCAACGACATCGCCAAGGTCCAGCCATTGCGCTGACGATTTCGACGATCTCACGGAACGGGACCGTGGCGCGCCGGAAGCCAGCCCCAGGCATTCCATCGATCGCAGGAGAGCTGATGCCGATCCATTTCGATATTTCCCATCTCGACCGGCTCGTGGTTGCGGCCATCGTCGGCGAGGTCACGTCCGACGACCTTGCGAACGTGGCGCGTCAGTTCCGGGAGGCGGGTACCCAGCGCTATGGCAAGATCATCGACGCCTCGGCCGGTGTCGCGGTCATCGACGAGACCCGGCTGGCGGCGATCGCCGCTTTCATGCGGGCCGATCCCAAAGCGGCGGAGCGCGGACCGCTAGCCTTCGTCGTCGATGCCGAGCGGGGCGAGATTGCCGACAAATTCGCCGAACTGACGGTTGGCGAACGGCCGGTGAAGGTCTTCATCAGTCTCCATGCCGCCCGCAAGTGGATTCGCGAGAACATGAAGAACTGGACGCCGGGCCCGTGACTGCGTGCCGGGGGGCTATTGTGGCGTATGCTTTGCCAGGAAGTCGCCGACCCGCCTGATCGATTCGGCCAGAAACGCCGGCCCGCGCCAGTCGGTCTGGACCTCGATATCGGGGGCAAGGACGGCGATCTCGGCGCTGATCGGACCGGGGTGCGGCTTGTCGCTGCCGGGCTGGAGGAACAGCGGCGTGGCGCAGGCCTTCACGAATTCGCGGCTGACGGAAAACACGAAATCGCCGCCGAACATGTTCGTGCCAAAGCCGTCGATGGCCGATTGCGGGATCGAAGGATCTCGGGCACGCACGGTCTCGCCGTAGCCCTTGGCCGCGGCGTCCCAGGTGTCGCGGTTCTCATGCAGGCCGATCGGATTTTGCAGCACGGCGGCGGCGACGCGATCCGGTGCCTGCTCGATCGCCTCGAAGCAGTAGCTGCCGCCGATGCAGCCGCCCATGACATGGAACCTGTCGAAGCCGAGATGGTCCATCAGTGCCAGGTGGTCGGCAGCGAGCGTGTGCCAGCCATGGTCGGGCCTGACATCGGCCACCGACTTGCCGGCATTGCGCTGGTCCATGGCGACCACAGTGAAGCGGCCGGTCAGCGCGGTGCGTGGGTCCATCCACGGTACGCCGCCGGGATAGGCAGCCGACTGGTCCCACAACGCCATCGCCGAACGCAGCCCGCCCGGCGCGTAGAGCAGGATCGGAAAGCCTTTGCCGTGAACCTCGTAGTGGATCTCCGCGTCCGGGCGCTTCAGCATGGGCATGATCGTCGCTCCTTCAATTGAGCACGACATGTGCGAGCCAATCGGCGTGGCCTATCCACATGGCGGTCTCATGCCGGGGGACGCCGGATGGCGCCTGCGGCATGAGGTCAGTCTATTGGAACAGACGACGCGTCAGAAGGCGATAACCACCCTGTGGTCTCGACCGACGCCGGCGCTTGCGAGGCCCGGCGGCGGCATGATGTCGACTTCGGGCGGATGCCGTACCAGGTGCGACTGCAACCTATGGCCGACGACAGCGTTGGCGTCTATGGACTTGAAGACGGGCAGTGAGGCATGAGTGAGCGACAAATCCCTGGAACCACGCGCGACAACAGTTCATCTGCGCGGGGGGGCGGCGATTCGCCGGCCGTTGATCGTGCTGGCGGTGTGCGCCGTCGGCGGCGTGGGCTATGTTGCGCGCGACTTCCTGGTGCCGACGGCGGGCGCCATCGTGTTGGCGCTGATGCTGACCCCGGTGGCGAGCGCTCTGGAACGCCTGCGCATACCCAACACGCCGGCTGCCGCCGGCTCGGTTGCGCTTCTGGCGCTGGTGCTGGCGGGGTTGCTGTCCGTCGCCATTCCCTCGATCTCGAGCTGGGCGGAGCAGGCGCCGTCCCTGACCTACACGCTGGAGCGTAAGCTCAAGGTTCTGCGCGAGTCCCTGGCGGCGGTGAAGGAAGTGTCCGACAGGGTCGAGCAGGCCACGACGGCGGCGCCGGCCGGCTCGGCGGCAGCGGCGGTCGAAAAGGTCGTCGTGCGTGAAAAATCATTGCTGAGCGAATTGGCCAGCACGACGCCCGGGGTCGTGCTTCAGATCGGTTATGCCGGCGTGCTTGCCTTCATGCTGCTTGCGCATCGCAACAGCCACCGCCGCCAGCTGCTGCGCATTCCCGCGACCTGGGCCATGCGCGTGCGGATGGCGCGGGTGATGCGCGACATCAACGACCGGGTCGGCCACTACCTGTTTGCGCTGGCGATCATCTATGCCTGCGTGGCGGTCGCCGCCGCCGTCGCGCTGGCGCTGCTCGGGATTCCCAACGCCATCATGTGGGGCGTCGTCCTGGGGCTGGCGTCGTTCGTGCCATTCGTCGGGGCGGCGGCGGTCATCGTCGTGGTGACCGTGGTGGCGCTTCTCACCTTCGATGACTGGCCGCGTATCGTGGCGGTGCCGGTGGTGCTCTCGCTGATCCATTTTGCCGAATCGCAGTTCCTTACCCCAGTCTTCGTCAGTCGCCGCTGCGCGCTCAATACCGTGGCGGTGTTCGCGACCATCGCCCTGCTGGGCTGGATGTGGGGCGTGGTCGGCGCCATTGTCGCGGTGCCGCTGCTGATCCTGTTAAGCACCATTGCGGCCCATCTGCCCTCGCTGCGCTGGCTGGAAATTCTGCTGTCCGACGATCGGCCAGTCAGCGAGCGGCTTGCGGTCAAGCCGCCGCTCGCCTCGGTGAAGCGTCAGGTGCCGCAGCGGCGGCGTGCACTCAAGGCATAAGGTGCTGCGACGGCGAAGCATTCGGCGGTCCGCGCTACGCGCGCGATACCGTGGGGTGTTCGCGACCATCGCCCTGTTGGGCTGGAGATTGGGGGTGTGATCGGCGCCAATGTCGCGGTGCCGCCTCTGATCTTGTTGAGCACCAAAGTGGCGAGCCTGCCGCCTCTGCGATCAGCGAGCGGCTTGCCGTAAAGCCGCCGCTCGCGTCGGTGATGCGTCAGGGGCCGCGGCGGCGACGTGAATCCAAGGCATAGAGCGTGGCGGCGGCGGCGCAATAGGCAAGCCCCACGATTCCCCAGGCCGCGGCCTGGTCGATATAGCGCTCCAGCAACACGAAGGCCGCGGCGGACAGGCAGAAGGCTCCGGCGGCCGCGGCGCCCAGCATCAAGGTGAGGCGAAACACCACGTCGGCAGCGGCGTCACCGGCGCTGCGCGCCGAGTGCGCCGCCATGGCGGTCGCGGCGAGGCTGAGAAGGGGCCCGATCATCGCGCCGATCCCGTTGGCTTTCGCTGGACCCGGCACGCGTACCGGCCTCCTAGCTCCGACGACAAAGATACCCCGCAAGAAAACCGACGCCGACGATGGCGGCAAGCGAGGCGAGGGGACGTTCCTTGACGTTTTCGACCAGGGTCTCGGTCGCATCGGCGCGCAGCTTGGCCGAGTTCTTCATAAGCGCCTTGGCCGCAGCCTTGGCGTCGTCGGCATACTCGTCGATGAAGGCCTGCGCCGACTGGATGACCTCGTCGATGGCTTCCTTGCTCTTGGTCTCGATCTGGCTCAGGGCGCCGCCAACGCCGTTGGCGGCCTCGGCTTCCATGGAGGCGGAAAGGCTCTTGAGCTGGGCCTTGAGGGAGGAGATTTCCTTGACGAGATCCTTGGTCGTGGCGTTGGCGCGCATGATTGTTCTCCGCTTGGGGTGAATTCCTGCGATGTCAACGCAGAGCCCGGCGGAAGGTTTCGCCTGTTTCTGGTTTTAGCCGTCCCAGACGTTCTGCGGCATCGGCAGGCGCGCGAAATCGGCCGGGACCAGTGGCCGGTTGTGGCTCTGGCCCTCGCGTTCGAGCAGCATCATGTACTGCCGGACATGCTGGCCGGAGTGCCAGGTGGTGCGTTCGAGCAATTCGTGCAGGGTCTGCGGTCCATAATAGGTATCGAGCGTGCGCGTGCCCGCCGTCTCGCCCGATGCCCACCAGTCGCGGAAACGCTGGCGCACCTTGGTGCCATAGGCAACGAGGGTGGCGGTGTCGGCATCGGCGGCGGGTTCTTCGCGGAACATCGACTGGACGAGCGTGATGCCCTGGTTGGCATCGAGGAAGGCGTCGACCACGCGGAAGAGATGGAAACCCAATGAGCGGTAGCTGCGCGGCCGGCCGGGCACATGGGCGTCCAGGCGATCTCCGGGCATCAGCGGCAGCAGTTCGAGCGCCGCCGTCATGAACTTGTCGAGCCGGGCCTGGAGTTCGCCCGGCGAGAGTTCGGGCGTGGATTTTTCGGTGAGGCCGAGGAACTCGACGATCTGCTTGGTGCTCTGGCCCAAGGTGTACTTGTCGCCGCGCGACAGCACCGGCACCGTGCGCAGGCCGAGCTTCTGCAACTCGGCGAAACCTGCCGGGTCTTCAAGAACATTCACGGAAACGAAGTCGATCCCACGGACCGATAGAAACTCTTTGAGTCTCAGACAGCTGGTTCAACCCGGCTGCCAGAAAACTTTCAACGGCGGCATGCGCTACTCCCAGTGACGAGTGTCAGTTGGCCAGCTTCAGACCCAGCGAGTCAAGCATCCCCCTCCAGGTCCGGAAGTCCGCAACGAGTCGAGCCGCCAGTTCGGCCGGCGTCGAGGTCTCGACGGCAAAGCCCAGCTGCAGGAGCTGCTCCGAGACTTCGCGCGATTCGATCGCGGCATGCAGGGCCGCGGTCCAGGCCTCGACCAGCGGTGGCGTCATGTCCGGCGGAGCGAAGAAGGCATACCAGCCGGATTGCTCGAGTTTGGGAAAGCCCAGCTCGCCGACCGTCGGCACGGCGGGGGCCGCGGCGATGCGCCTGGCTGCCGAGATCGCGAGCAATCTGAGCTGGCCAGCCCGATGGGCTGTCAGGAACGACGTGATGCCGCCGGTGCCGGCGGGAACGCGGCCCTGCTCGAGGTCGGCGAGCAGCGGTCGGGCGCCGCGATAGGGCACGGACTTGAGTGCAACGCCGATCTCGCGGCCGAGCGCGATTCCGAAGTACTGCGTGAAGGAGCCGGGCGTCGTCGTGCCAACGCGGTCGCGGTCCGGTTCGCCCGCCTTCAGCCAGGCGACATACTCGGCGAAGGTCGTGACCTCGACCTTGGGCGATACCGCAAAGGCAGTGGCATACGTGCCGGCGAGAGTGAGCGGCTGGAGGTCGGCCAGCGGATCGAACGGGAAGCCGGGAATGGTCAGTTTGCCGACCATGGTGGCACTCGGCATGAAGGCCACGACGGTGCCGTCCGGTGTCGCCTTCTTGAGCTGCTCGCCGGCGGCCATGCCTGAATCGCCGGCCCTGTAGTCGACCGCGACCTTGCGCGAAAGCTGCCTTTGCAGGGCGCCGGCGATGACGTGCACCAGCGAGTCCGAGCCGCCGCTCGAGGGATAACCGATCAGGATGCGGAGGGGCTTGTACGGCAGCGCGGTCTGGGCGCCGGCAGTCCCGGGGATGGCCAGCGCGGCACCTGCTGCCAGCAGCGACCGGCGGGGCAGCACCCGGTTCATCGTCGTGCCATCGTCCGGCGCTCAGGCCGGCCTGTGGCAGACGATGCAGAGCTTGTTGCCGTCGGTATCGCGCAGATAGGCGCCATAGTAGTTGGGGTGATAGTGCGCGCGCAGGCCGGGCGCCCCTTCATCCTTGCCGCCGGCCGCTATCCCGGCCTTGTGGGCGGCATCGACGGCGGCGCGGTTGGCAGCCTCGATACCGATCGTGATGCCGTTGCCGGTGCTGGCGGCTTTCTTGTCGATCGGGTTCAGCACCCAGAGTT
Organism: uncultured Reyranella sp.; assembly: GCA_937919085.1. GTDB lineage: Bacteria > Pseudomonadota > Alphaproteobacteria > Reyranellales > Reyranellaceae > Reyranella. The sequence continues at coordinate 6,923 of CALFRN010000242.1, forward strand.
GCGGGCGTCCGCCATTGGGACCGTAGCCCACGGCATTGGGAAATTCGGCGTGTCGGACCAGGCCCAGGGCCGTCGTCACGCCGTCATAAAGGGGCCGGGCCTTGGCGAGATCGTTGGTGCCGATGGTGACGTGGCTGAACATGGATTGTCCTCCCCGAGTAAATCTTAGAATTTACTCTCTGGGCGGGCGAGGCCGAAATGTTCGCGCAGGGTCCGGCCTTCGTAGGCGGTGCGAAACAGCCCGCGCTTCTGCAGCAGCGGGATCACTTCGGCTATGAAGACGTCGAGCATAGACGGCAGCAGCGGCGGCATGACGTTGAAGCCGTCGGCGGCACCGTCGCCAAACCAGTCCTCGATCAGATCGGCGATCTGCTCGGGCGTGCCGGCCGTGGTGTAGTGGCCGCGTGCGCCGGCAAGATAGGCGAGCAGTTGCCGAAGCGTCGGCTTCTCGCGACGCACCAGGCCCACGATCACCTCGGTGCGGCTGCGCGCGGCCTCGACCGTGCCGGGATCGGGGAAGTCTTCCGGCGCCAGCGGCTTGTCGAGCGCGAGATGGGAAAAATCGTGTCCGCCGAAACGGCCGCTCAGGCGCTTGCGCCCGACCTCGGGGTCGGCGAGGTCGGCCAGCTCGCGCGCCAGGCGCCGGGCCTCGGCCTCGGTGGCGCCGATCACCGGACTGAGGCCAGGCAGGATCAGCGCCTGGCCTGGCGCGCGCCCCTCGGCCACCACCAGCGCCTTGAGGTCGGCATAAAACTCCTGCGCCGTGTTCTTCTCCATCTGGGCGGTGAACACTGCCTCGGCATGGCGCGCAGCGAAACGGCGGCCGGTGTCGGACGATCCGGCCTGCACGAACACCGGCCGGCCCTGCGGCCCGCGAGGCATGTTGAGCGGTCCGGCGACCCGATAATGTTCACCGGCATGGTCGATCGGCCGGATGCGTTCGGCGTGGGCGTAGCGGCCGCCGGCACGGTCGTCGAGCACGGCGTCGTCGGCCCAACTGTCCCACAGTGCCTTCACCACCGCCACGAACTCCTCGCCGCGGGCGTAGCGGTCGGCGTGGCTCACCTGGCCGGCGCCGCCGTAGTTGCGCGCCGCGGCGGCCAGCCATGAGGTGACGATGTTCCAGCCGACGCGGCCGCCGCTGATGTGATCGAGCGAGGCGAACTGCCGCGCGAGGTTGAAGGGCTCGGAGTAGGTGGTCGAGGCGGTGGCGATCAGGCCGATGCGGTTGGTAGAGGCGGCGAGTGCACCGAGCGCCGTGATGGGTTCCAGCCAGGTGCTGGCGGCATGGGCCACTGTATCGGCAAGCGCCAGCTGGTCGGCCAGGAAGATGGAATCGAACAACCCGGCTTCGGCGCGTTGCGCCACCTCGCGGTAGTAGGCGATGTCGCTCAGCGCCCGCGGCGACGAAGCCGGATGCCGCCACGACGCCTCGTGATGACCGCGACTCTGGATGAACAGGTTGAGGTGGAGCTGTCGCGGTCGCGTCATGCCCTCATTGTGCGGCCGGCGCGTAGACGGCGGCAAGCTGGCGCGACACCAGGCGGGCATAAAGTCCGCCACGCGCGAGGAGCGAGGCGTGCGTGCCGGTCTCGGCGACGCGGCCCTCGTCCAGCACCACGATCAGGTCGGCGTCGCGCACCGTCGACAGGCGATGGGCGATGACGATTGTGGTGCGGTCGGCCTGCAGCAGATCGAGGGCGCGGCGCACCGCCTGCTCGTTCACGGCGTCGAGATGCGAAGTCGCCTCGTCCAGGATCAGGATCGGTGCGTCCTTGAGGAAGGCGCGTGCGATGGCGACGCGCTGGCGCTGGCCGCCTGAAAGGCTGGTGCCGCGTTCGCCAACCGGCGACTCCAGGCCTTCGGGCAGGGCGGCCACGAGGTCGGCCAGCGAGGCGTGCTCGACCGCGGCCAGCAGTTCGGCTTCTGTGGCCTCGGGCCGGGCAATCAGGATATTGGCGCGCAGGGTGTCGTTGAACAGATAGGTGTCCTGGGCCACCAGCGCGATCAGGTGGCGCAGTTCGTCGAGCCTGTAGTCGCGCAGATCGGCGCCGTTCAGCGTGATGCGACCGGAGTCGGGATCCCAGAAGCGCATCAGGAGCTGCGCCGTCGTGGTCTTGCCGGCGCCCGAGGTGCCGACCAGCGCCACGGTCTTGCCGGCGGGAATGTCGAAGCTCACCGCCGACAGTGCCCGGCGCGACTGACCGGGATAGGTGAAGCTCACCTGCTCCAGCGCGAGGGCGGCGGCACCGGCGCGCGCCGCCACGCCCGGACCGTCCCGCACCGGGATCGGCTCGTTGGCCAGGGCATATACTCTCCGCGTGGCGCCCAGCGTATCGGCGAGCTGGCGGCCTATCTGGGCGATCTCCGACACCGGGAGGAACGCCGCCATGGCGAGGATGGTGAGCAGTGGCAGCAGGCCGGGATCGAGCGCACCGCTCGACGACAGCATGGCGCCGACGCCGACGACGGCCAGACCGCCGAGGCCGGTCAGGACCTCCAGGATCGCCTGCTGCATTGTCAGTTCACGGAAGAACGGCAGGCGCAGCGAGATATGGCGCTGCGAAAGCTGATCCAGTTTGGCGCCGCGCGACGCCTCCTGCTGGAAGGCCACGATCTCGCCCAGCCCCTGCACCGAATCGACGGCGAAGGCGCCGAGTTCGCCGGCGGCTTCGCGTGCCTCGCTGCCGAGGCGATCGACGCGCTTGCGCATCAGGAAAGGGCTCAGGCCGACGGCGAGCAGGAACGGCAGCAGCGCCAGCGCCAGCCAGCCGTTGGCCCAGGCAAGGGCTGCGACGACGACCGCCGGCACCAGCAGTGCCACGAAGGCCGGTGCCACGGTGTGGGCGAAGAAATATTCCACCAGTTCGATGTCGTGGGTTGCCAGCGCCATCAGATCGCCGGTGCGGCGGCGTACCAGATAAGCCGGCGCCAGCGCATCGAGCTTGCGGAAGGCGTCGATGCGCATTTCGGCCAGCAGCCGGAAGGCCATGTCGTGCGCCAGCCACGATTCCAGCCAGTGCAGCAGGCCCGACAGCGGCGCCACTACCGCCAGCGCGATGGCGTAGCCGGTGTAGGATTCGCCGTGCTTCAAGGCCAGCACGATCAGCGCCGACAGCACGCCGACGCCGATGAAGGAGACGACGCGCAGCACGCCCAGCGTGAAGGTCGCGGTGAGCTTGCCCTTCCACGGCAGGATCACCTTCATCAGCGCGCCTACGACTTGATACCAGGTGAGGCCCTCGGCCTTGATGATGCCTTCGGTCACCGGCTTGGCCGCGCCGCCCGGCGTGTCGGCGATGTTCTCGGCGCGAGCCGGTGCGTCGATGATGTCCGAGGCCGCGGCCGAGCCGTGACGTTCGCGCGCCTGCTCGGCCATCAGTGCGGCATAGACGCCGCCCCTGGCCATCAGCGTTTCGTGGCGGCCCTGCTCGGCGACGCGACCGCCGTCGAGCACCAGGATGCGGTCGCAATCGATGATGCTGGACAGGCGATGGGCCAGGATGAGGGTGGTGCGACCCTGCATCAGGCGATCGAGCGCGTCCTGGATAACCGCCTCGTTCTCGGCATCGACGGCGGAAAGCGCCTCGTCGAGCACCAGGATCGGCGTGTCGCGCAGCAGGGCGCGGGCGATGGCCAGGCGCTGGCGCTGGCCGCCCGAGAGCTTGATGCCCTTTTCGCCGATCACGGTGGCGTAGCCCTGCGGCAGCGTCTGGACGAAGTCGTGGATGTTGGCGGCGCGGGCGGCGTCCTCGAGCTCCTGCAGCGAGGCGCCAGGCTTGCCCAGGCGGATGTTCTCCTCGACCGTGCCGTGGAACAGGAAAGTGTCCTGGTTCACCACCGAGATCAGGGAGCGGATCTGGGCGAAAGACAGCGTGCGCAGGTCGTGGCCGCCCAAGGTGATGCGGCCATCCTCATGACCGTTGTCGGGGTCATAGAAGCGCAGCAGCAGCCGCACGATCGACGACTTGCCGCCACCCGAGGGACCGACCAGGCCCAGCCGCTCGCCGGCTTCGGCGCGGAAGGAGAGACCGTCGTGCACGGTGCGGCGGGTGCCGGGGTAGGAGAACTTCACATTCTCAAAGGCGATGGCTGGCGCCAGCGCCTTGTCGAGCGGCGCGGGAGCAGCGTCGGCGACGCCCGGCGCATCGTCGAGGATGCGATAGATGCCTTGCGCCGCAGAAAGCCCGACCATGCCCTGGTGCAGCACCGTCCTGAGCTCGCGCATCGGCCGGAAGATTTCGATGCCCAGCATCAGGATGACGAGCAGTGCCGTGAGCGACATGGCGCCGGCTTCGACGCGGGCAGCGCCATAGATCAGCGCGGTCGCCGCGCCGCAGGCGATGGCGGCGTCGGTGATGCCGCGCGCCAGCGCATTGGAGCCCAGCACCCACATGGTACGCTGGAAGAGGTCGTGTGCCTCGACTTCCAGCCGGTCGGCGCGTGCCTTGCCCTGGCCGAAGGCTTTTAGCGTCGCCAGCCCCTGGATCGAATCGAGGAACTCGGCGGCGAAAGAGGCATAGGCCTTCTGCCGGCGCTGCGAATTCCTGACGTCGAACTTGTGCCACAGCGCCGGCGCGAACAGGGCGACCAGCGCGAAGCCCAGCATCACCAGCGCGATCGGCAGGTCGATGAAGGCCACGACGGCGAAGATCAGCAGCGGCGAGAGCATCGCAATCAGGAACTGCGGCAGGAACTGGCCGAAATAGGTTTCGAGTTGCTCGACGCCGTCGATCATCGACAGCGTGAGCGCGCCCGAGCGCTGGCGGCCGACCGTGCCCGGCCCCAGTGCGGCGATGCGATCGTAGAGCGTGCGGCGCAGCACCTTCTGCACCCGTGCGGCGGTTTCGTGGGCGACCACGGCGCGCCAGTGCTCGGCCACCCCGCGCAGCACCATGACGAAGGCGATCGACAGGATCGGCGCTTCCAGGCTGGCGGCGTCGCGGCCGGCGAAGATCTGGCCGATCAGCCAGCCGAGCAGACCGAGCCGGGCGATGCCGAGGCCGGTGGCCAGCAGGCCGATGGCCACCGCGGCGGCGATCCGCCAGCGAACGCCCCTGGTGAAGACAAGCAGTCGCGGTTCGATGTGCATGGCGGCAAATCTAGGCCGAACGTCAATATTCGTCAGTCCACAAATTGGAAAAAGGCATGTACATTTTTGAACATGGATATCAATGCCAACTGGGACGATCTCCGCGTGTTCCTGGTGCTGGCCCGCGAGGGCACCTTGACGACAGCGGCCAGGGCGCTGCGCGTCAGCCATCCCACGGTGGCGCGACGGGTAAAGGCACTGGAGAAGCAAATCGGCGCGCGCCTGTTCGAACGCCTGCCCGACCGCTTCGTGCCAACGCAGGCGGGCGAGGGTCTGCTGGCCGACACCGAGGCGATGGAAAAGGCGGCGCAATCCATACACCGCCGCAGCGCGGGCCTCAGCGACACGGTGAGCGGCACGGTCCGCCTGTCGGCGGAGGAAGCGACCGCGGCGCTGATCGCACGCTATTCCGCCGAACTGAGAAGCAAGCTGCCGCAGATCGAGTTCGAAGTGATCTCGAGCCATACGCTGGCCAACCTGTCGCGCCGCGAGGCCGATCTCCTGATCCGCGAGCAGGTGCCGGATCTGGGTGGCATCGTGGCGCGCAAGCTGGGTCGGGTTGCCTATGCGATCTATGCCGCGCGCGATTTCCCCGTGAAAAGATCCACCCCGGCGGCGCTGGCCGCGCTACCTTGGGTCGGTTTCGACGACGATCACATCAGAATGCCGGGACAGAGCTGGCTGCTGGATTATCGCGGTGGACGCCGGCCGGAGATCCGCGGCAACAACTGGCTGGTGCTGCACGAGGCGACGCGCACCGGCGCCGGCCTCGCCGTGCTGCCCTGCCATCTCGGCGATCCCGACCCGATGCTTCGCCGGATCGGCAGCACCATCCCCGACGTGTTCGCCGACCAGTGGCTGCTGGTCCATCGCGACCTCCGGGCGCTGCCGCGGGTGCGTGCCGTCATGGATGCCGTCGTCGGCCTTTTCCAGCGCGAGCGCGCGATGCTCGAGGGGCGCGTTGGCCGGCGGACGGCCGTGATCGACGACTAAACCGCCCGCCTGAGCGCGGCCCGCGCCAGCAGGCGGGTCGAATCGAGCGTCGGCAGCGGCGAGTTGCCGTCGTTCATGATCAGCGGGATCTCGGTGCAGCCCAGCACGACGGCGTCGCAGCCGGCGTCCTTCAGCCGGCCGAAGACGCCCTGGAAGTATGCGACCGACGCTGGCGTAAAAGTACTGCAGACCAGCTCGTCCATGATGATGCGGTTGATCTCGTCGCGTTCGGCTTCGGTCGGCCGCGCGTAGCCGAGGCCCCGGGCTTCGAGCTTGTCGGGATAGACGGTGCTGTCGACCAGCCAGCGTGTGCCGGTGATGCCGATGCGCCTGAAACCGCGGGCGGCGGCTTCGGCGGCCACGACTTCGGCGATGTGCAGCCACGGCAGCGGCGAGCGCCGCAGAACATGGGGCAGCGCCTGGTGGATGGTGTTGTCGGGGCAGATCAGGAAATCGGCGCCAGCCTTCTTCAGCTTGTCGGCCGAGGCCAGCATCAGTTCGCCCACACCCGGCCAGTCGTCGCGGTAAATGCAGGCCATGTAGTCGGCCAGCGACGGCGTGTGCATAGAGACTTCGGGGTGGGCGTGCGCGCCCATCAGCGCCGCCCCCTCGACGCAGATCGTTCGATAGCAGAGGGCCGCGCCTTCCGCCGAACAGGCGACGATGCCGATGTGCCGGGCCACGCCGCGCCGTGTCAGGTGGCGGTCTGGGCGATGCCGCCGCGCGGACGGCCGGCCTCGATCTCCCGCCACAGGACTTCGTGGCCCGGCGGCAGGGCGCGGTTGTAG
>CALFRN010000243.1 GCA_937919085.1 uncultured Reyranella sp.
CCGAGGAAGATCGTGCTGATTGCCCATCCGGTCTCGGCCGCGATCGGCTTTGCCAGCACACCCAGGCAGTAGTAGCTCGTGCCCCAGGCCGTGATCTGGGTGATGCCGAGGGCATTGACGGAGATGACCAGAGGGTCGCTCCGCCATTTTCGCCAGCCGGTGTGCCGATCGCTTTGCATGGGATCCTGTTCGTGTCGCCTCACTGCCGGCGCGTGGGTATTTCCGAGGGATCCCGGAAGATGCGCTTCCCGAGCCGCTCGCCCGTGGCGACCATGTCATCGGCTCCGGTGGACGGTCCGCCGATTCGCAATACGGCATCGCACTTGGCGATCAGTTCGCGGGCTATGGGATGGAATATCTCGTCGAACACTGCATCGCCGATCTTTTTCGAGCCCGCGTGCTTGAGCAGGGGCAGGGCGAACCATTCACCCAGCACCGGCAGGTGGCCGAGCCGGAACACGGCCAGCGCCATGTCCTCCATCGCATTGACGTTGCGCTGGATCAGGACGGGATCGTCGTTGGTGCCGGAGCGATAGGGGCCGGCGACCAGGATCATCATCTGTGCGCTCACCGCGGGATCTCCAGCAGTTCATGCGCCACCAGATGCGGTGCGGAGATGATGCAATTGTGGCCGGCCTCGATCGGCCTGTAGCGGATATGCGGCATCGCCTGGACCTTCTCGTGCATGCCCGCCGACACCGGATAGCGTGGCTTGGTGCAGGCGATGTAGGTCATGGGCCGGCCGTTGCCTGCGGGATGGTCCAGCCGGATCGGCTTGGTATAGCAGGCCAGCGGATGCGGCGTGAGATGGCGATGGGTCCAGGCGGCGAGTTCGGGATCGTCGATGATCAGGCTGCCGACCGGCGCGAAGGGCAGGACCTCGGTGCCGTCCACGACCTTCACCAGTTTCTTCCGCTTCGCCACGATCTCCGCGGGAATGCGGCCGAAGATCGACTGGCCGTCGGTCGGGATACCGCCATCGATGATGACGAGATGGCCCACCCGATCGGGTGCCCGGTCGGTGACCAAGCCGGCGATCAGGCTGCCGAAACTGTGACCGACCAGCACGACCTCGCGAAGATCTTCCTTCTCGAGAAATTCGATCGTGTCGCGCAACAGCAGGTCGTTGTCGATGTCGGGCGCAAGCTCGGCGGCGCGTTCGCCGACGCCGCGAAAAGGCAGGGCGCGGGCGTCGTGGCCCGCCGCCCGCAGGCGTTCGATGACGAACTTCCACGACCAGGCGCCCATCCAGGCGCCCGGCAGGCAGACAAAGGTGCGTGAGTGGTTCATGCGGTGCGCGTCTTAGCACACCCTCCGGCGCGTGCTAGCGTCGCGCAAATCAGGAGGATTCGATGGCCGCCACCAATCGCCGCGTATTGCTGAAGTCGCGTCCGCAGGGCGAACCGACCCGGGACAACTTCGAGATCGTCGAGCATCCGATCCCCGAGCCGAAGGACGGCGAGTATCTTTCGCGCACCATCTGGATGTCGCTCGATCCCTACATGCGCGGGCGCATGGCCGAGGCCAAGGGCTATGCCGCCAACGTCAACCTTGGCGACGCCATGGTGGGCGGCACCGTCGGGCAGGTCGTTAAATCGAACAACGCCCGGTTCAAGGAAGGCGATTTCGTCGCTGAATACTCGGGCTGGCAGAGCTACGCAGTGTCCGATGGCGCCATGAGCATGAAGCTCGATCCCACGACGGCGCCGCTGTCGCTGGCGCTCTCGGTGCTCGGCATGCCGGGCATGACGGCGTGGTGGGGGCTGATGCAGATCGGCAAGCCCAAGCCAGGCGAGACCGTGGTGGTTTCGGCGGCGTCGGGCGCGGTCGGCTCGGTGGTCGGCCAACTCGCCCGGCTGCACGGCTGTCGCGCGGTCGGCATCGCCGGCGGCAAGGACAAGTGCGACTACGTGGTGAAGGAACTGGGCTTCGATGCCTGCGTCGACTATCGCGCGGCCGGCACCGGCCTGTTCAAGGAGATCCGTACGGCCGCGCCCAAGGGCATCGACGTCTATTTCGAGAATGTCGGCGGGGCGGTGCAGGCCGCCGTCGTGCCGCAGCTCAACGATTTCGCCCGCGTGCCGTTGTGCGGCCTGATCTCGCAGTACAACGAGATGAAAATGGGCTCAGGTCCCGACTGGCGGCTGTTGCTGGTCAAGCGCGCGACGGTGACCGGCTTCATCGTGTCCGATCATTTCGGCCAGATGGCCGATTTCTGGAAAGAGGTGCCGCCCGCCGTCAAGGCCGGCAAGATCAAGTACCGCGAGGACATCGTGAAGGGCATCGAGCGTGCGCCCGAGGCCTTCATGGGCCTGCTCAAGGGCCGGAACTTCGGCAAGCTGCTGGTGCAGGTCGCCGAGGATCCGACGAGGCGATAGCCGCGTCGCCCCGCGCAGAGCCGAAGAGCCTCAGGTGCGCTTGCGCAGCGCCAGGCCCATCGTCAGCCAGCTCGAGCCGATGAAGATCAGATCGATGCCGAGGAAGATGCCGAGCACGAAGAACGACGAAGCCGGCCACTGGGCGATGATCATGGCGCCCAGCAGCAGGGTGACGACGCCTGAAAGCGCGACCCAGCCCCACGACGAGCCATGCTTCATCTGGAAGGCGAGAAAGATGCGCAGCAGTCCGCCGACCGCCAGGGCTATGCCCAGCATCAGGGTGAGGATGGTCGCGGCCGCGAACGGGTTGAGGATCGCGATGACGCCCGCGGCGACATAGAGCGCGCCCAGCAGCAGCCAGAATGCGAACTTGCCCCAGCTCTTGACGCTGAAGGCAGCAATGAGCTCGGCCACACCGCCCATGATCATCATGATGCCGACGATCAGCACCGCCGATTCCGTGGCGGAGACGACGCTGCCGAGCGCGACCACGCCGGCAATCATGAAGACGATGCCGAGTGCGACGATCCATCCCCATTTGGCGCTCAGCATCTTGAGGCCTTCGCCCAGGCTGTTGGGGCCGGATTTGTCTGCGGTCATGGACATGTCGTTCTCCTTCAGTGCGGAACGCGATGCCCCAGAGTACACGCGGCCAATGGCACTGTCGCCGCTTGTGTGGGAAACTCCGCGCCTCACGGAGATGCGAATACAAATGAACGACCCGTCCAACAAGGAGCCGGCACCGCCGCGTCCTGCCACCACCGTCCTGCTGCTGAGACCCTCGAAGCGCAGCGATGTATCCTCGCCGCTCGAGGTCTTCATGGTGGTTCGGCATCATCAGATCGATTCGTTTTCCGGCGCGCTGGTTTTTCCCGGCGGCAAACTCGAGGACGCCGACGGCAACGCCAGACTGCGGGCGCGCTGCGGCGGTCCGGCGAACCTGTCCGATTCCGAATTGACGTTCCGCATTGCCGGCGTGCGCGAGGCGTTCGAGGAATGCGGCGTCCTGCTGGCGCGCAAGCGCGGTTACAAGGCGCTGATCGGTGCCACCGACCTCAAGCCCATCGAGGATCGCTGGCGCGCCAAACTCACCAGGGACGAGGCGAGCATCCTCGATCTGGTCGAGGCCGAGGATCTCGAACTGGCGACCGAACTCATGACACCGTTCGCGCATTGGATCACGCCGACGTTCGTGCCGAAGCGCTTCGACACCTGGTTCTTCCTGGCCGATGCGCCGGAGGACCAGGTGGCCCTCCATGACGGATCGGAATCGACTGACTCGGTGTGGATCGGCGCGCAGGAAGCCATCGACGAGGCCAAGGCGGGCAAGCGCACGCTAGTCCATGCCACGCAGAAGAATCTCGAGCTGCTGGCTGAGGGCGGCACCGTTGCCGGTGCGCTTGCTCAGGCTGCCAGTCGCAAAGTGGTGACCGTCCAGCCCTGGGTCGAAGCTCGCGACGGAAAGCGCTTCCTGCACATTCCCGAGGGTGCCGGTTATCGCAATCTGATTCGTGAGATGCCGGCGGCAGGTGGAGTTCCGCAGACCGGAAGGTAGTTTTGCGCGTACGGCAGCCATGACGAAATCCGGCTCGCAAGCTGCGGGCCGGCGCGCTAAGACCGAATGAACAAGCATTCATGAGCCGGCGGGCTCCCGCCGGGCAATCGGAGGAAAGACAAGAATGGTCGGAATCGTCGCCTTCGGCGCCTATGTGCCGCGCCTGCGCCTCAACCGTCAGGCGGCGTACGACGCCAACAAATGGTTCGCGCCCGGCCTGCGCGGCCTCGCCAAGGGCGAGCGCTCGATGGCCAACTGGGACGAGGACTCGATCACCATGGCGGTGGAAGCCTCGCGTGACTGTCTGACGAGCCACAAGGCCGAGGACGTCCGCAACATCTACTTCGCCTCGACGACGCATCCCTTCAAGGATCGCCAGAACGCCGGCGTCATTGGCACCGCGCTTAATGTCGAACAGAACCTCTCGGCCGCCGACATCGGCGGCTCACTGAAGGCGGGCACCTCGGCGCTGATCGCCGGCCTCAATGCGTCGAAGGGCGGTGCACCGTCTCTGGTCGCGGCAGCCGACAAGCGCATGGCCCGCGTCGCGTCGGCCAACGAGCTCAACTACGGCGACGGTGCTGCTGCCCTGCTCTGTGGAACCGAGAACGTGATCGCCAAGCTGGTCGGCCATCATTCGGTGTCGATGGATTTCGTCGATCATTTCCGTGGCGACGAGTCGGATTTCGACTATGGCTGGGAAGAGCGCTGGATCCGCGACGAGGGCTATTCGAAGATCGTGCCTCCCGCGATCAAGGCAGCACTCGCCGCCTGCAAGCTCAAGGGCAGCGACATCACCCACTTCATCATGCCGAGCCTGATGCCGGCCGTGCCGAAGCAGATGGCCAAGATCAGCGGCATCGCTGAGGGCGCGGTGCGTGACCTGCTGGGCGCCAACCTCGGCGACACCGGCGCGGCCCATGCGCTGGTCATGCTGGTCGATGCACTCGAGGGGGCGAAAGCCGGCGACAAGATCATGGTGGTGGCGTTCGGCCAGGGAGTCGACACGCTGGTGTTCGAGGTCACGGCTGAGAAGGACAAGCTGCCCAAGCGCAAAGGCGTGTCGGGCTGGATCGCGCGTCGCAAGGAAGAGAAGAACTACATGAAGTTCCTCGCCTTCAACGACATGCTGCCGATCGAGAAGGGGATGCGTGCGGAGTTCGACAAGAAGACGGCGCTCTCGGTGCTGTGGCGCAAGCGCGACATGATCTACGGCCTCGTTGGCGGCAAGTGCAAGGTCTGCGGCACCGTGCAGTTCCCGCGCAGCCAGGTCTGCGTCAATCCCAATTGCCACGCCATCGACAGCCAGGATCCCTACGCGATGGCCGGCCTCGAATGCTCGGTGATGTCGTTCACCGCCGATTCGCTGGTCTATTCACCCGATCCGCCGGGCTACTACGGCATGATCACCTTCCCCGAGGGAGGCCGCTTCATGGCCGACTTCACCGACAGCGACAAGGATCAGGTCAAGGTCGGCGCCAAGATGCGCATGACTTTCCGCATCCGCGACAACGACACGATGCGCGGCGGCTTCAAGCGTTACTTCTGGAAGGCGGCGCCGGTCTAGATCGCCTTCCACCGGTCAAGAGTCTAGAATTCCAACCCCACTACAGGAGGCCTGCCATGGCTCGGGGCATCAAGGACAAGGTCGCGATTCTCGGAATGGGCTGCTCGAAGTTCGGCGAACGCTGGGACAGCGGCGCCGAGGAGCTGATGCTAGAAGCCTATAAGGAATGCCTCAAGGACGCCGGCATCGACCAGAACCAGCTTCAGGCGGCGTGGTTCTCCACCGCCATCGACGAGGTTCACGTCGGCAAGTCCGGTATCCCGCTCAGTACCACGCTGCGCCTGCCCAACATCCCGGTGACGCATGTCGAAAACATGTGCGCGTCGGGCACCGAGGCTTTCCGCGGCGCCTGCTATGCCGTCGCCTCCGGCGCGGCCGATTTCGCCCTGGCGCTCGGCGTCGAAAAGCTGAAGGACACCGGCTACGGCGGCCTTCCGGGCGGCCGCGGCGGCCCGCTGCAGGCTCTGTGGAACGCCAGCGGCACCGCGCCGGGCAACTTCGCCCAGCTCGCCACCGCCTACATGACCGCGCACGGTGTCAGCGGCGAGGACCTCAAGAAGGCAATCGGCCATGTCTCGTGGAAGAGCCACCAGAACGGCGCCAAGAACCCGAAGGCCCATCTGCAGAAGGCCGTCGAGATGGACACCATCCTGAACGCGCCGATGATCGCCTCGCCGCTCGGCCTGTTCGACTGCTGCGGCGTGTCCGACGGCGCGGCGGCCGCCATCGTGACCACGCCCGAGATCGCCAAGGCGCTCGGCAAGCACGACATCGTCAGCGTCAAGGCGCTGCAGCTCTCGGTCTCGAATGGTTCGGAGTCGGGCCACAATTCGTGGGATGGCAGCTACTTCCACACCACGCGCATCGCCTCGAAGAAGGCCTACGAGGAAGCCGGCATCAAGAATCCGCGCGACGAAGTCTCGATGTTCGAGGTGCACGACTGCTTCTCGGTCACCGAGCTTGTGACCATGGAAGACCTGCACATCTCCGAGACCGGGAAAGGCTGGCGGGACGTGCTCGACGGCTTCTACGACGCCGACGGCAAGATCCCCTGCCAGATCGACGGCGGCCTCAAGTGCTTCGGCCATCCGATCGGCGCCTCGGGCCTGCGCATGCTCTATGAGATGTATCTGCAGATCCAAGGCAAGGCCGGCGCCCGCCAGCTCAAGAACCCGCGCATCGGCATGACCCACAATCTGGGCGGCGCGCCGCGCGAGAACATCTCCAGCGTCGCCATCGTCGGCCGCTACGAGTAACAGCGAAGCTGTCGTCCCGAGGCCCAGGCGAAGGATCTGCGGGCCGACCTTGGATCCTTCGCTGCGCTCAGGATGACAACAGTGTGTTGCGCCCTCGCCTGTAACGGGTGGGGGCGTTTCTTTCGGCATTCAGGAGGAGACGGCCATGCAGCTCGATAAGAAGCTTATCGGCCATACGTTCAAGCCATTCACCACGACGGTCGAAGCCGGCAAGATCCGGCTGTTCTGCAAGGCCATCGGCGAGGAAGATCCGATCTATACCGACGAGGCGGCGGCCAAGGCCGCGGGCTATCGCGGCATCACCGCACCTCTTACTTTCCTGCGTGCACTCCAGGCCGACGATCCGAACAAGGGTGGGCTGCTGCGGCTGCTCAACGTCGACATCGGACTGATCCTGCATGGCGAGCAGCACTTCGAGTATTTTGCGCCCGTCGTGGTTGGTGACGAAGTCACCTGCCAGGAAAAGGTCGTCGACATCTACGACAAGAAGGGCGGCGCCCTCTGGTTCGTCGTCCAGGAGATGGAGATGAAGGACAAGGCGGGCAAGCTCCTGGCCAAGGGCAAGGGCGTCACCGTCGTGCGCAACCCCGATGCGGCAAAGAAGTGAGGGAGGCAACCATGGCAACCGCTCCGAAGTTCGATTCGATCAAAGTTGGCGACCAGCTCAAGTCGCTGGTCCTGCCGCCCGTCAGCCGCCACCAGCTTGCACTCTATTGCGGTGGCTCGGGCGACCACAACCCGATCCACGTCGACCTGGATTTCGCCAAGAAGTTCGGATTCAAGGACGTCTTCGCCCACGGCATGCTGTCGATGGCGTTTCTCGGCCGCCTCGTCACCTCATGGGTACCGCAGAAGCAGGTGCGTGGCCTCGGCACGCGATTCACGTCGATCACCTGGGTGGGCGACGTCATCACCGTAAGCGGCAAGGTCACGGGCAAGCGCGAGGCCAATGGCGAAAAGCTGGTCGATCTCGAGGTGAAGTGCACCAACCAGAATGGCCAGGACACGCTGCAGGGCAGTGCCACGGTCGCGCTGGCCTAAGACACGCAACCAGGAGAACGACATGGGTCAGATGGATGGCAAGGTGGCGATCGTCACCGGCTCGGGCCGCGGCATCGGCAAGGAAATCGCGCTGCGCCTGGTGCGCGACGGCGCCAGTGTGGTGATCAACGACATCGACGACGCGCCGGCCAAGGAAACCGTGGCCGAGATCGTGAAGATGGGCGGCAAGGCGGTGGCCTGCAACGGCGACGTGGCCAAGCCCGACTTCGGCGACCGCATCGTCAAGGCGGCGGTCGACGCCTTCGGCGACTGCCATGTCGTGGTCAACAATGCCGGCTACACTTGGGACTCGGTCATCCAGAAGATGAGCGACGAGCAGTGGTACGCCATTCTCGACGTCCATCTCACCGCGCCGTTCAGGGTCCTGCGCGCCTTCCAGCAGCACTTCCGACAGGCTGTCGAGAAGGAGCGCGCCGAGGGCAAGCGTATCGTGCGCAAGGTCGTGAACATCTCCTCGACTTCCGGTGTCAATGGCAACGCGGGCCAGTCGAACTACTCGGCCGGCAAGGCCGGCATCGTCGGCCTGACCAAGACGCTGGCCAAGGAGTTCGGCCGCTACGACGTCACCGTAAACGCGGTGGCGTTCGGCTACATCCAGACCCGCCTCACCCAACCGCTGAACCAGGGTGAAGCCGGCGAGATCGAGGTCCAGGGCCGCAAGGTCAAGGTCGGTGTCCAGGGCGGTCGGATCGCGGCCATGAATCAGATGATCCCGCTCGGGCGTGGCGGCCTGCCGGAGGAGGCAGCAGGTTCGGTTTATCTATTCTGCAGCCCCGACAGCGACTACGTCAGCGGCCAGTGCCTGGTGGTTAACGGCGGCCTTTGAGCCCGATTGGAACCCTGAATATCGGGGTTGTCGGATGTGGTGTCGCCGGCCCAGCGGCGGCGGCGCTTCTTGCCGATGCCGGACACCACGTCACCCTCTTCGAGCGGTTCTCCGAACCCGCGCCGTCGGGGGCTGGTCTGCTGTTGCAGCCGACCGGTCTGGCGGTGCTGCGTCACCTGGGGCTCGGCGAGCAGGCGGATCGGCTGGGTGCCCGGATTGATGGTCTTCTCGGCCTGAATCAGCTCGGGCACATTGTGTTGGACCTTGCCTACGCCGACCTGCACCCGGCGGCCTACGGACTTGGACTCCATCGCAGTGTCCTGTTCGGCTTGCTGCTCGCGCGACTGCAACGTTCGACGGCAACCCTGACGACCGATGCGGAGATCGTCGATATCGTGCGCGAGGCCGGGCGCGCGACCGTGATCGACAGGACCGGCCGCCGGCATGGTCCATTCGATCTCGTCGTGGTCGCCGACGGCGCGCATTCGCGGCTTCGCGAACGGGTCATGCCACGGGCGCGGGCGCCGCTCTATCCTTGGGGCTGCATATGGGCGACCGTTGCCGACAAGCGCGGCTTCGCCACGGCCCCTGCCATGTTGCAGCAACGCCTCCGCGGCGCCACGACCATGATGGGATTGCTTCCGGTGGGTCAGGGGCTGGTCACGCTGTTCTGGAGTCTGCCGGCGGCGGCTCTGGAGCCCGGTCGACCGATCGATATGGATGCCTGGCGGATGGATGCGCTCACGCTGTGGCCGGAAGCTGCTGGCCTGATCGAGCAGGTGGCCGACACCGACAGTTTCGCCCGCGCGACCTACCGGCATGTGGCATTGCCGTCCTGGAATGTCGGCCCGGTATTGTTCATCGGTGATGCCGCTCACGGCACGAGCCCCCAGCTCGGGCAAGGGGCCAATCTTGGATTGCTCGATGCTCTTGTCTTGTCCCAGGCATTGGCTGCGGCCGCCGACCTCGGGTCGGCTTTGGCGCTGTTCGCGCGTAGGCGCAGTTCGTCGGTTCGCTTCTATCGCCAGGCCAGCCATCTGCTGACGCCGCTCTTCCAATCTGATCAACCCTTGCTCGGACCGGCACGCGACGCGCTGCTGGGAGCCGCCCGCTTTGCGCCGGGCCTGCGTCCGATCATGACGAGCACGCTCGCCGGTCTGCGTCGTGGCTGGCTGTCTGCGGATACGCTCGATGCCGAGGGCCGCTACCGGCTCGACTCCTAGGCGCCGCTGCGCGACAGAGCGGCCCAACGACCCGGCGTCAGTCCGAACCGTGCCGTGAAGTGCCGGGTGAGGTGGCTCTGGTCGGCAAAGCCGGTGGCGGCGGCGGTCTCCGAGAGCGGCACACCCTGGGCGTTCATCGTCCTTGCCCGGGCCAAACGCCGTCCCACCTGGAAGCGGTGCGGCGAAGTGCCGAATGTCGCGCGGAAGTGTCGGGCGAGGGAGAAGCGGTCGAGACCGCTCACATCCTCCAGCTCCCTTGAGGCGATGGCGCGGGTCGCGTCGGCCATGAGGAAGTCGCGGGCGCGTCTGGCGGCGCGATGAGCCGTGGCGCGGCGCGTCGGCTGCTTGCCGGTGTCACCGCGCGCACCCAGACCTTGGGCCAGCCGTTCGATGATGGCATCGACCGCCAGAGGCTCCAGTACCCGTGGAAATTCTCCGAATGCCTCGTACAGCACGGCGGCGAGCGCGGGGTCATTGGCCACCGCGTCGGGCACGAAGGGCGGTGGCGCTCCGCCGAGCGCCGCCGCGATCGAGCCCGGATCGACATAGAGCATCCGGTACTCAAAGCCGCCGGCCGAGCCGGCATGTCCGTCATGCGCCTCGTCGGGATGCAGGACGACGACCTGTCCGGCGCGACTCGCCCGCTGTGTGCCCCGGTAATGAAAGACCTGTACGCCGCGCATCGTCAGCCCGACGGCGTAGGTCTCGTGGCGGTGCAGGTCGTAGGCGTGTCCGCCAAAGCGCGCGGCCAGTCGCTGCAGGCCGGAATGCGGTTCGTCGAAGCGAATATGGTCCGGCGCGATCATGCACAAACCTTCAAGACGGACGAGCCAGCATGCCCCATATCCAGGGGATGATCTACGATTCCAAGACTGTCCTCGTTCTGCGGCAGGATCTGGCGGCCTGGCAGGTGGCCAATGTTGCGGCCTTCCTCGCCGGCGGCCTTGCCGGTGCCCACCCTCACATCATCGGCGAGCCCTACCGCGACGGACAGGGGCGGGAGTACACGCCGCTGATCCGTGAGCCCGTGTTCGTGCTGGGCGCCACGCTCGAAGAGCTGCGCCGGACCCATCTGCGGGCTCTGTCACGCGAATTGAAACTCGCGATCTACATCGAGTCGATGTTCACCACGACCAACGATGCCGACAACCGGGCCACTGTCGCCGCGGCGCCGGTGGAGGCCCTCGATTTCGTCGGCATCGGGCTGCATGGCCCCCGCCGGACGGTCGACAAGACTGTGAATGGGCTGAAGTTCCTATCCTAGGGGCCGCGGCGCGCGGCTCAGGAGCGGCCGACATGGGCGGATACGCAGCGCCAGCCTTCCGCCCGCCGCTGCCAATCGTCGGTGTAGCGCCCCGCGCCGGCGGAACCGTCGGGCTTGGTGTAGGTCGTGCGGGCGTGGATGATGGCGAAGTCGCCGAGAAGCCGGATTCTTACATCGTGCTCGCGGATATTCTTCACCGCCGAGCCGCGCCCGATCTGTGCCAGGAACTGGGCACGGTCGAGCAGCGTGCCGTCGGGATTGGTGTTGTGAAAATCGTCTGCCAGATGGGCGTCGAACCAGCGCACGTCGGCCTCGTCGACGGAACGCACGTAGTTGCGGTTGAGATCGGCCAGGATCTTCAGGTCGGACGCATCGGTCATGTCGCTTTCTCCGGTCTTGCCTGTCAGGCCACGAAGAGGCGTGCCCCTGTCGGCACGGCGCGCGCCTTATCGAGCGCTTCCATGGCGGTTCGGTAGCCGACCTCGATGGCGTTGTCGAAGCTCGTCCAGTCGAGCAGGTCGATATGGTTCATCGGCGGCGTGATCAGCAGGTCGGTCACGGCACGGTCGCCCTGCGCATTGGCGGTGCTCGATACCAGCGCCGCGCGCAGCAGGATGCGGACGATGGAGGGAATCGGCAGGGTTTCGTCGCGCCGCCATATCAGGCGCCGGAAGAATTCCCACGCCGACCAGGGTTCCATGACACCGGCGCCGGCCGCCAGCGCGCCGCCGGTGTCGATATCGATTCCGATGGTGAGGCCGCGGCCCAGCCTGCGCATCGCGCGGACCGGAAAATTGTCGATCACGCCGCCATCGACATGGACTTCGCCGGCCTCGTTGAAGGGCGGCAGGACACCTGGAATGGATACGCTGGCGCTCAGCCAGCGCCACAATCGTCCGACGGTGTGGATGTCGGCGGTGGATGTCGTGAGGTTGGCGGTGACGCAGTAGAACGGCAGCAGCAGGTCCTCGATGTCGCGTTCGCCGAACGCCGAACGCAGCAGGCCGCGGACGCGGTGTCCGGAGAACATCGAGATCGCGGGAATGGTGTAATCGCTGAGGGGATTGACCTCGACGAACGACCGGCGAAACCGCTCGGTGAGTTCCTCGTCACTCCAGCGTGCGGCCACGCCCGCGGCGACGATGGCACCCATGCTGGTGCCGCCGATCAGGTCTATCGGCACGCCCGACTCACGCAACGCCTTGACGACGCCGATGTGGGTGAAGGCCCGCGCGCCGCCGCCTGCCATCACGACGCCGACCGCGTGGCCGGTCAGCAGCCTCGCCAGCCGATCGACATCGGCATGAACGTCGAGGCGGACGTGATGGTGTTGGCCATAGAGTCCGCCGGCCAGCATCGCCGTCGTCGAGCCGGGATCGGGATCCCGCCCCTCGTGCAGCAGCACCAGCTCGCGGCGGCGATGAAAGACGGCGCCGGTCCGCGCGGCCTCGATCTCGAAGGGAATCTTGGTCGGCCTTGTGACACTGGCGCGGCGCACCACCACCAGGCAATCGGCCTGGCGCAGGCAAAGTTCGGTCCACGGCGTGAGGATCTGATCGGCGCGATACAGCACGAACGACGATTCCATCTCACAATGCGCGAACCATTCCGGCTCTTCGCCGAGCGAGTCCGGACCCAGTATCTGGACCTGGTTGCCGATCCGGCCGAGCGCATCTGCCAGCAGTACCGCGAACCGTGCCGACGGCACGTCGGGCCCGGCGGGCAGAATGGCAAAGGTTCGCGGTTGGCGGCGTCGCTTGCCGGGCGTCATGGCGTTGCGGGCCGCGACGTAGCGCATCAGCGTCGGCAGCACTTCAGGATGACGTTCGGTCAGCGAGTCGAATTTGGATCGCGACAGACGCCAGACCTCGCTGTCGCGCAACGCAGCGACGCTGCGGGTGCGCTCGCCCTCGGACAACAACGACATCTCGCCGACGATATTTCCGGGCGTAATCTCGGCGATCAGCACCGGCTCGTCGATGTCTTCGTCTTCATGGCGGAACACGCCAAGGCAACCGCTCGCAACCAGATAGACCGCGTCGGCCGCTTCACCCTGGCGGAACAGCGGCGCGCCACCCGGCAGGACGAGGCGCGCGAGCTCGCGTTCGACCGCCGTAATGCTCATGGCATCGAGGTCGGCGAACAGCGGCGCCTGCTGCAACGCCCGGCGCAGCCGGAGCAGCGATGCGCCGTCATGCGGGGTCGCGATTGTGGTCACGGGCGGTGTCTCATCTTCCCTCTAGGCCTCTGATTGCCCAGCCGATGGTCTGATCGGCCCGCGCCCACACCATCTCGCGCCATTTGTCGCCGGAGGGGAAAAACCGCTCCTTCATATCCGCCTTGAGTGCACGGCCGAGTTCGGAGCCGAGGTCGCCGCGCTGGTGCAGCCAGTTGTCGGCGCGCACCGCGCCCAGCACGTCGGGCACGGGATAGGTTCCGTATTCGATGGCAATGGACGTGACTTCCGCGTCGGGCAGTTCCTGTGGAAAGGCGTCGGTCATGCAGCCCACCACCACCGCCGAGGTCGAGGTGCCACCCTCGGGCGAGGTCATCTCGTCGCCGTACCATGCCTTGGCCCGCGCGAAAGACTTTGCCGTTGGCGGCACCGCGCAGATCAGTTCGCCGTGGCCGAACGGGCCGAGGCCGGTGTGGAAGTCGATGACCGCCACGCGGCGCGCGCGCGACAGCTCGTCCCGCGCGATGGCGCGGACGGTGCGGTTGCTCCAGGTCGGGGCGACGCCGCCGAAGAAGATGCCATCGGGGTGGGTGTACTGGCCGGCGCTGATCGCGCCCTGCAGGCCGAAGGCACCGTGCTTCTGGGCGTAGGTGTCGAACACGCGCCCGGTTTCGGCCTGGCTGGCATCGTTCCATTCACGGGGCAGGATCACGTCGGCGAGGGTGAGATAGCCGTCGTTGCTCGGGTAGCCCTTGTCATGATCGACGAAATTGCGGTTGAGATCGACATTGTCTTCGGTCACCCGGCGCGTCCAGGCAAAGCCGTAGGGGTTGATGGCATGGATCAGCAGTGCGCCGGTGTCCCTGGGCAGTTTGGCGGCCCCCCCGGTCCGCAGCCACGCGATCTCGGCCCCGGAGCCGCAGTGCCCCTCGACACCGTGCGTGCCGGCGACCAGCACCAGCATGTTGGCGGCATCGGCAGCGCCAAACCGTGCGGTGTCGAGATAGAGCGCCTCGCCGTTCGGCCCGCGCGCCTTGGGGTTGAACCAGGATCGAAGGGCGCCGCCAGCCTCCGCTGCGGCGGCACAGAATTTCGGGCGCGCCTCGGCATAGCTCTCGGAAAAGCACTCGGAAACTGAGACCATGAATTCCTCCCCCCGCCATCGTAGCTGGTTTGGCAGTGGCGCGGAATGTGGGGCCTTAGCTGTCGTACTTCAGCAGCGTTTCGACCGGGACCTTCAGCTTCGCCCGGCCCTCCAGGAAGGTGAGTTCGATGACGCAGGCCGCCGCCGGAACGACGCCGCCGACCGTCTCCAGCAGCTGGACCGCCGCTGCCATGGTGCCGCCGGTAGCGAGCAGGTCGTCGACCAGCACCACGCGAGCGCCCTTCTTGATGGCGTCCTGCTGGATCTCGATCGTGTCGGTGCCGTACTCCAGAGCGTAGGTATGGCGGACCGTGGTACCCGGCAGCTTGCCCTGCTTGCGCAACATCACGAAGCCGGTACCGAGCGCCAGGGCGAGCGGCGCCGCGAGCAGAAAGCCGCGCGATTCGATGCCCGCCAGCACATCCGGCTTATAGGGCCTCAGCACGTCCGCCATCCGCTCGATGGTCGCGTGCCAGGCCTTGGCGTGCGCCAGCAGGGTGGAGATGTCGTAGAACAGGATGCCCGGCTTGGGAAAATCGGGAATCGAACGGATGTGCTTCTTGAGATCGATATCCTTGGTCATGTCTCTTCCTGGAAGTCAGCGGTAGGCGGGTGGAGGTTCGAAGCCGCGATATTCCTTTTCCAGCAGCTTGGCGAACTGGATGCATTCATAGTCGCGGTATTGCGGGCCGATGATCTGCACGCCGACCGGAAGGCCGTCGCTGGTCTGGCCGATCGGCGCTGCCGTCGACGGCAGCCAGGTGACGCCGGAATAGCCCGCCCAAAAGATCTGGTCGACCACCGGTACTTGCCGGTTGTTGACCACGATCGTCCGCTTGTGGCGCAGGCCGGCCTGGTCGTGCGGGAAGGCCGCGGTCACCGCCACGGGACACAGCATCAGGTCGTAGTCCTCGAAGAAGGCATCCCAGGCCAGCCGCATGCGGTGGCGCTTTTCGTTGAGCTGCAGCCAGGTGCGATGGGCCAGCGAGTTGCCGCGCTGCATCTGGGCGAAATAGCTCATGTCGGAGGCCGGCAGGCGCGCCGCGTCGGCCAGTGCCTGCTCATACACGGCATCCGTCATCCGCGCCGAGGTCGCGCCACGCAACAGCCGGATATAGACGTCGTTGAGCTCGGCGGTATCGATGGCAGGGCGCGCCTTGTCGCTGACCTTGGCCTTCTTTCCTGCAAGATAGTCGGCAAGCTTTTGGATCTGCTCCTGGACCGAGTCGTCGACCTCGGCATTGCGGTCCGTCAGCAGCACCGCCACCTTGAAGTCGCGCAGGCGCTTCTTCTTGCTGCGCGGCAGTGAAAGTTTCCAACCACGGCCATCGATGGCGTCGGGCCCGGCCATGATGTCCATGGCAATCTCGAGATCCCCGGCGCCGCGTGCCAGCGGCCCGACCACGCCGATGTCGCCGTAGGCGACATTGCCGGCGAGCGCATGGCCCTGCGGGCAGACCACGCCCCACGTCGGCTTGTGGCCCCAGACGCCACAGTAATGCGCCGGATTGCGGATCGAGGCGCCGATGTCGCTGCCGGCGTCGATGCCGGTGAGGCCCGCCGCCAAGGCCGCGCCCGAGCCGCCGGATGAACCGCCCGGCGTGCGGCCGAGATCCCACGGGTTGTTGGTCGAGCCGTAGACCTCGTTGTAGCTCTGCCAGTCGGCGAGGTTCAGCGGCACGTTGGTCTTGCCGAACAGCGTCACGCCGGCGTCGATCATGCGTTGGGCGACCAGGGAATTGGAGCTCGCCCGACTGTTCTTGAAGGCCGGATCGCCCCAGGTCGTGACAAAGCCCGTGACGTCGAACGATTCCTTGATCGTCATCGGCACGCCATGCAGCGGCCCCAGCTTTTTGCCTGCCCCCAGAGCCTTGTCCGACGCCCGGGCGCGCTTGCGCGCGCCGTCGATGTCGGTGGCAATGATGGCATTCAGTGCCGGATTGTAGGCTTCGACCCGCTCCAGGTAGAGGTCGAGCAGCTCGAGACAGCCGATCTTCTTTTTACGGACCGCGGCGGCAAGCTGCTTGGCGGTCTGGAAGGGCAGGGCAAGCGACATGGGAGGGTTTCCGATCCGGTGATGGACGCGCCCATAGCCCGTACCATATTGTGCCGGCTGCCGTGAAGAAACTCCCCGCCTCCTGGCACAAATACTCGCTGCCGATCTGCACCACGTTCTTCATGACGTTCCTTGTCTCGGGCGTGGCGACGTGGCGGGCGCTCGGCGTCAGTCCGCAGATGTTTCGCGACTGGATGAGTTCCTGGATGATCTCGTGGGTGATCGCGGCGCCGACCATGTACTTCGTGATGCCGAAGGTCCGTCGCACCCTCGATCGGTTCGTCGAGAAGTAGGTGGCGGCTGTGCCTGCGCCGGCTTTCGCGCGCCTTCGATGTCAGTCGCAGAAGTGGCATTCGGTATCGGATTGCAGGCCTCAACACGCTCCACGTAGAGCTCGAGGAGCTCGAGACAGCCGATCTTCTTCTCGGCAACCCCGGCGGCGAGCTGCTTGGCGGCCTGGAAGGGCAGGGCAAGCGACATGGAACTCCGTTCAAACGATGGACGCGCCGGTGTCCCGTACAATATTGTGCCGGCCGCCGTGAAGAAACTCCCCGCCCGCACGATGCATTTCGCGCTGCCACTCGCGCTGACCTTCGTCATGACGTTCCTGGTCTCCGGCGTGGCCACCATCCGGGCCATCGGCTTTGCCGACGACATGTGGTCACGCTGGATCGAGTCGTGGCTTGCCACGTGGGTCATGGCGTTCCCGATCATGCTGTTCCTGATGCCGGTGATGCGGCGCCTGCTGTTGCGCATCATCGACCAGAAATAGACCTTCAGCGCGGGCGAGGACGGCGGACCCGCGCCGTCGGCTCGGCGATCAGCGGATCGTCCGGCCAGTAGTGGCGCGGATAGCGCCCCTTCAGTTCCGCCTTTACCGACCTGTAGCCGGTGGCCCAGAAGCTCGCGAGATCGCGAGTCACCTGTACCGGCCGCCGCGCCGGCGACAGCAGATGGATGACGAGCGGCACCTTGCCGCCGGCGATCCGCGGCGTGTCGCTGAGGCCGAACATCTCCTGCAGACGCACCGAAAGCGTCGGTTCAGCCGGGTTGGCGTAGTCGACCGGCACATGGCTGCCGCTCGGTACCGCGATATGGGTCGGCACCAGCTGGTCGAGCTCGCGCGTGCGATCCCACGGCACCAGGGCCTTGAGTGCTGCCGCAAGGTCGACGCGCGCCAGGTGATCGCGGCGTGACACGCCATCGAGAAAGGGAGCCAGCCATTCTTCCAGCGAGGCGAGCAGGGCAGGGTCGGAAAGATCGGGCCAGTTCTCGTCGTGGGTGCGCATGAACGCCACGCGATCTCGCCATCTGGCGAGATCGTCGCTCCACGGCAGGGCCTTTAGGCCGAGCTGGCGGATGCCGTCGAGCATGGCGGTCTTCGCCTTTTCGGCGTCGGGCCGCGTGAGCGGCTTATCCTCCAGCAGCAGCGCGCCGAGACGGCGGCGCCGGCGGGCCAGCACGGCGCCGTCGCGTGGGCTCCACCGCACGATTTCCTCCGCCACGATGCGAGCGGCATAGAGATCCTCGATGTCAGTGGCCGTCGTGGGGGCGGCGAGGAAGATGCGTGCGTCCTGGGCCGATCCGTCGGTTTCGGCCACCACCAGGAACTCTTCGTTGGCCATCGGATCGCCTTCCGGCAACACGGCACCGCGGCCGCCCGATAGCAGATAGCGTCCCGCGGTGGCGGCGCGCCGACGGCCGATGCGATCGGGGTAGGCCAGCGCCAGCAGGGTGCCGGTCATCGAGCTGTCGGAATCGTTGCCCTGCGCGAGCCGCCTCGCCACTTCGAGGAGCTGTCGCGGCGCCTTGCCTGACAGCGCGATATCCACGCGATGCCGCAGGTCGGCGTCGCGTTGGCCGGGCGGCAGCCGCAGGAAGTCGCGCTCACCCAGGATCGCCACCAGCAGGGCGGCGACCTTGCCGCGGCCCAGCTCACGGCCCTTCAGCACGAGATGCGCAAGTCGCGGATGTTGCCCTAGTCGGGCCATGGCGCGGCCATGCCGGGTGATCGCGCCAGACTCATCGATGGCGCCGAGGTCGGCCAACAGGGCACGCGCTGCTGCGAGCGTCGCGGCCGGCGGCGGTGTCAACCATGGCAGGCTGGCGGCATCACCCGCACCCCATGCCGCCAGTTCCAGCGCGAGCGGTGCCAGGTCGGCATCGAGGATCTCCGGTGGCGTAAAGGGCAACAGTCCGCGTCCGGCCTCCCCGGTCCACAGCCGGTAACACACGCCGGGTTCGAGACGGCCGGCGCGGCCGCGTCGCTGGTCCGCCGAGGCCTGACTGACACGCACTGTCTCCAGTCGGGTCATCCCCGAGCGCGGCGAAAAGCGCGGTAGCCGCATGAAGCCCGAGTCGATCACGATTCGCACGCCTTCGATGGTGAGGCTGGTCTCGGCGATCGAGGTCGCCAGCACCACCTTGCGCCGGCCGGCCGGCGAGGGGGCGATGGCGCGGTCCTGCTCGGCGGGAGAGAGGTCGCCGTAGAGCGGGGCAATGTCGATCGCGGGATCGAGGCCGCGCAGCCGCTCCTCGACCCGGCGGATTTCGCCGACCCCGGGAAGGAACACCAGCGCGCTGCCGCTCTCTTCCGCAAGCGCCCGGCGAATCGCGGCGGCCACCGCATCCTCGGTCCGGCCCGATGCCTCGCGGTCGAGATGGCGCGTTTCGACCGGGAACATGCGGCCCGCCGATTCGATCGTCGCCGCCCCACCCAGTCGCTCGGCGACCGGGCCGGGATCGAGCGTCGCCGACATGGCGACGACCCTGAGATCCTCGCGCAGCGCCGTCTGCGCTTCGCACACCAGGGCAAACGACAGGTCGGTGTCGAGCCCGCGCTCATGCAATTCGTCGAAGATCACGCACCCGATGCCGGCGAGCGACGGGTCGTCCTGCAGCATCCTGAGGAACAGGCCATCGGTCACGACTTCTATGCGCGTGTGCGGCCCGACCTTGCTGTCGAAGCGGACGCGATAGCCGACCGTTTCGCCCACCGCCTCGCCCAACGTTGCCGCCATGCGCCGCGCGGCGGCGCGCGCGGCGAGCCGCCGCGGCTCCTGCATGATAATCCTGCGGCCGGCGAGCCACGGCGCGTCGAGCAGCGCCAGCGGCACGCGAGTCGTCTTGCCGGCGCCCGGCGGAGCGACCAGCACGGCGGCATTGCCAGCTTCCAGCGCGGCCTTCAGGCA
>CALFRN010000244.1 GCA_937919085.1 uncultured Reyranella sp.
GGATAATTGCGCCGGCGGTCGAGGCTCTCCGTCGCGACGGCATCGATGTCCGCGGTCCGGCGCCGGCCGACACGCTGTTCCATCCCGCCGCGCGGGCGACCTACGATGCGGCGCTGTGCATGTATCACGATCAGGCGCTGATCCCGATCAAGACCATCGACTTCGCGGGCGGCGTCAACGTCACGCTCGGACTGCCGTTCGTTCGGACCTCGCCCGACCATGGCACGGCGCTCGACATCGCCGGTACCGGCCGTGCCGACGCGGCAAGCCTGGTCGCGGCGCTCGCCCTGGCGGACGACATGGCCCGCCACCGTCGGACCTGATCGACGTGGAAGCCGGCGAAACGCCGCTCGGCGAGGTGCTTGCCCGGTTGCCGCCGCTGCGCGAGACCATCGCCCTCCACGGGCTCGATGCCCGCAAGCGGCTCGGCCAGCATTTCCTGCTCGACCTCAATCTGACCCGGCGCATCGCCCGTGCCGCTGCCCCGCTTTCGCCCGGTACCGTCATCGAAGTGGGCCCGGGGCCCGGCGGGCTGACCCGTGCGCTGCTGCTCGAGGGAGCCGACCGGGTTGTCGCCCTCGAAGTCGATGCAAGGGCCATCGCCGCCCTGCAGGAACTTCTGGCTGCCGCCGGCGGCCGCCTGCAGGTGATCGAGGCGGATGCCCTCGGGGTTGATCTGGCAGGGCTGGGGCCGCCGCCCCGGCGGGTCGTGGCCAACCTGCCCTACAACGTCTCGACCGCCCTGCTTGTGCGCTGGCTTCATGGTGCCGATGGCCTCGCCGACATGGTGCTGATGTTCCAGAAGGAGGTCGTCGACCGGCTGGTCGCCCGACCGCGGACCAAGGACTATGGCCGGCTCTCGGTCCTGGCCCAGCATGTCTGCACGGTGCAGCGGCTGTTCGACATTCCGGCCGCGGCGTTCGTGCCGCCGCCCAGGGTCACGTCCTCGGTGGCCCGGCTGACTCCGCGCCCGCGAGCGGATCGCCTTGGCGATCTGCGACCGCTGGAGCGGATCACGGCGGCGGCCTTCGGCAAGCGCCGCAAGATGCTGCGCGGCTCCCTGGCGGGGGTTTTTACCGACCCCACGGCGGTCCTGCTGGGACTGGGCCTCTCCCCGACGGCGCGGGCCGAGGAACTCACGGTCGCCGAGTTCGTGCGCTTGGCCGGCGCCCTTGACAAGTGAGCGATCACTCACTAAATGAGTCGAGATGATCCGTTCGCTTGCCTTCAACCTCTATTTCTATTTGGGCACTTTCCTCACCGCCGTCGTCGGCATCGTCCTCGTACCGATCCCGACGCCGGTCCTGCTGCGCGGCCTGATGTACCACTGGGCGCGCGCGTTCGTCTGGGGCATGCACCGGATCGGTGGCATGAAGGTCGAATTCCGCGGACTCCAGCACCTGCCCGCCACTGGCCCGGCCCTCCTCGCCGGCAAGCACCAAAGCGAATGCGACGGCATCCTGCTGGCAGCCCGGATACACGGCATCGCCTTCGTGGCCATGCAGGAGCTCTTCAGCTACCCGCTGATCGGCTCCATCCTCTACCGCCTTCAAATGATCCGCGTCGATGCCTGTGGCGGCGGCAAGGAACGCGAGAACCTCGCGCAGTTCGCGCGGCGCGCCTGCGAAAGCGGTCGCCATATCGCAATCTATCCCGAAGGCCACCTGATGGCCCCGGGCGAACGCGAGCGCTACCGCTCCGGCATCTACTACCTGTCTCGCGACCTGGACCTGCCGGTGACGCCGGTCGCCACCTGCGTCGGACTCCTCTGGAATCGCCGCGACTGGTGGAAGAAGCCCGGGCACGCCGCGATCGAATTCCTTCCGGCGATCGAGACCGGCCTCGACAAGACGACGTTCATGCGCAGGCTCGAGGACGCCACCGAGACGGCAAGCGACCGCCTGATCGCCGAATTTTCGGGCCGGCCCTATGCGCCAAGCGAGCTTGTTCTGCGCTCGCAGGGCCAGGCCGGTATCGGCCAGCCGATCACCGCCCCTCGCGCAGCGCCTTGACGAACTCCACGAGGCCGCCCTGCCGGCTGCGCTTCAGTCGTTCGGCGGTCAGGATCGACTTGAGGCCGATCAGGCTGGTCGCAATATCGCGATTGACGATCACGTAGTCGTACTCCGGCCAGTGGCTCATCTCGTCGGCCGCCTTCGCCATGCGCTGGGTAACGACCTCGGCCGGGTCCTGCGCCCGTGTCACCAGCCGCCGCACCAGTTCGCGATTGGACGGCGGCAGGACGAAGACCTTTACCAGGTCGCTGCCGGAGCTCTTCTCCAGTTGCTGCGTGCCCTGCCAGTCGATGTCGAACAATACATCGGAGCCGGCATTCAAGGCATCCTCGACCGGCGCACGCGGCGTGCCGTAGTAGTTGCCGAAGACCTCGGCATACTCGAGGAACTGATTGCGCTCGATCATGTCGCGGAACGTCGCGGTGTCGACGAAGCGATAGTCGACACCGTCCCGCTCGCCCGGGCGCTTCTGGCGCGTCGTACAGGAAACGCTCAACTTGATGTGGGCGTCGTTCTCCAGGAGCTGGCGCGACAGGGTCGTCTTGCCCGCGCCGGAAGGCGAGGACAACACCAGCATCAGGCCGCGCCGCTGGATGGCGGGCGCATCGGCGTCATTCGACATTCTGCACCTGCTCCCGCATGCGCTCGACGGCGCCCTTCAGGTCGATGCCGATCCGCGTCAGTTCGATGTCGGCCGACTTCGAGCACAGCGTATTGGCCTCGCGATTGAACTCCTGGCAAAGAAAGTCGAACTTGCGGCCCACGGGATTGTCGGGCCGCGCCTCGGCGAGCAGCGTGCGCGCCTGGGCGATATGGGCGTCGAGCCGGTCGAGTTCCTCGCGCACGTCGGCCTTGCCGACCAGCAGCGCCACTTCCTGGGCAAACCGCTCCTCGGAAAGCGCCGGGACACGTCCCAGAAGCTCGGCGAGCTGGCCGTCGAAGCGGGCACGCACCGTGCCGATCTGCACCTGCGCCCGCTCGGCGGCGCGTTTGCACAGGCTCTCGATCTCGGCGACATGGCCGTCGATCACC
>CALFRN010000245.1 GCA_937919085.1 uncultured Reyranella sp.
CGGCACCAACGGCGGCGGCTTCTTCAACGCCAACTCCGCGCATCCCTACGAGAACCCGACGGCCTTCTCCAACCTCGTGCAGATGCTGTCGATCTTCGTTCTCGGCGCGGCGCTCACTAACGTGTTCGGCCGCGCCGTCGGCGCCGAACGGCAGGGCTGGGCGATCCTGGCCGCCATGGGCGTGCTGTTCGTGGCCGGCGTATTCGTGGCCTACTGGGCGGAAGCCGGCGGCAACCCGCTGGTGGCGGCGCTCGGCGTCGACGATGCGCAGGGCAACATGGAAGGCAAGGAGGTCCGCTTCGGTGCGCCCTTGTCGGCCCTGTTTGCCGTGATCACCACGGCGGCATCCTGCGGTGCGGTGAATTCCATGCATGACAGCTTCATGCCGCTGGGCGGCATGGTGCCGCTGGCCAACATCCTGCTGGGCGAGATCATCATCGGCGGCGTCGGCGCCGGCCTCTACGGCATGCTGCTGTTCGCTGTCCTGGCGATCTTCCTGGCCGGCCTCATGGTCGGGCGCACGCCGGAGTATGTCGGCAAGAAGATCGAGGCGCGCGACGTCAAGTTCACCATGCTGGCGATCCTCTGCCTGCCGCTCGCCATCCTGGGCTTCACCGCTCTGGCCGCGGTGCTGCCGGCAGGCCTCGCCGGGCCGGCCAATGCAGGGCCTCACGGCTTCAGCGAGATCCTCTATGCCTTCGCTTCGGCGGCCGGCAACAACGGCAGTGCTTTCGCGGGGCTCACGGGAAACACCCTGTTCTACAACACCACGCTCGCCGTCGGCATGATGGTCGGCCGCTTCGCCCTCATCGTGCCGATGCTGGCGGTGGCCGGATCGCTGGCGGCCAAGCGCAAATCCGCCGTCTCCGTCGGCACCTTCCCGACCGACGGCCCGCTGTTCGTCGGCCTGCTGGTCGGCGCCATCCTGATCGTGGGCGGGCTCACCTTCCTGCCGGCCCTGGCCCTCGGACCGATCGCGGAACATTTCGCGATGCTGGCCGGCACGCTGTTCTAAGAGGCACCATCATGAGCATACGCAACAAGTCGCAGTCGCTGTTCGATGCGGCCATTCTGAAGCCTGCCGTGGTGGCGAGCTTCGCGAAGCTGCATCCGCGGGAACTGATGAAGAACCCGGTGATGTTCACCGTCGAGCTGGTGGCGCTGGTCGCCACCGTGCTGATGGCGCGCGACATCGTCGTGGGCGCGCCGGGGATCGGCTTCGAGATCCAGATCGTCGCCTGGCTCTGGGTGACGCTGCTGTTCGCCACCTTCGCCGAGGCGGTGGCCGAGGGCCGCGGCAAGGCCCAGGCGGAGACGCTGCGCCGCATGCGGAGCGAAACCATGACCAAGCTCCTGGTGGGTGTCGGCGACATCTTCGAGCCGGTGCGGGCCCATGCGCTGAAAGTCGGCCAGGTCGTGCTGGTCGAGGCCGGCGATATCGTGCCGGGCGACGGCGAGATCATCGAAGGTGCGGCAACCATCGACGAGTCGGCGATCACCGGCGAATCGGCGCCCGTTATCCGCGAGGCCGGCGGAGACCGCTCGGCGGTGACCGGCGGTACCCGGGTGCTGTCGGACCAAATCAAGGTGCGAATCTCGGCGGAGCAAGGCTCGAGTTTCCTCGACCGCATGATCTCCCTGGTCGAGGGCGCCGCGCGCCAGAAAACCCCCAATGAAGTGGCGCTGAACGTCCTGCTGGCCGGTCTTACCCTCATCTTCGTGCTGGCGGTGGTGACCATTCCGAGCTTTGCCGCCTATGCCGGCGGCTCGGTCTCGGTGATCGTGCTGATCGCGCTGTTCGTGACCTTGATCCCCACCACGATCGGCGCGCTGCTGTCGGCCATCGGCATCGCCGGCATGAACCGCCTTGTGCGCTTCAACGTGCTGGCCACCTCCGGCCGCGCCGTCGAGGCGGCGGGCGATATCGACACCCTGCTGCTCGACAAGACCGGCACCATCACCTTGGGCAACCGCCACGCCACGCAACTGATCCCGGTGAGCGGAGTCGACGAGAACGAACTCGCCCGGGTGGCCCAGCTCGCCAGCCTGGCGGACGAGACGCCCGAGGGGCGCTCGATCGTCGTGCTGGCCAAGGAGAAGTACGGTCTGCGCGGCGTCGATGTTGGCGAGCTGAAGGGTCAATTCATTCCCTTCACGGCCCAGACCCGGATGAGCGGCGTCGATCAGGGAGGCGCAGTGATCCGCAAGGGCGCGGTCGACTCCGTGGTAGCTCATGCGCGCTCGATGGGTGTCACTCCCCCGATGGAGGAGATCGAGCGCATCGCGAGCACCATCGCCAGGGAGGGCGGCACGCCGCTCGCCGTCTCCCGGAACGGCCGCGTCGTGGGCATCGTCTATTTGAAGGACATCATTAAGGGCGGCATCCGCGAGCGCTTCGCGGAACTTCGCCGCATGGGTATCCGCACCGTGATGATCACCGGCGACAATCCGCAGACCGCCGCCGCCATCGCCGCCGAAGCGGGTGTCGACGATTTCCTTGCCCAGGCCACGCCCGAAGCCAAGCTCAGGCTGATCCGCGAGGAGCAGGCCGGCGGCAAGCTGGTGGCGATGTGCGGCGACGGCACCAACGATGCGCCGGCGCTCGCCCAGGCCGATGTCGGCGTCGCCATGCAGAGCGGCACCAATGCCGCGCGCGAAGCCGGCAACATGGTCGATCTCGACAGCGACCCGACCAAGCTGATCGAGATCGTGGGCATCGGAAAGCAGCTGCTGATGACCCGCGGCGCGCTCACGACCTTCTCGGTCGCCAACGACGTGGCGAAGTACTTCGCCATCATCCCGGCCATGTTCATCGCCTTCTATCCCCAGCTCGGCGGGCTGAACGTCATGGGGCTCGCTACGCCCGAGAGCGCCATCCTGTCGGCCATCATCTTCAACGCCCTGATCATCATCGCGCTGATCCCGCTGGCGCTGCGCGGCGTCCAGTACCGGCCGGGCACCGCGGCCGCGCTGCTGCGCCGCAACCTGCTGGTCTATGGCGCGGGTGGCCTGATCGTGCCTTTCGTCGGCATCAAGCTGATCGACATCGTCGTCGCCGCTGCCGGCCTTGCCTGAGGAAAACGCCATGCTTCGCCATATCCGCGCTTCGATCGTCCTCCTGCTGTCGATGACCCTGCTCCTGGGCCTCGTCTATCCTCTGGCCCTGACCGGCGTGTCGCGGGCCCTCTTCCCCGCCCAGGCCGCGGGCTCGCTGATCGAGCGCGACGGCAAGACCATCGGTTCGTCGCTGATCGGCCAGAACTTCACGTCCGACCGCTATTTCCACGGCCGCCCGTCGGCCACGACCGACACCGATCCCAACGACGCCACCAAGACCGTGCCGGCGCCCTACAACGCCGCCGCTTCGTCGGGATCCAACCTCGGCCCCACTTCCAAGGCGCTGGTCGATCGTGTGCGCGAGGACGTGGGCAAACTGGGCGGCGCCGCGGACAAGCCGGTGCCCGCCGACCTGGTCACGACCTCGGGCAGCGGCCTCGACCCGGACATTTCGCCGGCCGCCGCGGCCTGGCAGGTCGCGCGGGTCGCCAAGGCCCGGAACCTGCCGGAGGCCGTGATGCGGCGCCTGGTGGCGCAGCACACACAGGGTCGCGTCTTCGGCCTGCTGGGCGAGCCCCGGGTCAACGTGCTTCAGCTCAATCTGGCCCTCGACGCGCTGGCGAAGCGGTGACAATGATCGCGCTGCATGGCCAACGCCGCTGACGAGACCCGGCCTTCGCCCGACGCGCTCCTGAAGGCGGCGGAGAAGGAATCGCGCGGCAAGCACAAGATCTTTCTCGGCGCCGCCCCCGGCGTCGGCAAGACCTGGGAGATGCTGTCGGCCGCCCACCGGCGAAAGCACGAGGGCGTCGACGTCGTGGTCGGAGTCGTGGAAACCCATGGGCGGGCCGAGACCGAGGCCCAGCTCGCGGGCCTCGAGGTCGTGCCGCGTCGCAAGGTCGAGTATCGCAGCCGCACGCTCGAGGAGATGGACATCGACGCCATCCTGGCGCGGCGGCCGGCGCTGGTGCTGGTCGACGAGCTCGCCCACACCAATGCCGACGGCAGCCGCCACCCCAAGCGCTATCTCGACGTCGAGGAGCTGCTGACCGCCGGCATCGACGTCTATTCGACCCTCAACGTCCAGCACGTCGAGAGTCTGAACGACGTGGTGGCGCGCATCACCCGCATCCGCGTGCGCGAGACCGTGCCGGACCGCATCGTCGACGCCGCCGACGAGGTCGAACTGATCGACCTGACGCCCGCCGACCTGATCGCCCGCCTGGCCGAAGGCAAGGTCTATGTCCGCGACCAGGCGCAGCGCGCGCTCAGGCACTACTTCTCGGCCGGGAACCTGACGGCGCTGCGCGAACTGGCGCTCAGGCGTACCGCCGAGCGGGTCGACGAGCAGATGCGAAGCTACATGCGCGAGCATGCCATCGCCGGCCCGTGGGCCGCCGGCGAGCGCGTGATCGTCTGTCTCGACCCCGGGCCGGGCGCGGCCAATGCCGTGCGCGCGGCCAAGCGCAGCGCCGACGCGCTCGATGCCGAGCTGATCGCGCTCTATGTCGAGACCGACCGTCACGCCACCCTCTCCGAACAAGAGCGTGCACGCCTCGCCGAGGCGATGCAGCTTGCCGCCCGGCTCGGCGCCGAGGTCGTGACGGTGCCCGGTCGCGCGGTGGTCGAGGAAGTCGTGGCCTTCGCGCGCTCGCGCAACGCCACCCGTGTCGTCGTGGGCAAGTCCAGGCGCTCGCGTTGGTTCGAACTGCTCCACGGCTCGATCGTCGACGAGCTGGTGCGCAGCAACTCGGGACTTGCCATCGAGGTGGCGCCGTCGGCCGACACCTCGCCGCAGGCGGGGCCGTCGGACTGGCTGCGCGACGTGCCGCTCTCGCCCGGCCCCTATCTCGAGGGCGCCCTGTCGACCGCGCTGGCAACGGCGCTGGGCGTGCTGATCGACCATCTCATCGTGCTGCCCAACATTTCGCTGGTCTTCGTCGTACCAGTGCTGGTGGCGGCGGTGCGGCACGGCCTGGTGCCGTCGCTCTGGGTCTCCGGGCTGAGCGTGCTGGCCTACAACTTCTTTTTCATTCCGCCGCTCTACCTCTTCACCATCGCCGATCCGGCCAACGTCGTGGCGCTGTTTTTCTTCATGGTGGTGGCCGTAGTCGCCAGCGCGCTCGCCGTCCGGACTCGCACGCAGACGGAATCGGCGCGGCGCGAGGCGCGCACCACGGCCGAACTTTATGGCTTCAGTCGCAAGATCGCCGGCGTCATCGAGCTCGACGACCTGCTGTGGATCGTGGTCACGCACCTCGCCCGCCTGCTCAAGGCCGAGATCGTCATCCTGATGCCGGAGCTGGACAGGCTCACCATGCGCTCGGCCTTCCCGCCGGACAGCGAATTGAGCGAAGCCGACCTCGCCGCCGCACGCTGGTCGTGGGACTCCGACCGGCCGGCCGGACGCGGCACCGACACGCTGCCGGGTGGCCGCTGGCTGTTCGTACCGATCCGCACCAGCCGCTCGGCCGCCGCCATCATCGGCGTGCTGCCGCAGGAAGAGGTTCGCGAGCTGTCAGCGGGCGAGCGCCGGCTGCTCGAGGCGGTGGGCAACCAGGCCGCCGTCGCGGTCGAGCGTGTGGCCCTGGCCGGGGACATCGACCAGGCGCGCCTGGGGGCGGAGCGCGAGCGGCTGCGCTCGGCGATGCTCACGTCCGTTTCGCACGACCTGCGTACGCCGCTGGCCTCGATCATCGGTTCCCTGTCGAGCCTGCGCAGCTACGGCACGCGCTACGATGCCGCGACGCGCGAGGAGCTGCTGGGCACGGCATTGGGTGAGGCCGAGCGGCTCGACCGCTTCGTCGGCAACTTGCTGGACATGACCCGGCTTGACGCCGGCGCCGTCGCCCCGAAGCGCGAGGCCGTCGAGGTCGGCGACCTCGTCTCCACGACCCTGCGCCGTGTACAACCGCTGTTAAAGGACCATGCGGTCGCGAGCGTCGTGCC
>CALFRN010000246.1 GCA_937919085.1 uncultured Reyranella sp.
GAACGATCGAGCGCTCGATGGGCAAGGCGCGGCGCGTGATCGACAAGCGGCCGCGGTAGAGATCGGAGCCGGCAGCCGATCAGACGTACGCGATCCGCAGGATGTTGGTGGCGCCGGGTGTGCCGAACGGCACGCCGGCGGTGATCACCAGCCGTTCGCCATCCTCTGCCAGTTTTTCCTTGCGTGCCACCTTGACGGCACGCTGCACCATGTCGGCGAAATTGTGGGCGTCTTCGGCATGAACCGGATGAACGCCCCAGGTGAGTGCCATGCGTCGCGCGGTGTCGGGGTTGGGGGTCAGGCAGAGGATGTGGACATCGGGCCGTTCGCGCGCGGCGCGCAGCGTAGTCGATCCGGTGTTGGTGTAGGTGACGATGGCCGCCGCCGACAGCGTATGGGCGCATTGCCGCGCCGCGGCGCTGATGGCATCGGCGGTGGTGGCTTCAGGTTCATGGCGGGCGGCGTCCATCAGGCGACGGTACAGCGGGTCGCTTTCGGCGGCCCGGATGATGCGGTCCATGATGGTGACGGCTTCGAGCGGATAGTCACCCGAAGCGGATTCCGCGGACAGCATCACCGCGTCGGTACCGTCATAGACCGCTGTCGCCACGTCGGAGGCTTCGGCACGGGTCGGTGTCGGCGAATGCACCATCGAATCGAGCATCTGCGTCGCCACGATCGCCGGCCGGCCGGCGATGCGGCAGGCGGCCAGGATGCGCTTCTGCAGCGGCGGCACCGCCTCGGGCGGCATTTCCACGCCGAGATCGCCGCGTGCCACCATGATGCCGTCGCTCTGCTCGATGATTTCGTCGAGATGGTCGATGGCGGCCGGCTTCTCCAGCTTGGCCATGACCGCAGCGCGGCCGGCCACCAGTTTCTTGAGTTCGGCGATGTCGTGGGCGTGCTGCACGAACGACAGCGCCACCCAATCGACGCCGAGTGACAGGCCGAAATCGAGGTCCTTGCGGTCCTTGGGCGTGATCGGCGACAGCGGCAGCACGAGGTTGGGCAGGTTCACGCCCTTGCGGTCGCTGATCGTGCCGGCAACCTCGACCTCGGCATCGATCGTCGCGGCGTTGTGCGCCAGGATGCGCAGCCGGACCTTGCCGTCGTCGACCAGCAGCAGCCCGTCGGGTTTGGCCGCCTTGAAGATCTCCGGATGGAGCAGGGGAATACGCTTGGCCGTGCCCGGTGTGGCATCGAGGTCGAAGCGCAGTTTCTGGCCCTTCTTCAGTTCCATCGGGCCCTTGGCGAAGGTGCCCAATCGAAGTTTGGGCCCTTGAAGGTCCATCAGGATGGCGATGGGATGACCGTACTTCTTTTCCAGCGCTCGCAACTGTTTGACCCGCTGACGATGATCGTCGTGCGTGCCGTGGCTGAAATTGAGGCGAAAGACGTCGGCACCGGCCTCGAACAGTTCGCGCAGGCGCTCCGGCGTCGAGCTGGACGGCCCCAGAGTGGCGACGATTTTGGTGAAACGCTGACGACGCATGAATCCAGTCTACTTCTTCGGTGACGACACTTTGAAGTCACCCGCCTGTTCGTAGACCTTTACGACGGCAGCGTCATCCAGCCTGCCCCAGCCGGCGCCTGCCGCGGCGAGAAAGAGCTGGTGTGCGGCGGCGGCCATCGGCAGCGGCAGGCGATGTTCATGGCCGGTGTTCAGCACCAGCCCGAGGTCCTTGACGAAAATCTCGACCGCCGAAAGTGGCGAGAAATCATCATCGAGCATGTGCGGGACGCGGTTGCCGAACATCCAGGAATTGCCGGCGCTGGCCGAGATCACCTCGTACACGGCGCGCGTGTCGGCGCCGGCCTTGGCGGCGAGTGCCATGGCTTCCGCCGCGGTGGCGATATGCACGCCGGCGAGAAGCTGGTTCACCGTCTTCACCAGCGAGCCGATGCCCGGTGCATCGCCGAGGCGGAACACCTTGGCCGAAGTCGATGAAAAGATAGATTCAGCGTTCGCGAAAGCCTCCGGCGCGCCGGAAGCCATGAAAGTGAGTTCACCGCTTTCGGCACGCGCGCGGCCGCCCGACATCGGGGCGTCGAGCAGAACATGGCCCGAAGCGGAGAGTCGCTCGCCCAGCGTGCGCGCGAAGGCGGGCGGAACAGTGGCGCACTGCATGACCAGGCCGTCCTTGCGCAGCGCGGCAACGGCGCCGCCTTCACCGAAAAGCACGGCCTCGACCTGCTGGGCGTTGACGACGGCCACGATGACGGCGTCGGCATTGGCAGCCGCTGCAGCGGGACTAGCTGCGGTCGTGCCGCCGGCCGCCGTAAAGGCCTCGCGGGCAGCGGCGCTGGGGTCAACGCCGATCACCTTGTGACCGTGCTTCAGGAGGTTCTTGGCCATGCCGAGGCCCATGGAGCCCAGACCGACGAAGGCGACGACCGGCGTGTTCTTGTCGTTCATGCGTCAGGCCTTGATGCCGTACTTCGCCGCCCAGCCAAGCCCGGCACCGGTTGTCGTCCTGGGTTTGTATTCGAGGCCGACATAGCCGTCGTAGCCGAGGCGATCGAGCACATCGAGCATGTAGAGGTGGTTGGCCTCGCCAATGTCGGGTTCGTTGCGATCCGGGTTGCCGGCGATCTGCACGTGCGCCGTGATGGGAAACAGGCGCTCCGTGCGCTTCTGCAGGTCACCTTCGGTCACCTGCATGTGATAAAGGTCGAGCTGCAGCCTGAGATGCGGTGCGCCCACTTCCTCGATGATCTGCTTCACCTGATCGGTGGTGTTGGTGAAATAGCCGGGAATGTCGCGGCGGTTGATCGGCTCCAGTACGATCGTGATCCCGCTCTTGGCAGTGCGGTCGCAGACCTTCTTGAGGTTTGAAATGAACGTGCGATGCATCGCGGCGGTGTCGGCGCCCGGTGCGATCATGCCCGACATGACGTGCAGGGTCCGGCACTCGAGAACCTTGGCATAGTCCAGCGCCTTCTCGAGTGCTGCGGCAAACTCGGCCTCGCGGCCGGGCAGGGCGGCAAGGCCGCGATCGCCCTTGCTCCAGTCGCCCGGCGGCAGGTTGAACAGCGCCTGCGCAAGTTTGTGCTTCCTGAGTTCGATCGCGATTTCAGGCGCCGGCGCCTCGTAGGGAAACAGGATTTCGACCGCCTTGAAGCCATGGGCGGCCGCAGCGCCGAAGCGCTGCAGGAACGGCACTTCCTGGTAGATCCACGAGAGATTGGCGGCGAGCTTTGGCATTGGCAATCCAATCAGGAAGGAAAGGCTTCCTCGACATCGCGCACCTGGAGGTCGGTCAGGGTACGGGTCTTGAGGCCTTGCAGGAGAAGATGGAGCTTGGCGGTTTCCTCCAGCTCCTCGATCGAGGCGGACGCGGCGGACAGCGACGTGCCGGCGACCACCGGCCCGTGATTGGCGAGCAGCACGGCGCGATGGCCGGCCGCGTATTCGCGGATCGCATCGGCAAGTTTGGGGTCGCCCGGCTTGAAGTAGGGCACCAGCGGCAGCTTGCCGACCCGCATCACGAAGTAGGGTGTGATCGGCGGCAATGTGCTCTGGGCATTGTGATGGCACGACGGGTCGAGGCAGGAGATTGCCACGGCATGGGTGCAATGAAGATGGACGATGGCGCCGTCCTTGGGCCTGACGTCATAAACCGAGCGATGCAGCAGCGCTTCCTTGGTCGGCGGATCGCCACTCACGTGCTTCCCGGAGAGGTCGAGCTTCGAGAGCTGGCCGGGTTCGAGTTCGCCCAACGAGGAATTGGTCGGCGTCATCAGCCAGCCGTCGGCCACCCGCGCACTGATGTTGCCCGAGGTGCCCGGGCACAGGCCACGCGCCGCGAGCTTGGCGCCCAGTGCGCAAATCGCGTCGCGCATCTTGGTTTCGGTGGTGCTCATGGTGTCTTGAAAGCCTTGGTAAAGAAGTCGGGAGCGCCGAAATTGCCGGACTTCAGCGCCAGCAACATCGGCTTGGCGCCGACCGATGCCGTCCAGGGCACGCCGGGATCGATCTCGGGTCCGATCCGCAGCGCCGTCACGTCGAGGGCGCCCACGACTGCACCCGAAGTCTCGCCACCGGCCACGACCAGGCGGCCTACTCCGGCGGAGACCAGGCCGCGCGCGAGAGCGGCCATCGTCTTCTCGATCGCGTGACTCGATTTTTCGATGCCGTATTTCGCCTGCAGCGCTTTCACGGCGTCGGGCTTGTCGCTGGCCGAGAGCAGGATGGGCCCATTGCCCAGCTTGTCCTTGGCCCAGGCCAGTGCCTTCTCGCTGACAGGCTCGCCGCGGCAGATCGCATCTGTGTCGAGGGCGAGTTGCGGACCCTTGAAAGCGGCGATCTGGCCGAGCGTTGCCGCTGAGCACGAGCCCGCGAGCACAGCCGCCGCGCCGGTCACTTTCGGCAGGGCATCGGCATCGGCCTTGTGAGCGAGCAACCCGCGGCGGCGATAGGCGGCGGGCAGGCCCAGCGCCACGCCGGAACCGCCGGTGACGAGGGCGTCATCGCCCACGGCCTCGCCGATGATGCCGAGATCGGTGTCGGCCACGGCGTCGACGACGACATGGCGCACGCCCTCGGCCGCAAGTTTGTCGAGTGCCGCGCGCAGTGTTGCCGACCCGGACTGGACTTCTTTCAGGGCGACCAGTCCTACCTTGTGCTGCGTCTGGCGCGCCAGCACGCGCACCAGACTGGCGTCGGTCATGGGCGTCAGCGGATGATGCCGCATATGCGAGTCCGACAGCAGCACGTCGCCCACGAACAGGTGACCGAAGAAGATCGTGCGACCGTTCACCGGGAAAGCCGGACAATAGATCGCCTGATTGGACTTGAGCGCGTCGAGCAACGCATCGCCCACCGGCCCGATGTTGCCGGCGTCCGTTGAGTCGAAGGTCGAACAATACTTGAAGAAGAAGCGAACGCAGTCCGCTTCCTGGAGCGCCTTCAGCGCCTCGAGCGACTGGGCAACGGCGTCCCTGGCCGGGATCGAGCGCGTCTTGAGCGCCACGACGACGGCATCGACATCGCCGGGAATTGTCCCGCGCGGCGGCACGCCTATGGTCTGGATCGTGCGCATGCCGCCCTTGACCAGCATGCCGGCGATGTCGGTCGCGCCGGTAAAATCGTCGGCGATTACTCCAAGTACGGTCATGGGGCGACGTTAGGCGATCACGGTTGCCTTCATCCAGAACTTTCGGCGGCGGCTGCGGCGCCGGGCCTCGTCCTCGCCGTCGTATTGGTGCAGTGCGGGCGCGGGGTCGAACTTATCGCGAATGTCGAGGGAATTGACGTTCACGATGCCGATGGGACCGTCTTCGTCGTCCATGACGGCGCCGACATAGGCGCCGCATGTTGCGCACAACAAATAGTCGGTGATTCCGAGCCCGAAGCGGTAGCGCGAGAGACTGCCCGGCTTGCAGCGGAATTCGATCGATCCCACGGGATCGCCCATGGTTCGCGCGCCATGGCGGCGACAGAAGCTGCAGCCGCAACGGCCGACCCGCATTTCGCCGGGCTGCTTCCCGGAGTCGAAGCGGATGGCAATACCGCCACAGTGGCAGGAGCCGGTGTAGGTCGTCATGTGGCCCATGGAATCAATGAGGCACGATCAGGGTGGCGCGAAAATCGTTGACGTTGGTCCGGGTCGGCCCCGTCA
>CALFRN010000247.1 GCA_937919085.1 uncultured Reyranella sp.
TAGTAGGGCATTAGACGACTTTTTTCACTGATCGTATAGGCCCGGCACCGCATATTTAGTTCCCGTATTCGTTAGTCAATCTATCGGTTGTGGATATTCCGATTGACGCTTCGTAACGGGGTAGGGTGTTTCTGTGGCCGTCATCGGCTCAGACGATCAGACGACCGAGCTGTCGAGACTTGCCGACAGGGTCATCCGGTACGTGCGCAGTCCATCGACTCGCATGGCGGCCTTCGCCGCCCTTCTTTCCTACCTGAGCTATGCGTACGCGCACGGCAGTTGGGCTAACCCGGCCCTTATCGGTGTGTCAGTCTTCACCGGGGTGTTCATGCCGAGCTACGCCAAGCTCAGCAACAAGGCCGATCAGTGGGCCAATAACCGTTTCGGGTTCATCACGGCCGGCCGATTCGGGCGGTTCATCCCGCAGTACGCGTTCAACCTGGCGGTGTTCGGGGTTTTGCTGTGGGGAGGTGCACTGAACCGCGATGGTGTTGCATCGGTGGGTGGCTTTGCTTCTGCCGCACTCGTCGTCACGCTCGCTTCGCAGGGCATCCAGTATCTCGGCCTATACCTGGTCTCGCGCGGCA
Organism: uncultured Reyranella sp.; assembly: GCA_937919085.1. GTDB lineage: Bacteria > Pseudomonadota > Alphaproteobacteria > Reyranellales > Reyranellaceae > Reyranella. The sequence goes on from CALFRN010000247.1 coordinate 588, forward strand.
TCGGCGACGCTACCCGCAACGTACTGGTGGGTCTGGCGGTGAACATCGTCATCGCGTCATTCGGTACGGCCGGCGTGCCGATCGTCCGCGAAACCTTCCTGGTCATGGGTTTCGGTTTCGGCGCGGTGCTGTTCGGCATCGGACTGCTGTCGGATATCCGCTCCGTGATGGCGCCCAAGGGCGGCATCGGGCTGTTCTTCGGCACCTTCAACCCTTTCCACAATACCCACCTGGCCCTGGTGCGCCGCGCGATCGAGGAGCGCGGCCTCGTCAAGGTCGTGATCCATCCGACCCTCGTGCCACGAATACATGTCGACGCGCTCCGCAAGGGCGAGATCCGGGTGGCGCGATTGGAGAACGGCTTCCAGATCTACGAAACTACCGACAAGGCCGATTCGAACGCCGACTATTTCCCCGCCGGGCGTATGTTCCTGCCGCCCGAGACGCGCAAGATTCTGATCGATCTCGCCTTGACCGAGGCCGGCTTGAACAATCTCGTCGAGGTCACGTTCTTCCGCGAGACCTACAACAAGAAGGGCTTCCCGGGCGTAATCGCCGAAATCAGGAAGTCCAACCCCGGGGTGCGGCTGCATGGCCTGCACAGCACCGACCCCGGCGGCATGACGGTGCGTCAGATCTACGACGAATGCGGCTGGATCTATCCGTGGCGCGTGCTGCGCCGCGATGGCGTATCGGCGACGGCGATCCGCAAGGGCGCCAAGGGAATGACGTCGGCCGTCGTGACCGACGTGCTCGCGCAACTGACTGCAAATGTTCCGGTGGTGACGGCTGGGGGCCGCCGCTTCCGGAATGACAACGGAGTACTGACCGAGGGGAACTAGCATGGCCGTTCAACAGCCGGTCGGGGTGGAAAGCCATCCCGTCGTGACCATCAAGCTTGCGTCTACATCAGACGAACTCATGCAGTGCTACATGCTGCGCGCCGCCGTGTTCATGGGCGAACAGGCCTGCCCTTATGGGGAGGAGTTCGACGGCAACGACTACACCGCCTCCCATGTGATCATGTATGTCGACGGCGAACCCGCCGGCTCGATGCGCCTGCGCTGGTTCCAGTCGTTCTGCAAGTTTGAGCGTTGCGTTGTGCTGCGGCCTTTCCGCGGCCTCGGCATTCACCACGAGATTAACGCATGGTGCAAGGAGTTTGCCCGGCGCAAGGGTTACACGAAGGCCTACCTTCACCTCCAGAGGCGTCACATGCCAATGATGGAGAAGGAGGGCTTTCGTCGTGTCGACGACAGGATCTTCAACTTTTCCGATCATGAATACTACGCGGTCTACTGCGAGCTCGAGCCGATCGCCGGATCGGTGAAGCTCGACACGGAGCCGATGGTCATGAATCGACCGGAGGACCGCATGGACGACTTTGGTGTCCTGGAGAAATCGGCGGCGCGAGGTGCCTCCAACCCCCATACGCCGCGCGCCGAAAGACGCGTCAATTGAGGAGATGCAAGATGAACTCAATCGCACAATCAATCGGCGGCGCGGCGGTCACGACCAAGCTTGCCATGAAGATGGAAGATTCCCTGCAGGCTTTCGCGGTGCGGGCCGCCTGCTTCATCGGTGAACTCAACGTGCCCTATTCGGAAGAGTTCGACGGTCACGACTTCGGCGCCACCCACGTCATCGCCTATGTCGGCGACGAACCGGCGGGCACTGTCCGCGTCCGCTGGTTCCAGTCGTTCGCCATGCCCGAACGGCTGGCGGTGATCCAGCGCTTCCGCGGCAATAACATCGGCCAGATCCTGCTCGAGCGCTGCCGCACGCTGGCCGCGGGACGCGGGTGCAACATGCTCTACGTCCAGGCGCTGCCGGGCGACGTGACCTACTGGGAGAAGCATGGCTGGCGCCGGCTGGTAGCCGAGGAAGCCGGCTCCGGTGCAAAGCGGATCGTGGCGATGGTCAAGGCGGTCGATCCGAGCAAGCCTTTGCCGGAGGTTGAGGTGCCCGAGGCGGCGGTGCTGCGTCTCGAACCGCAGCTCGACGCCGCGGGCGTGCCAATGGTTACCGTCTCGAACTGAGGACGGACGAAGAAGCGGACGGCGCCACGGATTGCCGGTCTACCCTGCACCTCTCTGGGGTGTGTGGGCGTCCGGTTTGGGGCGGAGGCGACGTCACCGGCCCGCCCGCGCATTGGCAGCAGCCGATGCGCGGGCGTGGCTCAGGTTCTTTGGGGTCCGCCGCGAGGATCAAGCATCTTCGGCAGCCATGCTCCTTGCCACGCCGGCATCGATTTCGGCGCGGTCGAAGATGCCCGCGGGATTCTCGCGCGTGGGCATGAAGGCGCGAAAGTGCGTCCAGCGCTCGCGGCTCACGGCCTCGAGTCGGGCGAGTTCCAGCAACGGTTCGATGTGATCGTCGACCCTGAGATCGAGTTCGGAATATTCCTGGTTGCCGTAGATGACGAGAGCCGCAGATTGTTTGCCGCGCTTGTCGCCGCCGGCTGCTTCACCCGCCCTCATGGCGGTGATCATGCGCCGCGGCAATGCGAGGTCGGTGCGTTCGCGCAGAACGCGGACGGTCTCCGAAATGACGCCGGGGCCTGCCAGCATGTTGCCGGCGACCGACAGGTCATCGCCGGTCCAATGACCGCACCAGGGCACGCACTCGCCGCCGGTATGCGCGGCGAAGCGCCCGTCGGCGCCCATGACATGGACCTGGCGATGCTCGCGGCCGGTATCGGGCGCGATCAGGTGACGCACGACATCGGATGCGCCCAGGCCTTCGCGAATCAGGCGCAGCCCGCGCGGACCGTAGAGCGGGTTGGTCAGAGCTTGGGTGCAGACGGCTCCTTTCCGGGGTTCGATGTTCGGAACACGCGCGCCGACAGCGAAGAACTTGGTGGCGACCGCGATGGCAATGCGGCCGCTGTCGCGCTCATGGAAAATGATCGACCAGGTCACGATATCAGCGTCCCGCCGCGTAGCCCTGCATGCCGCGTGGATTGGCGGCGGCCTTGCGCCACGGATCGTCGCGGGTGGCCGAGGTGATCCGGCCTTCCGACCAGTCGTCGTTGATCTCGACCTCGTGACCGCGCTTCTTCAATTCGGCCACCGTGTCCTTCGGGATGCGGCCCTCCAGGACCAGCACGCCGGGCCGCGCTGTGCGCGGCCAGAACGAGCTGGGGAAATGCTCGCTGTGCCACGCAGGCGCGTCGATCGCCTCCTGCTGGTTCATGCCGCAGTGGACGTGGCGCAGGAAATGCTGAGTGATCCACTGGTCCTGCTGGTCGCCGCCGGGCGAACCCCAGACCATGTAGGGCTGGCCGTCGCGGTGGGCCAACGTGGGCGTGAGAGTGGAGCGCGGCCGCTTGCCTGGTGCCAGCGAGCCCGGCAGGCCCTCTTCCAGCCAGAACATCTGGCCGCGCGTGCCGAGCGGAAAGCCAAGTTCGGGAATGACCGGCGAGCTTTGCAGCCAGCCGCCCGACGGTGTCGCCGAGATCATGTTGCCATCCCGGTCGACGATGTCGAAATGCACCGTATCGCCGGTGGTCTGCCCGACGCGGCCGACGGTGGGTTCGCCGGCGCCGCTCGACGCCACGCCCAGCCGCACGCTGTCGGCGCGGCGCAGCTTCACCACGCCGCCATAGCCGTCGACCTTGCCCGGTCGCTGCTCGAGGGAGGCGTGCCCGGCATCGATCAGTTTTCGACGGTCGGCGTTGTAGGCATCGGACAGAAGGGTCTGCATCGGCACATCGACGAAGGCGGGATCGCCATAAAAGGACTCGCGATCGGCATAGGCGAGCTTCAGACACTCGACCTGCAGATGGATGAAGTCGGCACTGGTCGGATCCATGCCGTCCAGGTCGTATCCCTTGAGCAAGGCCAACTGCTGCAACACGACGGGCCCTTGCGTCCACGGCCCCGCCTTGCAAACGCTGTAGCGGCCGTATTCGTAGGTGAGCGGCGCCTCGACAGTGGCTTGCCATCTGGCCATGTCCTCACCCGTCAGCACGCCACGATTGCGCTGACCCGAGACATCCATGATCTCCTGCGACCGGCAGAATCTGTCGATTGCCTCGGCGACGAAGCCCTGGCTCCAGGTCCTGCGGGCCCGCTCGATCTCAGCTTCGCGGCCACCGCCGCCGGCCTCGGCTTCCTTGAGGATGCGGGCATAGCTGTTACCCAGCGCCACGTTGCGGAACATCGATGCCGGCTTGGGCACGTTGCCGCCCGGCAGGAAGACATCCGCCGACGTCGGCCAATGGGTGCGGAATTGATCGGCCACGGTGGCGATGGTTGCCGAAGCGCGCTCGACCAGCGGAAAGCCGTTCAGCCAGTAGCTGATGGCGGGCGACAGCACGTCGGCAAGCCGCATCGTGCCGTAGTCGCGCAGCACCAGCATGAAAGCATCGAACGTGCCGGGGACACAGGCCGGCAGCAGGCCGGTACCGGGGATGAGATCGAGACCTAGGCCCTTGTAGTGGGCGATGGTTGCACCGACCGGCATCGAGCCTTGGCCGCAGACTACTTCGGTCCTGCCGCGGCGGACGTCGTGCAGGATCAGCGGGACGTCTCCGCCAGGACCGCAGAGATGCGGCTCGACGACCTGCAGAGTGAAGGCCGTGGCGATGGCGGCGTCGAAGGCGTTGCCGCCCTTCTCGAGGATGCCCATGCCGACCGCAGTGGCGATCCAGTGCGTCGAGGTGACGACGCCGAACGTGCCGACAATTTCGGGACGCGTGGTGAAGGGGTTCGGATTGATCAGTCTCACGGGCGGGTCTCCCCATCGGCGATGGAACGCGGGTTCGAAATGCCTGCTGACCTTAAGGCCACCGAGACACTCCGACTAGCCTGCGGTCGGCTCCGGCAAGCGCATCCAGGTGGGGACTTCCGGCACGATCCGTGCCCCCGCTGCAGTCAAGGCGCCACCGCCGCAGGCCGCTTCGAGGCGCAGCATCGCGATGGCCCGATTGCCGGTGCCGGAGCGCAGTTCGCCCACTTCCTGGCCGTCGAGAATGATGGGCACACCGGGCTCGGGCAATGCGCCTTCGATCCGAACGGGGAACAGCCGCTTTCTCACCAGGCCGCGGTATTTGGTACGGGCGGTGAGCTCTTGGCCCATGTAGCAGCCCTTCTTCCAGTCGACGCCATTCAGCTCGTCGAAGCCACTTTCGAGCAGCAGCGCCTTTTCGACCGGCAGGTCGCGACTGCCGTCCGGGACGCCCGCTTCGAGGCGGAGGCCGTCATAGGCTTCGAACGGCACTTCGGTGAAGCCTTGTGCCGCCAGGATCGCGGCTACCGTGCCTGTGGGAGCGATCACGCGTACACCCAAGGTCGCCAGCCGCGGGTCGACGAAGGCGATGGCTCCTTCGAGCGAAAGCGCCGCCGTCGCGTCCGTACCGAACGCCGCCGCCACTTCGAACGCCGCGCCACGATCTTCCACGGTGACCTTCGACCTCAGTTTGTAGAGGCCGAGCTTCTTGGCGAGGGCCGGTGCGCGCGCGCGTTCGGTCTCGAGCAACAGGTTGCCGTCACCGCCGTCGACCACGAACATGTCGTTGAGGAAGCGGCCTTGCGCCGTCAGCAGCGCGGCCCAGACAGGGCGCCCGGGCGCCACTTTGGTGGTATCGTTGGAGATCAAGCCCTGCAGGAATTCGACGCGATCGGGTCCGCCGACGGCGATGATGCTGCGATGGGGAATGAGGCTGTACTGGCGCGCGGTCATGACCTCGAACAGTTGGGGCCGCAACCGCGTCTTGGCAAGTCTCGCTGTCGGCCTAGGCCGCCCGGTAGAAGGGTTTGTCGCCGCAAACCGTAACGCGATGGCCGTAACGACGGTGTGGGTAATAGTCGAACATGGCATGGTGCTGGGCACAGCGGTTGTCCCAGAACGCCACCGAGTTCGGTCGCCACTTGAAGCGGCACTGGAATTCCGGCGTCTCGATATGGCGGTAGAGCATCTCCAGCAGGGCGTCGCTTTCGCCGCGCTTGAGTTGCGGAATTCGCAAGGTGAAGCCTCGATTCACATAGAGGCCTTGCTTGCCGGTAACCGGGTGGGTGCGCACGATCGGGTGTTCGGCATTGGGGAACTTGATGTCGTCGCGGTCCGTGGCCTTGACGCGGTAGTAGTGCGCCTTGGAACTGTCGTGCAGCGCGCTAAGCCCCTGAAGCATCGCCTTGATCGGCTCGGAAAGCGTCTCATAGGCGCGATACATGTTGGCGAACAGCGTGTCACCGCCGCCGTCGGGCGGTACCTCGGTGAGATAGAGGATCGAGCCCATCGGCGGTTCGATGTCGCATGACACGTCGGTGTGCCATTCTTCACCGGCAACGTGCTTGGATTTCTCGTCGGCCCTGATCACCAGAATCTCGGGATGTTCCTTGAATTCGATCGGTGCATTGGGGTGGGTGTGCAGCGGCCCGAAGCGGCGCCCGAAGTCCTTGTGCTGGTCGATGGTCATCTTCTGGTCGCGAAAGAAGATCACCAGGTTTTCCATGAGGGCATCGTGCACTTCCTGGAACTGCTGGTTGCCCAGCGGCCTGGCGAGATCGACGCCGAATATCTCCGCGCCGATGCAGGGTGTCAGCTTGCGCACGTCGATCGACTGATAAGCCATCGCGTCCTCCCAGGACTGCATTGTTCTCGGGATCGACTGTAGGCCTCTCATGAACAGCCACCCTCCCAAAGTCGACAAAGTCCGTATTGCGGACTAGACTTGAGGCGTGAGTCGCCCGGATGTCATCGAACCGATCGCGCGGGCCTTCGGTGTACTGGAGGTGTTGAGCCGGCGACGGACCTCGACGCTTACATTGCTCACGGGCGAGACCGGCCTGCCGCGGCCCACCGTGGTGCGCCTTCTGCATACGTTGATCGCGCTGGGTTATGCTGCGCGGGTTTCGCGCGACGAGGGTTATCGCCTGACCGAGCGTGTGCTCGGGCTGGCCGGCTCGATCCGTTTCGTCGACCACCTCGTCGACGCCGCCATCGCGCACATGAGCCACTTTACGGCCGAGCACGGCTGGCCGCTCTATCTGGCGACGCTGAGTGAGGGCGCCATCGCGATCCGTCATTCCACCGCGCCGGAAAGCCCGATGTCGTTCGAAGGCGCCGGCCTGAACCTGCGGCGGCCGGTACTCACCAGCGCGCTGGGGCGTGTCTGGTTGGCCTTCTGTCCACTGGAGGAGCGACGGGCCATCCTGCGCGACATGGGCGGGCTTGCGCCCCGGCAGGGCGCGGCGCTGCAGGCGGCACTCGAGGGCATCCGCCGCGATGGATACGCCTTCACGCGACCGTCGAGGCCCACCCGTCTTCACGGGATCGCGGTTGCGATCCGCCAAGGGAGCGGTGAGCGGGCCCGCGTGATCGGCGGGCTCTCGATGCGCTTCCCGCGCTCGGCGATGACCGAGCAGGAAGTGGGGACCCGCTTCGGTCGGCGGTTGCAGCAACTTGCACGGGCCATCGCGAGCGATGCCGGTCGGAGCCAGATATCCAGGTCGAACAGGTCGTAGTTCTGGACCCCGGTCTCCGACATCGGCGCATGCCGACACCGCCCGGGGGCGTCCGCTTCGCAGGTTCAGGCTATGATACCGCGCTCACGCAACAGACTCATGATGGTGGTGACTTCGTGGTCGAGTGA
>CALFRN010000248.1 GCA_937919085.1 uncultured Reyranella sp.
CCCAGGTGGCGTGATCGCCTCCGCCAGTAGAGACGGAAGCCTTTGAGATGCCAGGCGAGCACGGTTGCCGGTTTGACCAGCACCATGGCGTCGAGGACCTTCGGCCAGATCCGGTAAAGCCAAACCCAGAGCAGCCGGTCGGCTGAGAGGAGCCGAGGCCGACCAGGCCGTTGCCGGCGCAGGACAGTCAACTGATGTCGCAGGGCGACGAGTTCGATCTCCAGGGCGAGGCGACTACGAACCCGGAACGAGAGGAGGGAGCCGAGGGCGGACAGAAGCGTAAGCATGCCGATGACGGTATGACTGCGGCGCCGGAAACTCTATGCTTTTTCGGCGTTTTGGAGTTTTGGGTAAGCACAACCTGCGCAAGAACAACCTCGCCCTGCGCGTCCATGACACCTACGACGCCATCGTCGATACCTGCTGCAAGGCTTGGACTGACCTTCTCGCCACACCGCAAAGGATCGCATCCATCACAAGCCGGCGATGGGCTGAACTGTCATGAGTTCTGTCGCTTGGTATGAGTGCGACCGTGTGTGCTCAGGAGGTTCCCGGGGTCGTCTGCGGCGCATGCTCGCACCGATCAGGCATCGACCCACCCGCTCTCGACGAGCGTCTGCCGCGTCGGTGGGTGTTCGAGGATGCCCGAAACCTCCACGAGGTGGAGCGCGTTGCGCATGAACTTCATCGTGCTCTTGGCCGGTCGTTCGGTTCCGTAGACGGCGGCGATCGCTTCACGGGCGATCCGCGTTGCCGTCTCGCCGTCGAAGCCGATATACCTCAGCAGGTCGGCCTGCGAGGCCTCGTAGCCGCCGGCCGTCAGGAAACTGTCGAGATAGTGCGGCACGAGCCGGCCCAGGGCCGTGCGCCGCGCCTCGTCGAGACCGTCCCAGACATGCCGGAACAGCTTCTGGAAGTAGATCTGGTGCCGGCCCTCGTCCATCATGTGCTCGCGCACGATGATGTGGAACGGCCCTTCCGGGTCGGTTTCCTTCGACAGGCCGAAAAGTTCCTCGGTCACGAAATTCTCGGCAAAGCACAGGACCATCGTGTCGGCGGCACGGGCCAGTTCCGGCGGTGCGCGCCGCCGCACTGCGGCCAGGCCGCCGATCAGCGGCATGTCGCTGTCGCCGGCCGGCCCCGGCACGACACCCGTATGCTTTTCGAGGTCGCCCAGGAACTCGCGGGCGACGTAGGCATGATAGGCCTCGTCGGTGCTGACCGTCAGCGCAACCTGAAGCGCCGACTCGGGCACGGGGGCGTCCGCGCCCTTGTTGACCAGCCTGATGCACAGATCGGTGATGACATCGACCTCGAGGATCGCCACGTGAAGCATGAAGGTGCCGGTGGCCCGGGCGAGCAGCCGGTGCCGCGCCTCGGGGCCGCGCGCCACGACCTCGGCGTGTTTGAGGATTGGCTGCATCGCGGCCGGGAACAGCTCGTGCCGGGCAGCTTCCGCCGACAGACGCGTGCGCGGCAGGTGCCTCACCGTCGCGCGCTTCTCCCACTGATCGAGGTAGCGCCGGCAATAGCCATCGAAGCCACTTTCAATCGGCATGCTCCAGCCTTTCTTCAGTCGAATGGTGTCGTCGATATCCCTGCATGTACGGCCTCTTCAGGTGCCGGGCGATGCAGGGGAGCGGCCGGCGTCGGCGGCGCCCGAATGGTCGGTGGCGAGCATCGTGTAGAAGGCCGGCACGACGAACAGGGTGAACAGCGTGCCGATCGACATTCCGCTGGCGATCACCAGGCCCATGCTGAATCGGGAGACGGCGCCGGCGCCGCCGGCGAAAAGCAGTGGCAGGACGCCCAGCACCATGGCGGCCGTGGTCATGAGGATCGGCCTCAGCCGGATGGTGGCCGCCGCCTCGACCGCCTCGCGTCGCGACTTGCCTGCCCTCTGCTGCTCGTTGGCGACCTCGACGATCAGGATCCCGTGCTTGCTGATCAGCCCCATCAGGGTGACGAGGCCGACCTCGGTGTAGATGTTCAGGCTGGTACCGGATACGCCCAGCGTTCCCAGCAGCGCCAGCGTGAACAAGGCGCCGGCGATCGACATCGGCACCGAAAGCAGGATGATCAGTGGGTCGCGGAAGCTCTCGAACAGCCCCGCAAGCGCCAGGTAGACCATCAAGAAGGCGAAGCCGAAGATGACGAGGAAGCCGCCGGATTCCTGCACATACTGGCGCGACTGCCCGGCGTGGTCGGTCGCGTAGGCGCGCGGCAGGGTCCGGTTGGCCAGATCCTTCAGGTAGGCGAGCGCCTCCTCCTGCGACACGCCGGGGGCGGCGACACCCTGGATGGTGGCGCTGTTGAGCTGCTGGAAATGGTTGATCGAGCGGGGAATGGTCCTCGTGCTGATCGTGGCGACTGTCGACAGGGGCACCATCGTCCCGTTGGCGGCGCGGATGTAGTAGCCGAGGACCTGGTCGGCGTTCAGGCGCGAAGCCTGCTCGACCTGCGGGATCACCCGGTAGGAACGGCCATCGAGATCGAAGTAGTTAACGTAGCCGCCGCCCAGCATGGAAGCCATGGCGGCGCCGATGTCGCTCATCTGCAGGCCGAGCAGGGCTGCCTTGTCGCGGTCGATGACCACGGTCGACATCGGCTGATCGACCTTCAGGTCGGTGTCGAGATAGAGGAAAAGGCCGCTGCGATTGGCTTCCATCAGGAAAGCGCGAATGGCACGGTCGAGCGCCTCGAAACCGTCCGTCGTCTTGACGACAAACTGGACGGGCAGGCCGCTGCTGCCGGGCAGCGGCGGCGGATTGAAGGCGACGACCCGCGTGCCGGCGATACCTGAGAGCTGGCGCTGCAGCCCGGGCAGCAGCTGCATGGCCGTCGTCGAGCGCTTCTCCCACGGCATCAGCACCAGGCCCGCGATCGACGAGCCGGGCATCTCGAACTGGAAGATGTGCTCGGCACCTGGCTGGCGGGCGAGGATGTCGTACACCTGCCCGGAGTAGAGCAGTCGCTGCTGCAGGCTGGCGTTGGGAGCGGCCGTGCTCATCGCCAGCAGCACGCCCTGGTCTTCTGCCGGCGCCAGTTCGCTGCGGATGCCGGCATAGAGGAAGTAGATGCTGGCGAGCACGATCGCGGCAAAAGTAGAAATGACGGGGAGGCTGTCGAGGCTGGCGCGGAGCAGGCCGGCATAGCGCCGGCGCAGCGCCTCGAAGACATGGTCGACCGTCGCGGCGAAGCGCCCTTGCCAGCCGCCCGCCGTTTCGCCGGGCGGGCGCAGGAGGCGCGAACAGAGCATCGGAGAGAGCGTCAGGGCGACAATGCCCGAGATGGTGACGGCGCCTGCCAGGGTGAAGGCGAACTCGGTGAACAGGGCGCCGGTGAGCCCGCTCTGCATGCCGATCGGGACATACACGGCGATCAGCACCACGGTCATGGCGACGATCGGGCCGCCGAGTTCGCGGGCCGCCTGCAGGGTGGCGGGCAGCAGGCCGGCGCCTTCTGCCAGGTGGCGGTTGACGTTCTCGACTACGATGATCGCGTCGTCGACCACCAGCCCGATGGCGAGAACCAGCGCGAGCAGTGTCAGCAGGTTGATGGAGAAACCCAGGACCACCATCATGGCGAACGCTCCGATGAGCGACAGTGGAATGGCGACGACCGGCACGAGGGTGGAGCGCAGCGAGCCCAGGAAGACGAAGACGACCAGCGTCACGATGGCAAGTGCTTCGATGAGAGTGTAGGCGACTTCCTCGATCGAGCTTTCGACGAACTCCGTCGAGTCGTAGACGATGTTGGTGGTAAGACCGTGCGGCAGGCGGGCGGCGATGCCCGGGAAGATCGCGCGAACGCCCTTGGCGACGCCGAGCAGGTTGGCGTTGGGCGCCACCTGGATGCCGACATATACTGCCGTGCGCCCGTCGAGGCTCGCCTGCGATTCGTAGTCGTCGGCGCCGAGTACCACGTTGGCCACGTCCTGCAGGCGCACGACCGCACCGTTGACCTGCTTTACGACCAGGTTGCGGAATTCCGCCACCGAATGCAGGTTGGTCGAGGCGTTGAGCGTCATCTGCACCATCTGGCCCTTGGTGTTGCCGAGGCCGGCGATGTAGTCGTTGGCCGAGAGCGCCTGTGCGACATCGCTCGCCGTAAGGCCGTAGGCGGAAAGCTTAATCGGATCGAGCCAGGCGCGCAGGGCGAAGTTCTTGGCGCCGAGCAGCTCGGCGGTCTGGACGCCCGGAACCGCCTGGAGCTGCGGGCGCACGACGCGCACGAGATAGTCGGTGATCTGGTTGGGCGCGAGCACCACGCTGTCGAAGCCGATGTACATCGCATCGATCGTCTGGCCGACCATGACGGTGAGCACCGGCTGCTGCGCGTCGGGCGGGAGCTGGTTGCGGACGGAGTTGACCTTGGTGTCGATCTCGGTGAGCGCCTTGTCGGCATCCCAGTTGAGCCGCAGGTTGACGGTGATGGTGCTGAGCCCGCTGCTGCTCGACGACGTCATGTAGTCGATGCCGTTGACCTGGGCGATCGCCGTCTCGAGCGGAGTGGTGATGAAGCCGGAGATGGTCTGCGGGTCGGCGCCGAAATACGCGGTCGTCACGGTGACGACGGCGTTCTCTGTGCGTGGATACTGCTGCACCGGCAGCGATCCCGCCGCGCGCAGGCCGAGCACCAGGATCGCCAGGCTGATGACCGTCGCCAGCACCGGACGGCGCACGAAGATGTCGGTGAACTTCATGGGCTGCGGCTCTCAGCGCTCTTGAGGCCTGGGATCGGGATCGTCCAACGGCCTGACCGAATTGTCGATCGCGACGGAGGCGCCCTCGAAGAGCTTCATCTGTCCCGCCGTCACGACCGTGTCGCCCTCGTCGACCCCCTTCAGGATGGCGACCTGATCGCCGCGCGTAGGGCCGGTCGTCACGAAGACCTGGCGCGCCACGAGGCGTGGCCGATCCTTCGAATCGCGGCCCTTCTCGTCGACCACGAAGACGGTGCTGCCGTAGGAATTGTAGGTGATTGCCGTCTGCGGCAGGGTCACCAGACGCTGCGGCGCGCCGGCGTCGATCTCGACCGCCGCGAACATGCCGGGCAGCAGCAGGCCGCCGGGATTGTCGATGGTGGCGCGCACCTGGAACGTGCGGCTCGACGAATCCACCTTGGGGCTGATCGCGGTGATCCGGCCGGGGAAGACGCGGCCTTGCCAGGCGTCGATGCGCGCCCGCACCGGCTGGCCGGCCGCGATCTGGACGATGGCCTGCTGGGGCAGGGGAAAGTCCACGAAGATCGGGTCGACCGACTGCAAGGTCGCCACGGTCGTACCGGGAGCGAGGTACTGGCCGAGGTCGACCTGGCGGATGCCGAGGCGGCCGGAAAACGGAGCCCGGAGGTGCTTCTTTTCGATCAGGGCCCGCTGTTGGTCGGCCTGGGCGGCATTGCTCTTGAGCGTGGCCGCATCGCTGTCCAGGGTCGCCTGGCTTATCGTCTGGGCCTTGAACTGCCGGACGCTGCGATCGTAGTTGAGCTGGGCAAGCTGGGCGTTGGCCTCCAGCGACCGCAGTTTGGCGATGTCGTCGTCGGCCCAGAGCCTCAGCAGAACTTGCCCCGCCGGCACGCGATCGCCCGAATGGAAGCCGATTTCCTGAACGATCCCGGCCAGTTCGAGCGACAGGTCGGTGCCGTTGACCGCCCGCAGGCTGCCCACCGCCTCGAGCCTGGGCTGCCAGGTATCGATCCGCGCCTTTGCCGCCGACACGGTCTGGGCCGGCACGCCTGCCGCCGAGACAAAGGCGGCGCCCTGTCGCGCCACGTAGGCTTTCAGGCCGTAGAGAGCGCCCGCCGCCGCGCCGACGATGGCCATCATCCAGAGCATTCGCTTGATCATCGCTTCTGCTTTCGCTCCGTTTCCCCGGGTCCTAGCGGCCGGCCGCCGGCAGCCTGATGTCCTGCACCGGCGGCAACCAGAAGACGGCCGGCTTGCCCTCCGACTTCGGGTCGATGTCGGTGCGGTTCCACCAGCCTCCGCCCAGCGCCTGGAACAGCGCTGCGGTGTCGCTGTAGCGCGCCGCCTGCGCGATGACGCGGTTGAGCACCGCCGTTCGGTAGGCCTTCTCGCTGTTGAGCAGTTCCGAATAGACGACGGCGCCCAGCCGGTACTGCTGCTGTGCGAGAGCGAGGCTGGCGGCGGCGGCGCGTTCCGCGGCGGCCGCCGCGCGCAGGGCGTCGGCGTCGGCCTGCAGGGCGCGCAGCGCATTGGCGACGTCCTGGAAGGCCTGGAGCAAGGTGCTGCGG
>CALFRN010000249.1 GCA_937919085.1 uncultured Reyranella sp.
GATCACCTTGGGCTCACTATCGAAACCGTTTCCCGCACATTGACCCAGCTCACCAGGGATGGGTTGATCCGTCTGGCCGTGGCCGGCCGCATCGTCGTTCTGTGCGACAAGGCCGGTCTTCGCCACTTGAACGCCTAGCAGGCTGTTGAAGAAGTCTCTGAACGTCTAGCGATGAAGGGCATATCATCGCCTTCGAAGGCACCACGGATGGAGCCTGTGAGGCAAACGGAGACGAACTTACCGCCATCCTCGTCGATCAGGATGCAGGCCCCCTGGAACGGCCATGTCATGGCCGGGGTCTCAACAGGTGCGCCACTTTCCCCGGATGCTTACGCCGGCGCCGCCAGCAACCGGATCAGGTTGCAGGCGGCCAGCGCCAAGGCAAAAGCCGCATCGACGCGGCCGTGCCCTTGCAGTTTGACCTTAGCCAGCCCGGCCGAAGCCTTGATCCCACCACGTTCCTCCTCTGTGCGTTTGCGACAGTGCTGGCTGACCTTGTAGCCGGGGTGGCGGGTGGTGCGTCGGTCGACATCTATGCTGCGCGGCTGGCTCTGGGCGACCGTGCTGCGCACGTGTCCATCGATGGCGATGTACGGGTGACTGCGTCTGACGTCGGATCGGATAACGCTGCGTTTGCGATCTCCCGGATGGTACTCAATGGATGGTCCAATCGAACCCGGACCTTAAGGTGCAGCAACCGAACGGTGATCCAGACCGCTCGTCCGATCTTCGCATCACCAACTCCCGGAAATAGCCAGGATTTGTGAATTACGTACCTCACACTTCTACGATGACTTGATCGACAGCCTGCTAGACGCGCGAGATTGACCGACATCAAGGCAGCGCAGATGCGGAGCGGGTCAACTGGGGCGCACTAACACTCGGAGCACCACATGCGCTCGATCATTGCCACGATAGACCACACGCCGTCTTCAATCACCGCGCAGGCGTTGGCTCTTTCTCTCGCCCGGCAGGCGGGTGCCAGACTTCATGGTATTGCGGCGATCGAAGTCAGCGACCTGGATCGCGCCGAGGCGTTTCCGGTAGGCAGTGCGGAGTTTGCATTGACCCGTCTCAAGAATCGGCAGCAACAATCAACGGAGCGCCGTGCGCGGCTCGCGGATCTGACGTCGGCGTTCCAGCACTCCACGGCCCGAAAGGAAATCGAAGCCGAGTGCTCGACGATCGAGGGCGACGTTCGAGGCGAGCTACTGCGCGCCATAGAAACGTGCGATCTGGTCGTAACGGGATGCGATGTCGAATTCCATCTTGATCCAATGAATGGCGTCACGCCTCTCGTCGAGCACATAATCGCTCGCGGTAGTCGTCCTGTCGTGGTCACCGGGCCGAGCGTGGCGGCGGATGGTCCGGTCCTGGTGGCGTACGACGGCAGTGCGGCGGCAGCCAAGTCGCTGCAGATCGCGACAATTCTGGGAATGTTCGGAACGTCCCAAGTGCATGTTCTGACCATTCTGCCCGACCGGAACAAGGCGCTGGATGTAGCGAGCAGGGCGCGTCGGTTCCTGGCGCCGCATCAGGTCGAATGCGAAGTCGAGGCTTCTACATCGTCGGCCGAACCGGCCAAGATCATACTGAAGCGCGCTGAAGAGATTGGCGCGCGCCTGCTGGTCATGGGTGCGTTCGGGCATCGCGGCCTGCGTGAGATCGTCTTCGGCTCGAGCACCAGGCGCATCTTCGACTCGGCGGCACTCCCGCTCTTCATTTACCACTGATCCAGCGGCATGCCATGGCAGGAGCCGCTGCCATCGGGCCAGGGCGGTATATTGCCCGTGGTGCGGGCAATCGAAGAGCACGCAAGTGCAAGCGAAGGGTCCGGCAGATGCTACGGGCGGCTCCTGCTCAAGCTCCACGCTCCACCATCGACCGGACATCGACGACCCTGAAGGGGCGGGCGACGCCATCGTGCTCGGTCACTGTCACATACTCACCGACGATGAATATATGCCTGTCGAACCGGAAGATTGGTTCATCGTCGTCGTCTCCGGGCTGGTAGGAAAACGCCCATCGACCGTCGCGCCGATGGATCAGCGTGCCATGCTCATCTTCGCTTCTGCTCTCGAATCGCCGCACGATACAGGCAGCTTTCGAAGTCGCCCATGCCGATGCGTCGAGATGGCCATTGGCATCGAGGGGTGCCGTGAACTCGTAGCCGTGATCGCGGCTGCCATTGGGAAACTCGGTTGTCCGGGCCAGTTCCAGTCGGATACGTTTCAGGCTCATGTGGCACTCCATGGATTCCAACAAGCGCTTTATGGGCCGTTGCCAAAAAGCTTGCTGTGATTCAGGTCAAGTCGGTCCCATGCATGCGGTCTACTTTCCAGCCGAGTTCCCTTCGGCTTCATCGTAGGCCAATTTGATCATCCACCAGCAAAACAGGACGGCGAACAGCGCCAGCGCCAGGCCGAAACCCAGGATGCCGGTGTCGCGCGCGGCCGACGCCATGAACAGGCCGACAAAGCCAAACAGCGCAGCCATGATTCCCATGATCCAATGAGACATTGTTCTCTCCTTAATCGTCGTCGAACAGAATTCGGCCCGCTGCACCGTCGGGGTCGTCATATTGGCCGTTGCGCAGCGCCCACAGAAACGCCGCCAGCGCGACCAGACCCAGCAGCAGTGCCACCGGCACCAGGATGAGCAGACTGTCCATCAGCCCGCCCCGCGAACCGGAAGGCGGGCATCCAGGCGGAGCGCGTTGCCGATCACCAACAGTGAAGACGAGGACATGGCAATGGCTGCGATCAGCGGCGTCACGTCGCCGGAGGCGGCGAGCGGAATTGCGCCGAGATTGTAAAGCAGGGCCAGGGCGAGATTCTGGCGCACCAGCCGGTCTGCCTGGCGTGCCACCCGCAATGTCTCGACGACGGGGAAGAGGGCGTCGCCCTGGAACACGGCATCGGCCGCATTCTGGGTGGCTTCGGCGGCGGTTGCCGGCGAGATCGCCGCATGTGCCGCGGCCAATGCGGGCGCGTCGTTCAAACCATCGCCCACCATCAGGACGCGCTTGCCTTGCGCGGCAAGTTCCGAGAGACGGCGAGTCTTGTCGACGGGCGTGACCTCGGCTTGCCATCGCCGGATGCCCGCCTCGGCCGACGCGCGCGCCACTGCGGCTGGACGATCACCGGACAGGACTTCAACCGGCATATCCGTGGCGCCGAGGGCGGCGACCGCTGCGGCCGCATCGGGGCGCAGGCGATCGGCGAAGGCGAAGCGCACGGGTAGGCTTTCCGGCCGCGTCAACCAGAGCTCGGGGCGGCCATCGTCAACGGCATCGGTGATGGCGCAGAAGCGCGCTGATCCCAGACGAATGTCGCCCAGACTCAGACCCTGGCCGGCATGCTCTTCGACGCCTTGGGCCGTCGCGGCACCGGGGGCGGCATGCACGAGTGCCCGGGCGAGTGGATGGCGGGAGCTGGCCGCGATGCCGGCGGCGACCTGTAGCGCCTCGGGATCGCCGCCCGCGACCAGTTCCGGGCGTCCGAGCGTCAGGGTGCCGGTCTTGTCGAGCACGACGTGATTGACCCCGGCGAAGCGCTCGAGCGCGGTAGGCGACAGCAGCAGCACGCCGCAGCGCAGCAGGCGGCCGCTGGCAACGACCTGGACGACCGGCACGGCAAGGGCCAGCGCGCAGGGGCAGGTGATGATCAGGACCGACGTGGCGATCATGAGTGCCCGGTCCCAGGCAAGCCCGCCCAGAAGCGTCCAGCCGAGGAAAGTGAACAGCGCCGTCAGGTGAACGACCGGTGCATAGGCGCGCGCCACCCGGTCGGCGATGGCAGTGAAGCGCGAGCGACCACGTTCCGCCGCCTCGACCAGCCGCACGATCTCCGACAGCAGGGTATGTTCGCCTGCGGCCGTCACGCGGACACGGATCGGCGCGCCGAGGTTGACCATGCCGGCAAAGACCGTGGCACCAGGTGCGACATTGACCGGCACGCCCTCGCCGTTGACCAGTGCCGCGTCCAGTGACGAAGTGCCCTCACTGACCACGCCGTCGGCACCGAGCCGCTCGCCTGCCGCCAAGATCAGGGTGTCGCCCGTTGCGACCTGATCGACGCGGCGCGATATCGTCGATCCGTCGGGCGCAACCACCGTCGCGCTGCGGCTGGCCAAGGCCAGCAGTGCGCGGACCGACAGCCGGGCACGGCCGCGTGCCCGGCGGTCGAGGTAGCGGCCGATCAGGAGAAAGAAGACCAAGGTGATCGCCGAATCGAAGAAGGTGTGGCGTTCGCCGGCCCACGTCTCGTGCAGGCTGACGACGCAGGCCAGCGTCACACCGATCGAGATCGGCACGTCCATGTTGGTGCCGCCGGCCCTGAGTGCGGCGTAGGCCGATCGGAAGAACGGCCTTCCGGCGTAGGCCACCGCCGGCAGGGCAATCGCGGCCGACAGCCAATGGAACAGCGCGCGGGTGGCCTCGCCCATCGAGCCGTCCTCG
>CALFRN010000250.1 GCA_937919085.1 uncultured Reyranella sp.
TGCCGGCCATCATGAAGCACCTCGACGTGCTCTCGGATGCCGGCCTGATCACCCGCAACAAGGCCGGCCGCACCGTCACCTGTCAGCTCAAGGCCGAACCGATGGAGCAGGCGATGAACTGGCTGGCCAAGTACGAGCGCTACTGGACGGAGCAGCTCGACCGCCTCGCCGCCTTCGTGGAGGACAACTCATGGCAAGCAAGCCCAGCCTCGCCCTCAAGCGCCGCCTCAAAGCGCCGCCCGAAAAAGTCTACGAAGCCTGGACCGTCCCGGAAAAGATGATCAACTGGTGGGGCGCCTCCGACGCGGCGTCCCGCACCGCCAAGGCTGACGTCCGGGTCGGCGGTCGCTTCCATGTCGGCTTTCGCGGCGACGAAGGCGGCCAGCACGACGTGAGCGGCATCTACAAGGAAGTCGTGCCAGGCAGGAAGCTGGTGTTCAGCTGGGCATGGCGCACGACACCAGAACGGGTGTCCCAGGTCACGATCGACCTCAAGGCCGACGGCGATGGCACCATCCTGACGCTGACCCACGAACAGTTCTTCGACGAGAAGGCGCGCGACGACCACGGCCGCGGCTGGGGCCTGGCACTCGACAATCTCGAGGCGTTGTTCGCATGAATCTCGACAGCTGGCGACGTCCCGAAGCCATGACGGACGCCGGAGCCCGCGCGTACCAATTCGGCGGTCTGCCGGGCGAGGTCGGCGGGCTGGCGAGCGTCCTGCAGGGACTGCTCATCCACGAGCACATGCCCGACTTCTACGGCGTCACGCTGTCGAGCCGCCAGCGCGAGGAACCGCACGTGCGCGGCGCAAGCGAGATCCTGGAACGCATCGCCGCTCACGACCCGCGACCGCTCGCGGAACCCCGTCCGCCCGGCGAGCGCTTCGCCGGATGCTGCCGCCACTACACGCTGATGCATGTCGCCATGCTGCGGAACCGCGGGATCGCCGCGCGGGCACGCTGCGGCTTCGGCGCCTACTTCGTGAAGAACATGTTCGTCGATCATTGGGTGACGGAGTATTTCGACGACACGCAACGTCGCTGGATCCTCGTCGATTCCCAGATCGACGCCCAGCAGCGCGAACGGTTCGGCATCGACTTCGACACGCTCGACGTGCCGCGCGAACAGTTCCTGGTTGCCGGCGATGCCTGGCAACTCTGCCGCGGCGGCAAGGCGGCCCCGCGGGCGTTCGGCGTCCTCGACATGTTCGGCCTGTGGTTCATCGCCAGCAACATCATCCGCGACCTGGCCGCCCTCAACAACCGCGAGATGCTGCCGTGGGACGTCTGGGGCTGCATGACTGCTGTCGACGCAGACATCGACCTTGCCTTCATCGACCGGCTGGCGCGCCTGACGCGCGCGCCTGACGAGAATGTGGACGAACTGCGAGCCGCCTATGACGACCCCCGGGTCACCGTACCGGCCACGGTCTTCAATGCGGTGCGCAACTGTCCCGAGCCCGTCTCGATCCAGAAAGGCGTCCGCCATGCCGACGCACCAAGCCGCCACCCGTGATGAATGGCTCGCCGCCCGGCGGCGGCTCGGCCGAAGGGTGCGACACCACGACAAATACGGCGAAACACCCGAAAAAACCTGCTGCCACAGGGAGCCCGGACCGTTGTAAGCTTGATCCAGCAGATTGGGAGAACAACATGCCCGCACTCTCGCTCGACCACTGGAACATCTACTGCAAGGACCTCAAGGCCACCGTGCGTTTCTACGAACGCTACGTCGGCCTGCACGACGGCGACCGCCCACCCTTCCCCTTCCCCGGCGCCTGGCTCTATGCCGGCGACAAGCCGATCCTGCACATCGTGTCGGAGACCGGCCGCAAGGATCACGGCAGCGGCGCCATCGACCATGTCGCCATCAACTGCGCCGACATCCGCGGCACGCTCGACCAGATCAAGAAGGACAAGGTGAAGTTCGAGGTTCGCAAGGTCCCGGCCCGCCCGCTGCAGCAGGTCTTCATCCACGATCCGGACGGCGTGATGATCGAGCTCAATTTCTGGAACGAGGCCGATGTCGCCGAGCTGGAAGGCTTCGACCCAATGACCAACAAGGCTGGCGCCCGCAAGAAGAAGATGGTGCCGGCGGAGTAACCGCCGTCAATCGGCCGTCGGCGTCGCCCGCAGTCGCTCCAGATAGTCCGCCGGCAGCACATCGCCACCGGCGAGCAGGAAGGCAAGGTAGGCGCGGGTGGGCCTGAGCCCCGCCGCGACTTTCAGCGCCACATAGGTGACGGCCTCGACCGTCGCGCCAGTGTCGGTACGAATCAGGGGCACGTTGCGCCGCTCGTAGTGACCCTCCGCGACGCCTTCCCAGCGGTCGAGCACCTCAAGCCCCTTGGGCGGCAGCAGGTTCAGCGTGCCGAAGACCGCCTCGCCGGCCGCGGGCACGATGTTGCCGGCGCCGGTGCCAGTCACGCGGGCGGACTTGTCGAAGGTGAGCCGCCAGCCGTCCAGCCTGCCGCAGATGCGCTGTCCCGCCGCCACGCCTTCCGGCGCAAGACGGTCCACGAAAAGGCGGCCGGCACTCATGTTCGAGCCGTAGGCGAAATACCAGGTCAGGCCAGCCGCCATACCCGCACCGGCTGGTCATAGCCGCGGATCGGCATGGGCCCGAGGTCGACGGCGCCCTCGACCTGGGCGGCCTCGCGCACCTCGTTCGACACCAGAAGCCGGGCACCCGCCTGCTTGGTGAGCTGCTCGAGCCGGGCGGCGAGGTTCACGGTATCGCCGATCACCGTATATTCCTTGCGCCGCGGCGAGCCTACGGTGCCGGTAACGGCGTCGCCGATGTGGATGCCGATGCCGATGCGCAACGCCTGCTGCGGTCGCGCGCGGTTCCAGGCGTCGACCGCATCGAGCATGCCGCGCGCCGCAGCCAGCGCATTCGAAGCCGCCCCTGGATCGTCGAGAGGCGCGCCGAACAGGGCAAGAAACCCGTCACCCAGGAACTTGTTGATGATGCCGTGGTGACGATCGACGATGTCGATCATCTCGGCGAAGAAATCGTTGAGCAGCGCCACGGTCTCGTCGGCCCGCCGCAGGCGGGTCATGGCGGTGAAGCCGCGGATGTCGAGGAACAGCACGCACACCGGCCGCATCTCGCTCGGCGTGTCGCTCCGGGTGCCGAGCAGGCGGTCGACCACGGCCGGAGAGACATGCTGGCCGAATAGGCTGGTGACGCGATCACGCGCCGCCGCCTCGGCGACCGACGTATCGAACTGCCGCCGCAGGCTGCGGGCCACGATGCCGGCGATCACGCCCGCCATCAGCAGCACTATGCTGCGACTGCCGTGGTAGAGCAGCGTTTCGTTGGCGACATTGCCCCAGGGTACGATCGGCAGCAGCCACAGGACGAGCACCATCTGCTGCACCGCCGCCACGACGCCGGTCCACAACGACAGCCAGAAATCGAGCCTGAGCGTCGACAGCAGGATGAAGATGAAATAGAGCAGCGGCGGCCAGAAGCCGAACACGAGTTGCGGGTCCATGTAGTGGCTCAGTATCACGATGGCACTGCCCGGCATGCTGGTCTCGACCAGCGCATTGGCAAGGCGTGCGGGCCGCGGAAAATCCCTGCCCTGTGTCATCCGCCGGTGGAGGACGGCCAGCGCCACGGCCTCATAGAGAAGGAACGGCCCGACGCCGGCCAACGGCATCCAGCCCGGGACGGGTTCGCGGAACATCGGTCGGACAAGTTCCGGGAAAAAGTTGACGACCGCCAGAGAGACGACGAGCAGGACGACCAGAAAGACAACCAGAGCGCGCATCCTTTGCTGCTCGCTGCGCAGGATTTCGCGTCTCAGGGCATCGGCATAGGGATCGGAAACGACATCGGTCATGCGACCGGTACGCTAACCAGCCCCGGCGGGCTCCACAACGCCGGATGGGGATGCTAGGAACATGACCATGCCACTAAGGGAGATCGTCCGCGAACTGCAGGGCAAGGCCGCCAATCTGGCGCTGCGCATGCCGATCTCCTGGGTCAATATCCTGGCAGGTCCACCGGTCACCGCCGATGGCCGCACGCTCGACGGCCGCGCCCAGTGGCTGCTGCAGCTGCTGGCGCGCAGCGGCCAGCCGCCGATGGAGCAGATGAGCGTGGCCGAGCTCCGGGAAGCCTACGACACCTCCCTGATGCAATGGGGCGGCCGGCCGGCGCCGGTCGGCGAGATCGTCGATCGTACGATCGAAGTGCAGCGCGGTGATGCGCCCGGCCGGATGCGCGTCAGGATCTACCGTCCCGCCGGCACGGTGGCACGGCTGCTGCCCACCATCCTCTATTTTCACGGCGGCGGCTGGGCCGTCGGCAGCCTCGAGGGCTACGATCTTTCGTGCCGCTTTTTCTGTGCCCGTGCCGGGTGCGCCGTCGTCAGCGTCGACTACCGTCTGGCGCCGGAACACAAGTTTCCCGCGGCGGCCAATGATGCCGTGGCGGCCTTTCGCTGGCTGGCGACAAACGCGGTCGGACTGGGCATCGACCCGGCGCGCATCGTGATCGCCGGCGATTCGGCCGGCGGCAACATTGCCGCCGTCGCCGCCCGGCAGCTGCGCGACGACCCACGCCCGCCCTGCCTGCAATGGCTGATCTATCCCATGACCGACATGGCGTTCGACACCCCCTCTTATGCGAGTTGCGGCGAGAATTTCATGCTGACGCGTGCCGCCATGGCGTGGTTTCGCGGCCTCTACCTGAACGACATGAGCGAGATCGAGGACCCGCGGGCCTCGCCGCTGCGCGCGCCGGACTTGTCCGGCGTGGCGCCGGCACTGATCTACACCGCCGGTCTCGACCCGTTGCGCGACGAGGGCCGCGCCTACAGCGAAAAACTGTCGGCGGCGGGCGTTAAGACCATCTACCGCGAGTTCGAGTCGCTGATCCATGGGTTTGGCGGCATGCGCGGCATCCTGCCGGCCGGCGCGCGGGCAATGGACGACATGGTGGCTGGCCTGCGCCATGAACTGGCCCAACTCGGACGATGACGGGAAAACGCGGGCCATGAGCGACGACGCCTCCGATTCCCCGGCCCTGCGCGGCGAGCGCTCCGGCCGGCGCGAGCAGAACAAGGTGGAGAACCGCACCGCGCTCTTGAAGGCCGCGCGCGCCGTGTTCGCCGAAATGGGCGCGGGCGCCGCCAGCGTGCGCGACATCGTGCGCCGCACCGATCTCGCGTCGGGTACCTTCTACAATTACTTCAAGGACAAGGACGAAATCTTCGAGGCCGTGGTCGGCGAACTGACCGGCGAGCTGCTGAAGCGCCACGCCTCCGGCCGCGCCCAGGCGCGCACGCCCGAGGAATTCTTCCGCCTGCACTACTCCGTCTATTTCGACTTCATCGTCGAGGACCCCGAACTCCTGGCGATGGCGCAGAAAAATTTCACTGCCATCCGCACGCTGCTCGACAAGCCCGACGTGCGGGCGCTGGCGCTGGCGCTGAACGAGGACATCCGCGCGGCCATCGCCGGCGGCGTACTGCCCAATGTCGACGTGTCCTATCTCGCCGCTTCGCTGGCCGGCGTCGCCTTCGAGGTCTCGGTCGTCATGGTGGCGCGCGCACCGGTCGACCCCGCCGCCGCCACCGAATTCGCGACGCGACTGATGCTGGGCGGCCTCGCCGCCCTGCCGCTGAGATCCTGATCAGGAACTGCCTGCGATAGCATCGCAGCGACCCTGTCGCGCGATGCACCTGATGGCGCCGCCCCGACCTGAGTACCGACAGGTCACGCATCGGAGACCGGCGACACCCGCCGGCCTCCCGATCCAATTCCTAGGCGCCCTGAACGACCACGTTGCGCAGGATGCCGATCTTCTCGATCTCGACCTCGCAGACATCGCCGGGCTTCAGCCAGTTCTGCGGCTTGCGCGCCATGGCGACGCCCGACGGCGTGCCGGTGATGATGATGTCGCCAGGATCGAGCGTCATTACCTTGCTGAGTTCGTGTACCAGCGTCGGCACGTCGAAGATCAGGTCGTCGGTGCTGCTGTCCTGCATGGTAACGCCGTTGACGCGGGTCATGATGCGCAGCGGCGCGCCGCCCTTGGGCAGTTCGTCGGAGGTCACGACATCGGGGCCGAAGCCGCCGGTGCCGTCGAAGCCCTTGCCGAGCGTGAACTGGCCGCCCGACTTGCGCTGCCAGTCGCGCACCGAACCGTCGTTGAAGCAGGCATAGCCCGCGATCACCTGAAGCGCCTTGTTCTTCGGCACGTTGCGGCACTTCTTGCCGATTACGACGGTGAGTTCGGCTTCCCAGTCGAGCTGCTTGGAATGGCTCGGACGCGGCATCTTGCCGTTGTGCGGCGTCAGCGTGTTGTTGAAGCGGCAGAACACCACCGGATACTGCGGAATCGGGCTGCCGGTCTCCTCGGCGTGCTTGCGATAGTTGAGGCCGATGCAGAGAATCTTGCCCGGATTCGGGATCGGCGAGAGATACTTGGCCGACTTCTCCGACACCGTGGCACCGGCCTTGGGCTTGGCGCAGGCCTTGGCAACTGCCGCCCGGAGCTTCTTGCCGCCGGCCAGGATCTCGACCACGGACTTGGGTCCGCGCGGCATCTGCTTGCTGAGGTCGACGATCTTGCCGTCGCCCATCTTTACGCCGACGACGGGCTTGCCGCCGCTCATGATTGTGCAAAGACGCATGGAATTTCCCCCTTTGAATATCGCCCGAATTGTGGCCGGGGCGTAAACTCCTCCCTCCGGCCCGTACGGTCAAGCACGGGCGGCCAAGCGCGGCGCGGTTTGCTAGAATGCGCCATGCCTTACGTGTTCATCTTCCCGCTTCTGGCGGTCTCGATCCTCCTCGTTGCACCCGCGTCGGCCCAGATCCTGGTGCCGCTCACGACGCCGGACGGCCGCGCGGCCTGCACCCAGGGCCTGACCGGCATCGGCCGCCCGCCGGCCTGGCAGGCCATCGCCGATCCCGACGGTCCGAGCGGCTGGGCGCTCGCCGAAACCGTCGCCGAGCCGAACGATCTCAGGTTTCCGCTATGCATCAACGAACAGGCCGTACTCCGCGACCTCGACGCCACGCTGCGCTTCAAGCCGATATCGGGCGTCCGCGCGCGTGTCGCCGGCTTCATGTTCCGGGCGCAGAGCGCCAACGACTATTACGTCGTGCGGGCCGACGCGCTCGACGGTTCGGTCCGCCTTTATCGCATGGAGACCGGCAAGCGGCGCCAGGTCGGCGGCAAGGAGGTGCCGATCGAAAGCGGCAAATGGCATTCGCTGCGGACCATCGCCGTCGGCGACCACTTCGAGGTGATGTTGAACGGCGAGTCGCTGTTCAAAGCCACCGACCGGACCTTGCTCCATCCCGGCGCGATGGGCGCATGGAGCCAGGCCGACAGCGTGACGCATTACGGTTCGCTGCTGGTCAACATACCGCCGCGCTGACTTTGTCCTCGATCAGCTCCGGAGATGACACATGACCCGTAAGGCAAGCTGCTGCTGCGGCAAATGCACGATCGATGTCGACGGCGAGCCCGTGTTCAACGCCGTATGTCACTGCCGCAACTGCAAGAAGCGAACCGGAAGCGCGTTTGGCTGGTCAACCTATTTCGCCGACGGTCAAATCGGAAGCAAACCGGCCAACATCATCGTCTACGAGTTTGGCGGATCGAACCCGCAGCAGAGATGGTTCTGCAGAAACTGCGGATCGACACTTTTCTGGAAGGCCGCCAACCTCCCGGCGCATACCGGCGTTGCCGGCGGCTGCTTTGCCGACAATTCCGTCGGAGCGCCTTCAGTCACCGTTTCAAATGACGGTCGATGCCCCTGGGTCGGCCTGCCTGACGAGTGGCGAACGTCATTCTAGGTCGGGTTAGTAGCGCCGGGCGTCGATCAGCGCGCGGGCGAGTTCGACGAAGCCGGCGCCGGAGCGTGCCGTGGTGATCCAGCGCGGCTGGTGATCCATGCGTGCCGCGAAGTCGCGGACGTTGGCCACGCCGACGGCGTTGGGAAAGAAGCCGAACATCGGCGAGTCGTTGGGCGAGTCGCCGGAGAAGACGTAGCGCGCGCGCTCGGCGTCGACATCCACGCCGAACAGCTCGCCCATCATCAGGCGGCTGGTGGTGAGCTTGTCGTAGTCACCGAACCAGCCGTTGACGTGGATCGAGCTCACCTTGGCATGGGCGCCATGGCGCTCGAAGATCGCCACGATGCGCTCGACGTCCTGGCGCGGCAGCGCCGGCACATCCTCGCAGAAATCAACCGCAAGGTCGGCCAGCCGGTAAGGCTGGTCCGAGGCGATGGCGCAGCCCGGCACTTCCTTCAGCACGTCCGCCCGCACCGCTTCGAGGCGGCGGCGGCCCTGGGCGCGCTCGGCCTCGGTCTGGACGAAGCGGGTACGTAGCCTGCCGGCCTGCGCGTCGTGCCACATCCAGAAGGCGCCGTTCTCGCCCACCACGGCGTCGACCGGCCAGAAGCGGGCGATATGGTCGCACCAGCCGGCCGGCCGGCCGGTGACCGGAACAACCATAAATCCAGCCTTTTTCAGCACCTCCAGCGCGCCGTAGGCGTCGGCGGTGAGGCGGCCGTCGGTCGAAACGGTCTCGTCGACATCGGTCAGCACGCCCTGGATCGAGGCAAGAGCGGCACGGGGGCATTCACTCAAAGGCTTCATGGTGGGACACTTCTTAACATGGCAATCTCGACCGTTCGGGACTAAAAGCCGGGCCATGCGACACTAGGTTGCCAGGGCAAATTCAGAGCAATAACAGATGACGATGCGCCTCGAACCACTCACCGCCGTAAGCCCCGTCGATGGCCGCTATCGCGCGATCGCCCAAGCACTTGCGGAATATTTCAGCGAACACGCGCTCATGAAAATGCGCGTTACCGTCGAATGTGAGTATCTCGCGGCGCTTTCGGAAACAAAGGGCGTCGGCATGCGGGCGCTTACGCCGGACGAGAAGGCGATTCTTCGGGCGCTGGCGAATATTGATATCGACGATGCGCAGATCATCCAGAAGATCGAGCGCGAGGGCCATGACGGAATCCCTGCAACGAATCACGACGTGAAGGCGGTCGAATATTTCATCAAACTGAAGCTCAGGAACTCGAGCCTTACCGACGTGCTCGAGTGGGTGCACTTCGCTCTCACCTCGGAGGACGTGAACAGCACCGCCCATGCCCTCGCGCTTCGCGGAGCACTCGAAGGAGTCATGCTTCCGGCGCTCAAGGAAATGAAAAGTGAGATCGTCAGTCTTGCCCGGGCGCATGCCGATACAGCCATGCTCGCGCGCACCCATGGCCAGAGCGCGACACCCACGACCTTCGGCAAAGAGATGAACGTCTTCGCGAGGCGTCTCGAAAAGCAGGTCGAGGCTCTCAAGAATCGCTCCGTCCTCATGAAGTGGGGCGGACCTTCAGGCAACTACAACGCCCAGATGGTGGCGCTTCCGAAGATCGATTGGCTGGACTTTGCGCGTTCTTTTGCGGAAAGCCTGAATACGGACGGCGCCGGCAAGGCGCATGTCGTGCGCCTCGAACTCAATGAGGTGACGACCCAGATAGAGCCGCACGACACGTTCGCCGAGATGTTCGACAATCTGCGCCGCATCAACACGATCCTCCTTGATCTGTCGCAGGACATGTGGCGGTACATCTCGGACGGGTGGGTCACGCAGAAGCCGAAAGAAGGCGAGATCGGCTCGTCGGCCATGCCCCACAAGGTGAATCCGATCGATTTCGAGAACGCGGAGGGCAATTTCGGCGTCGCCAATGCGCTTTTCGAACATCTTTCGAGAAAGCTGCCGATTTCGCGCCTGCAGCGCGATCTCTCGGACTCCACGGTGGCACGCACCTTCGGCACCGCCTTCGCACATTCGCTGATCGGCTATCGCGCCCTCGGGCGCGGCTTCGGCAAGGTCAGCGTGAATCAAGCGGCGCTTCGCGACGCGCTCCTGGCCCACCCGGAAGTACTCGCCGAAGCGATACAGACGGTGCTGCGCGTCGCCGACGTAGAGATGCCGTATGAGAAGCTGAAAGCGCTCACCCGCGGCAAGCAGGTAACGATGGAAGATTTCGCCGCCTTCATTGACGGCCTCGATATAAGCCCCGAGATGAAGGAGCGGCTCAAGGCGCTTCGTCCCGAGAACTACACAGGCCTCGCCGGCATGCTTGCCAGGAAGTGACGGCTCTTGGCTGTCATTCCAGCATTGCGGGGGTCTCTCGGGCTGCCAAAAGATCCTTCGCTGCGCTCAGGATGACAGCGAAGGCAGGGCGTACCCTGCCCGGCTAGGCCTTCACCTCCGTCATCACCTGATTCTTGGCGTCGTCGAGCAGCCGCTCCGAGTGCTTGCGGATCGTATGCTCTTCCATCGGCTTGCCGGCAGCGGCAAGGTCCTTCACCAGCTTGGCCATGACGTCGGAATCGCCCGGTTTCTCGAAGTCGGCCATGACGACTTCCTTGGCATAGGCCTCGGCGTCGGCGCCGTTCTTGCCCATCTGTTCGGCCGCCCACAGGCCGAGCAGCTTGTTCCTGCGGGCATTGACCTTGAACTGCAGCTCCTGGTCCTTTTCGAACTTCTTTTCGAAGGATTTCTCGCGATCGTTGAAACTGGTCATTGGCCGCTCCGGTTTGGGCTGGTCGCATCGGTATATAGCGACGACGACGCGGTCTTTCCACCCCGCCGTCGCGATGGCAAAGTCCGGCACCCCACCAAGGAAACGAAGACAATGTCGCTGGAAAAACTGCGTGATTGGATCGGCCGGACGCAGGTCATGGAGGATCTCGTCGCACCCTTCCCGGTGCGGGCGCTGATCGCCACCTTCGACGAGAAGGACCCCGATCCGCGAAGCGGCGATCCGCTGCCGCCACTATGGCACTGGCTCTACTTCCTCGATGCCGCGCCGCAATCGAAGATCGGGCCGGACGGCCATGCCGAACGCGGCGATTTCCTGCCGCCGGTGCCGCTGCCGCGGCGGATGTGGGCCGGCAGCCGCTTCTCCTTCGATGGCGAGCCGCTACGGATCGGCGAGACAATCGCCCGTGCCTCGGAGATCAAGTCGGTCGAGCCCAAGGCCGGATCGACCGGATCGATGGTCTTCGTCACCGTGAAGCACACCGTATCGGGACCGCGGGGCGTCTCGTTCGTCGAGGAGCACGACATCGTCTATCGCGAAGCAGCCGTCCCGGGCGAAAAACCCAGGGAGCCGAAACCGGCCCCGACCGATGCCACCTGGACCAGGACGATCGTGCCCGATCCCGTCCTGCTGTTCCGTTACTCGGCGCTCACCTTCAACGGCCACCGCATCCACTACGACCAGCCCTACGTCACCGGCGCCGAAGGCTATCCCGGCCTGATCGTCCATGGCCCCTTGCTCGGCATGCTGCAGATCGAACTGGCGCGCCGGGCCCGCCCGGACAAGGTCGTGTGGCGTTTCGAGTTCCGGGCGCTTTCGCCGGTGTTTTCGGGTCCGGCCTTCACGGTTCAGGCCCGCCGCGAAGCCGATGGCTCGGCAACGACCTGGATTTCCGATCCCAAGGGCGGACTGGCCCAGCAGGGCAAGGTGGTCTTCCGGTGAACGGCGGGCCGGCTTGCAGTCCGGCGCCAAATAGGGGTTGATTCCCTGTCCCGCATTTGATTCCTTGGATGCAGGGAAACGAGGGGTTATTGAGGCGTTTGACGGAACCTTCGTTCGTGCCCGATTCATCCCTCCCCACCCCGCGACTTACCGGCACCGCGCTGGAGCATCAGCTCGCCCTACAGCGCTCGCGGCGGCCGGCCGATCCCCTGCTGTCGCTGGTGGTGCCGGTCTACGACGAGGACGAATCGATCGATCTCTTCATCGACACCGTCGTGCCGATCCTGGAACAGGATCGGCTGCGCTTCGAGGTCGTCTTCGTGAACGACGGCTCGCGCGACGACACCCTCGCCCGCCTGCTCGACCGCAGCACCGGCGACCGGCGCATCAGGGTCGTCAACCTGTCGCGCAACTTCGGCAAGGAGGCCGCGCTGACCGCCGGTATCGACCATGCCAGGGGCGATGTCCTGGTCCCGATCGACATCGACCTGCAGGATCCACCCGACATTATCGGTTCGTTCCTGGCGCGGTGGCGGGAGGGCTACGACATCGTCTACGGCGTTCGCAGCACCCGCGTGACCGACACCGCCGCCAAGCGCGTGTCGGCCGGCTGGTTCTACTGGGTGTTCAATTCGCTCTCGCCGGTGCGCATACCGCCCAACGTCGGCGATTTCCGCCTGGTCGACCGGCGCGCCGTCGAGGTGCTGCGCCAGCTTCCCGAACGCAACCGCTTCATGAAGGGGCTGTTCGCCTGGGTCGGGTTCAACTCGATCGGCGTGCCCTACGAGCGGCCGCAACGCGCCGCCGGCACGACCAAGTTCAATTTCTGGCGGCTGTGGAACTTTGCCCTTGATGGCGTGGTGAGCTTCTCGACCGCGCCGTTGCGCGCCTGGTTCTACGTCGGCGTGGTAATCGCGACCGTCTCCATCCTCTACGCCCTTTTCATCATCACCCGGGTCCTGATCTTCGGCATCGACACGCCGGGCTACGCCTCGCTGCTGATCGCCGTCCTGTTGATGGGGGCGATCCAGCTCCTGTCGCTGGGCATCATCGGCGAATACCTCGGGCGCCTCTTCCTCGAGGTCAAGGGGCGGCCGATCTACGTCGTCGAAGGCGTCTACGAGAACGAGACCGGTTCGGCGCCGAAGGACTGACGGCGGCCCATGGATCTCAAGGAAGAAGACATCCTCGGCGACGGAATCGGCCGGCACTGGTATTACCGCTCCAAGGCAGCGGCGCTCGGTCGCGCCGTGGCCGGGATAAAGCCGCGGCGCCTGCTCGACGTCGGCGCGGGCTCGGGATTCTTTTCCCGCCATCTGCTCGCCCAGACGCCAGCCGAAAGCGCGCTGTGCGTCGATATCGGCTACCTCGTCGACCGCGACGACAGCGTGGCCGGCAAGCCGGTGCTCTATCGCCGCGACTGCGGCCAGACCGACTGCGACCTCGTGCTGATGATGGACGTACTGGAGCATGTCGACGACGACCGTGGCCTGGTTCGCCACTACGCCGCCAAGGTGCCGGCCGGCGCGCATTTCCTGGTCACGGTTCCGGCCTTCCAGTTCCTGTGGAGCGGTCACGACGTCTTTCTCGAGCACAAGCGGCGCTACCGATTGGCCGAGATCGAGGCGGCGATGCGCGATGCCGGTCTCGCGATCTTGCGCGGCGCCTACTATTTCGGCTTCGTGTTTCCGCTCGCGGCGGCGGTACGGCTGGCCACACGCGGCGACGACCGGCCGCACAGCAGCCTAAAGAAGCACGGAGCTCTCACCAATGGCGTGTTGAGCGCCGTCTGCGCGGCCGAACTGCCGCTGTTTCCCTTCAACCGGCTGGCCGGGCTATCGGCCTTCGTGCTGGCGAAGAAGTCCTAGGACGCAGCGGCCGCGGACATGTCCTTGGCGCCGATGCGCTTCCGCTTGGCATTGATCTCGCGCAGCACCACGAGCATTTCGTCGGCGACGATGTCGCCCGGGATGCCGTCGCCCTCTGCCTCAAGCTCCTTCATGTCGACCCACACCGCGTAGAGCGGCGCGGTGCGCGAGGTGATGATGCCGGCATGCAGCAGGGTCTTGATCAGCACGCGGAAGATGTTGGTGCTTTCCTTCAGATTGGCGCGACGGTCCTCGTCAGTGAAGACCTCCTTCATGGCATCGCGCACCCACTGCCAGTCGAGCCCGTACTTGGCGTAGATCACCTGCTTCTGCTCGGCATTGATCAGGTTGAACAGCAGCATCTGGAAGAGCTGCGCCGACCAGTCCTCGACCTTGCGGTGCTCGTCCTCGCTCAAGTGCCTGATCGTCTTGGCCGCCCAGATGCGGCCGAAGCGGTGATGGAACGCCTCGTCGCTCATGACCAGCTGGACCAGGCGCCTCAGGACAGGATCGTTGGCCTTGGCGTTGAGCGTCGCGAACGAGCCCATGGCGATGCCTTCGATCAGCATCTGCATGCCGACAATCTTCTTGTAGACCTCTTCGGTCGTCACAAGGTCGGTGAGCACGGCGGAGATCGTCTTGCCGACCGGCAGCGGTTCGCCCCAGCGCTTGGCGATGTAGCGGGTGAATCCCGTGACATGGCGGGCTTCCTCACGCGCCTGGTTGGCGGCGTATTCCTGGGCACCGGGGTCGAGCAGGATGTGGCAGAGGCTGGCCGACAACGACAGCGCGCCCTGCTCGCCGTGCAGCAGGTTGGAGATCGACCAATGCATGACATCGTTGGCGAGGCCGATCTTCTGCTGCTCGTCGAGGCGGTCGGCCACGGCACTGCGCAACTCCACCACCGTGTCCAAGGGCATGATCGGCGTCTTGGACATGTCGAACGGCACGTCGTAGTCGATATAATTCCTGTC
This sequence comes from uncultured Reyranella sp., assembly GCA_937919085.1. Taxonomy (GTDB): domain Bacteria; phylum Pseudomonadota; class Alphaproteobacteria; order Reyranellales; family Reyranellaceae; genus Reyranella. Next base: position 14,382 of record CALFRN010000250.1, read on the forward strand.
CAGCGGGTCCCAGAAATGGTCATGGGTCGCCGAAATGATGCCGTCGAAGGCATCGGTCCGGCGGCCGTAGCGCGGCACATCGAGCATTGCCGGAAAATCTTCCGGTGCGATGGTGTCATAGGCCTTGTCGTAGGTGATCTGCTGGGCCATGCCGGTATCTCCCGTAGGGTTATGAATATGACGGACCCGTCACCTTTTTCAATGGATTTTTCCCCAGTCCCAGCGCATGGGACTTCCGCCATATTCCGGCCGCCATACTTGCAGCCGATCGGCGGGTGAGCTGTTCACCCGCACAGGAGTTAACATATGTCCCGCCGCCGCCGAATCTACGAGGGCAAGGCCAAGACCTTGTTCGAGGGGCCCGAGCCCGGGACGATTGTCCAGTACTTCAAGGACGACGCCACTGCGTTCAATAACCAGAAGAAGGGCACGATCACCGGCAAAGGGGTGATCAACAACCGGATCTCCGAGTTCCTGATGACCAAGCTCGGCGAGATCGGCGTACCCACGCATTTCATCCGCCGCCTCAACATGCGCGAACAGCTGATCCGGCAGGTCGAGATCATTCCGCTGGAGATCGTGGTGCGCAATGTCGCCGCAGGCTCATTCGCCAAGCGCTTCGGCGTCGAGGAGGGTACCCAGCTACCGCGCTCGATCATGGAGTTCTTCCACAAGAACGACGCGTTGGGCGACCCGATGGTGACCGAGGAACACATCACCGCGTTCGGCTGGGCGACGCCTCAGGACCTCGACGACATCGTGGCGTTGACGCTCAGGGTCAACGACTTCCTGTTCGGCCTGTTCCTCGGCTGTGGCATCAAGCTGATCGACTTCAAGGTCGAATTCGGCCGCCTCTACGAAGAAGACATGGTCCGCGTCGTGCTTGCCGATGAGATCAGCCCCGACTCGTGCCGGCTGTGGGACCTGCGCACCAACGAGAAGATGGACAAGGACCGGTTCCGTCGCGACCTCGGCAAGGTCGAGGAAGCCTACCAGGAAGTGGCACGCCGCCTTGGCATTCTGATCGACCAGGGGCCGGGCGACGTGCGCGGCCCGACCACACTTCAATAGCGACGCTGCAGCGAGACGACATGAAAGCCAGAGTTCACGTAACCCTCAAGAACGGCGTGCTCGACCCCCAGGGCAAGGCCATCGGACATTCGCTCAACCGGCTGGGCTTTCCCGAGGTCGGCGACGTCCGCCAGGGCAAGTACATCGAGCTGGAGATCGCCGAGACCGACGCCACCAAGGCCAAGGCCCGTCTCGACGAGATGTGCCGCAAGCTGCTGGCCAACACGGTGATCGAGAACTACTCGATCGAGATCGTGGGCGAGCAGGCCGGCCAATGAAGGCAGCGGTTCTCGTCTTCCCGGGTTCCAATCGCGAGGGCGACGTCGCCCAGGCACTCGAACTGATCACCGGGCGCCGTCCCGCCATGGTGTGGCACGGCGACGGCGACTTCGAAAAGACCGACCTGATCGTGGTGCCGGGCGGCTTCTCCTACGGCGACTACTTGCGCTGCGGCGCGATGGCCGCGCAATCGCCGGTGATGGCCGAGGTCAAGCGCCGCGCAGCCCAGGGCGTGCCGGTACTGGGCATCTGCAACGGCTTCCAGATTGTGACCGAGGCGGGGCTGCTGCCGGGCGTCCTGATGCGCAACGCCCACCTGAAATTCGTGTGCTCCGACGTTCATCTCAAGGTCGAGACCAGCCAGAGCCTGTTCACCAACCGCTACCAGGCCGGCCAGGTGATCCGCGTGCCGGTGGCGCATGCCGAGGGCAACTACTTCGCCGATGCCGACACGCTGAAGGCGCTCGAGGACCGCGGCCAGATCGCCTTCCGCTACTGCGCGCCCGACGGCACCGTCGACGGCCCCCTGGGCAAGCAGGCCAATCCCAACGGATCGATCAACAACATCGCCGGGATCTTCAATGAAACCAAGACGGTGCTCGGCCTGATGCCGCATCCGGAAAACGCCGTCGAACCGATGTTCGGCGGCACCGACGGCATCGGATTGTTCGAGGGCATCGTCGAGGCGCTGTCATGACCGCCGCCGGGAATAAATCGCCCGTGAAACTGCCCAACGAACCGGAGATCACGCCGCAGATCGTGGCCGAGCATGGCCTTGCACCGGACGAGTACCAGCGCGTGCTCGACATCATGGGCCGGCCGCCCACCATGGTCGAACTCGGCATCTTCTCGGCGATGTGGAGCGAACATTGCTCCTACAAATCCTCGAAAGTGTGGCTGAAGAAGCTGCCGACCCGCGCGCCTTGGGTGATCCAGGGCCCGGGCGAGAATGCCGGCGTCATCGACATCGGCGACGGCCAGGCCGCCATCTTCAAGATGGAGAGCCACAACCATCCCTCCTACATCGAGCCCTACCAGGGGGCGGCGACGGGCGTGGGCGGCATCATGCGCGACGTCTTCACCATGGGCGCGCGGCCGGTGGCCAACCTGAATGCACTGCGCTTCGGCGATCCCGCGCACCCCAAGACGCGGCATCTCGTGTCGGGCGTGGTGGCCGGCATCGGCGGCTACGGCAACTGTATGGGCATTCCGACCGTTGGCGGCGAGACCAACTTCCACGCCGCCTACAACGGCAACATCCTGGTCAATGCCATGACCGTCGGCGTCGCGCGGACCGACCGGATTTTCTACGCCGCCGCGGCGGGCATCGGCAATCCGCTGGTCTATGTCGGTTCCAAGACCGGCCGCGACGGCATCCATGGCGCCACCATGTCCTCGACCGAATTCAACGAGGACAGCGAAAGCAAGCGGCCGACGGTGCAGGTGGGCGATCCTTTCGTCGAGAAGCTGCTGCTCGAAGCCTGCCTTGAACTGATGGCAACCGACGCCATCGTCGCCATCCAGGACATGGGGGCGGCCGGCCTCACCTCGTCGGCGTTCGAAATGGCGGCCAAAGGCGGGCTCGGCGTGATCGTCGAACTCGACAAGGTGCCGATGCGCGAGACCGGCATGAACCCCTACGAACTCATGCTGTCCGAAAGCCAGGAACGCATGCTGATCGTGCTCAAGCCCGGCCGCGAGGACCTGGCGCGCAGGATTTTCGAGAAGTGGGAGCTCGACTTCGCGGTGATCGGCCATCTCACCAACACCGAGCGCATGGTGCTGTCCTGGCACGGCGACATCGTCGGCGACATTCCAATTCCGCCACTGGTCACCGAAGCGCCGATGTACGAGCGGCCGTGGACGCTGACGCCGCTGCCCGCCGAAATCGAGGCCTCCGCGGTGCCCGCCCCCACGGACTTGAAAGCCTCGCTGCTCACTTTGATGGGCTGCCCCGACCTCGCCAGCAAGGCTTGGATATGGAAGCAGTACGACCACCTGATCATGGGCAATACCGCGATCCGCCCGCAGGACGGCGATGCCGCCCTCGTGCGCGTGCCGGGAGGCCACAAGGGTCTCGCCATGACGTCGGATTGTACGCCGCGCTATGTCCAGGCCCATCCCGAGACCGGCGGCCGCCAGGCCGTGGCCGAAGCGTGGCGCAACATCACCGCAACGGGCGCCAGGCCGCTGGCCGTCACCGACAACATGAATTTCGGCAACCCGACCAAGCCCGAGATCATGGGCCAGTTCGCCGGCGCCATCATGGGCATGGTCGAGGCCTGCACGGCGCTCGACTTCCCCGTCGTGTCGGGCAATGTCTCGCTCTACAACGAAACCGAAGGCCGGCCGATCCTGCCGACGCCGACGATCGGCGCCGTGGGCGTGATCGACGACATCGCCAAGGCGGTTGGCTCCCGATTGACCAAGGCCGGCTGTGCGCTCGTGCTGATCGGCGACACCAGAGGCTGGCTCGGCCAGTCGCTCTACTTGCGCGAAATTTGCGGACGCGAAGAAGGTGCGCCGCCGCCGGTCGATCTTGCCGTCGAACGCCGCAACGGCGATTTCGTCCGCGGTGAGATCGCCGGGGGACGCATCGCGGCCTGCCACGACCTCTCCGACGGCGGTCTTCTGGTTGGGGTCGCGGAAATGTGCCTCGCCGGCGGTACCGGCGCCTTGGTGACGCTGCCCGCCAACATCGGCGCGCCACATGCGTTTCTGTACGGCGAGGATCAGGGCCGCTACGTGGCCGCGACCGACGATGGCCAGGCCTTCCTGGCCGCCGCGGCGGCGGCCGGCGTTCCGGCGATCCTGCTGGGCTATGCCGGCGGGCAGGCCCTCGTGGTCGAGGGCCACCTCACCCTGCCGCTCGATGAGTTACGCGCGGTTCACGAGGCGTGGCTGCCGACCTATATGAACAGCGCCACCTGACAGGAGAGCGCCATGCCGATGCAAGCCCAGGATATCGTCAGCCTGATCAAGGAGGGCATCCCCGATGCCCAGGTCGAAATCCAGGATCTTGCCGGCGATGGAGACCACTACGCGGCTACGGTTATTTCACCTGCCTTCGCCGGAAAATCCAAGATACAGCAGCATCAGATGGTCTATGGCGCGCTGGGAGGCCGGATGGGCGGCGTTCTCCACGCGCTGAAGCTTACGACCATGGCGCCAAAGCCCTGATCGCCCTATATTGAGGCAAGTACGCGTCCCACTGGACGCCTCCAGGAGAGCAACATGAGCGAACCCCAGGTGTTCGAACGCATTCGCGACGAGATCAGCAAGAACGATGTGCTGCTGTTCATGAAGGGCACGCCGGTATTTCCCCAGTGCGGCTTCTCGGCCGCCACCGTCGATGCGCTGAGCCAGCTCGGCGTCAAGTTCCACGGCATCAATATCCTTGTCGATCCGGACCTGCGCGAAGGTATCAAGGAATTCAGCCAGTGGCCCACCATTCCCCAGCTCTACGTGAAGGGCGAATTCGTCGGCGGTTGCGACATCGTGCGCGAGATGTTCGAGACCGGCGAACTGGAGCAGTTCATGAAGGAAAAGGGCGTTTCGCTGGCGACTGCGGCTTAGTCGTTCTTGCCCTTTCTGAACCGTGCGGGCTCTCGCGCCTCAAGTGTTGGCCGACAAGTCGGCTAACACCGGAAAGGCGCTGCCGCCCGCCGGCGCGTATGAACGCACCTAGCCAAACGCGTAGGACGCCATCGAGAGATTTCCCAAAGTATAGCTGCGGTGTAGCACCCGTCCGCGGGCGCCATCGCCGGCAGCGCCGTATGCAACATGCAGCGGCAGCAAATGCTCGTCCGTGGGATGGGCATCGCGCGCATTGGGCGCCTGCGCGCGATAGTCGGCGAGTGCCGCTTCGTCGCCGCGTTCAACGGCCCCCGCCAGCCAGTCGTCGAACTCCCGGGCCCACGGCTCCGGTTCGGCATCCGCAACGCCGCGAACGAGCGCTCGCAGATTGTGTGTGCCGCTGCCGCTGCCCAGCACCAGCACGCCCTCCTCGCGCAGCGGGCTGAGCTTGCGCCCCAGCGCGATGTGATGGGCTGGACCGAGAGCGGGCTGGATCGAAAGCTGGAAGATCGGGATGTCGGCCTCGGGCCAGCCCAGCATCGCCGGCACCCAGGCGCCGTGATCGAGGCCGCGATGGGGATCGTGTGCCGCGCCCGTGAGCCTGGCCACCCGATCGGCGAGGTCCGGCGCGCCGGGGGCGGCATACCGCAGTCGATAGAGTGCGTCGGGAAAGCCATAGAAGTCGTGGATGGTGTCGGGCTTGCGGGCGAGCGAGACCGCCGGCACGTCGGTATCCCAATGGGCCGAGACCGCGACGATGGCGCTGGGTCGCGGCAACAATCCGCCGAGCGATGCCAGAAAGGCCCGTGCCGGAGATTCCTGCAGAATCAACGTCGGCGCGCCGTGCGAAACGAAGACAGTTGGCATGGACATCGCTTTATTCCTTGAGTGGTCCATGGCAGCCTGTGTGAGAACACAGCCGCGAACAAGAGGAAGGGTAAAGTGATGCACATATCGAGGAGAGTAAGCCAAATCGCGGCTTGTATGGGGTTTGCCCTGGCGACGCCCGCCATCGCGCAGGCGGAAACCACGCTCAGGATGGTGGCGCATTCCGATCTCAAGGTCCTGGATCCGGTCTGGACTACCGCCTTCATCAGCCGCAATCACGGCTACCTGATTTACGACACGCTGTTTGCCAAGGACGCCGATCAGAACGTTAAGCCCCAGATGGTGGGCAAATATGAAACGTCCACCGACAATCTTACCTGGACTCTCACCCTGCGCGACGGCCTGGAGTGGCACGACGGCACGCCCGTGACGGCCGAGGACTGCATCGCCTCGATCAAGCGCTGGGGTGCCCGCGACTCGCTCGGCCAGCAACTCATGGCCGCGATCGGGACCATGGAGCAGGTCGACGCCAAGACCTTCAAGATCGTGCTCAAGGAGCCGTTCGGCTTGCTGCTTGAGGCACTGGGCAAGCCCTCGTCGAACGTGCCGTTCATGATGCCCAAGCGCGTTGCCGAGACCGATCCCTTCAAGCAGATCGGCGACTACACCGGCTCGGGCCCCTTCGTGTTCAAAAAGGAAGAGTGGAAGCCCGGTGAGAAAGTCGTCTACGCCAAGAACACCAAGTACAAGCCGCGGGCCGAGCCCCCTTCGATGCTCGCCGGCGGCAAAATCGCCAAGGTCGACCGCATCGAGTGGATGGCCATCTCGGACCCGATGACGGCAGTCAACGCGCTCATCCAGGGCGAGGTCGACATGATCGAGTCGCCGGTTCCCGACCACTTCCCGATCCTGAAGGCCGACAAGAACGTCGAGCTGTTCGGCTGGAACCAGCTCGGCAGCCAGATCATCATGCGCTTCAACCACCTGCATCCGCCGTTCGACAACGTGAAGGCACGGCAGGCTGCGATGTATGCGATCGCCCAGGAGGATTTCCTGCGCGCCCAGGTCGGTGATCCGGAGATCTACAGCGTCTGCAACGCACCGCTGGTCTGCGGCTCGCCCCACGAGAAGAAGTACGGCGACCTGCTGATCAAGCCCAACCTCGAGAAGGCCCGTCAGCTCCTCAAGGAGAGCGGCTACGACGGCACGCCGATCATCATGATGCAGGCAACTGACCTGCTGTCGTCCAACCAGCTTCCGCCGGTCGGCAAGCAGGCGCTGGAGCGGGTCGGCTTCAAGGTCGACCTGCAGGCGATGGACTGGCAGACCGTGGTCTCGCGCCGCGCCAAGAAGGATCCGCCGGCCAAGGGCGGCTGGAACATCTTCTACACCACGACCGTCACGGCCGGCACCGAGAGCCCGGCGGGCAACTCCTTCACCAGCGGCGGTTGCGAGAAGGCATGGTTCGGCTGGCCGTGCGATCCCGAGATGGAGAAGCTGCGGGCCGCGTTCGCCCGCGAGACCGATCCCGCGAAACAGAAGGAACTGGCGGTCGCCGTCTCCGATCGTGTGATGGACCAGGCGATGTACATCGTCCTGGGCCAGTACAAGGCATTCGGCGCCTATCGCAAGGACCGCATCGAGGGCTGGATCCCCGCCCCCGTGCCGATCCTCTGGAACATCAGCAAGAAGTAGAGGAAGCGCCCCCTCCGTTGCCGGAGGGGGCGTCTCTTTTGAGTCCGCCTATGCTGCTTCGACCAGCGGCACCGTATGCCAGCGCCGCGCCGCCTCGGCGACGCGCCGGCCCAGCGCCTCGAAGGTTCTGAAGTCGCTGGCAGCGATACCCTCGATACCCTGATCGGCATTGGCTTGCGCCATGGCGCCGATCGACGCGCCGAGGCGATTGAGATCCTCGACCGATCCCTTGGAGTGGTTGAAGCCCGGCGCGACGCCGAGTCCGACCCAGACCATGCCGTGCTGCAGCGCCAGCGTCATGAGCTGGACCAGCGTGTTCTGCTTGTCGCCATTCCACGACGCCGAGGCGGTGAAGCCGGCGGCGAGCTTGTTCCGCCACGTCCCGTCCATCCAGCGCTTGGACGTCCAGTCCTTGAACCTGGCGAACTCGGCCGACACGCCGCCCATGTAGGTCGGGCTGCCAAAGATGATTGCATCCGCGGCATCCAGTTCGGCCGCGCGGGCCTCGGCCTCGGCGACCGGGATCAGGTTCACGTTGGTGCCAGGTATGGCGCGGGCCCCCTTGGCCACGGCCTCCGCGAGAGCCTGGGTATGACCGAAACCCGAATGATAGACGACGACGACGTTACTCATCTAATTCTCCAGTCCTTTGATTCTACTTGAGAATTCTCATAATAGTTTCTCAAGTAACTTTGATTACGTTTAGTGACTGGAAAGATCTGGGGTGCCGACTATATATTTGCCAGTAGGTACCAATTCGTAACTTGCAGGTTTTCCGATGAACACGACTGCCGAGCCCCGCAAGGAGAGCGCTTCCTGTCCGATGGACTTCATCCTGCGGATGCTGATGGGGCCGTGGACGACCTACATCCTCTACAATCTGAAGACCCATGGACCGCAGCGCTTCGGCGAACTGAAGCGGCGGGTGGCGGGCATCTCGGCCAAGATGCTGACCGAGCGGCTGCGCACGCTGGAGGGCGCCGGCCTGGTGCGGCGCGACTATGAGGCAACCATTCCGCCCCGCGTGACCTATTCATTGACCAGCCGCGGCCATGAACTCGACGATGTGCTCGGCTACCTGGCCGAGATCGGCACGCGCTGGGAAACCGAAGATGCCGCGCAACGTTCGCTCCAGGGGGCGGGGTTGAAGGCCGCTGAATAGCGCCCCGATGGGCGGCCGGCTGCGCGGATTTTCTACTTCTTCGTGACGCCCCAGAAGACCGTGACCGGCGGCGGCACCGCCATGGTGACAATGTCCGAGCGGACCGCGGCGGCGCCGTACCACTCGCCAAGCCAGACGTGCGTCACGATTTTGGTGGCATAGACCTGGACTTCTTCGGCAATGGCCTTTCTCTCCGCCGCAGTAGCGGCGCGCACGAACTTGTCGCGCAGCTTCTCCATGCCTTCGTCGCACGGCCAGCCGGCCCTGGCCTTGGCGCAGTTGGTGGCGAGAAAGGTCGTCATCAGCGGATCGAGAATGTCGACCTGGGACCAGTTCGTCGCGAACGCCGACCAGCCGCCTTCCGACGGAGGGCCCTTCTTGGAGCCGAGCCGGGTCACCATGCTCTGCCAGTCGGTCGGCTGGACCTCGACCTTGAAGCCTGCCTTCTCGAGTTGCGCCTTGGCGACCGGCGCCAGCTGCTTCAGCACACCGAGGTCGGTCGGCTGGGGGATCACGACCACGGTTCCGTCGTAGCCGGCTTCCTGCAGGAGCTGCCGCGCCTTGTCGGCGTTGCCCTCGATCAGGCCTTCCATGCCGGTGTCCGACGCCAATGGCGTGCCGCAGGTGAACAGCGCCTTGCACGGCCGGTAGTAGCGCTTGTCGCCGACACTGGCCTGCAGGAACTCCTCCTGCCCCAGCGCCATCATGGCGGCCTGGCGCACGCCCTGATTGTTGAACGGCGCAGTCAACCAGTTCATGCGGAAGACGTACTGGCCGGAGGTCCTGTTGGTGATCACCCGGACCGCCTTGCTCTTCTCGAGCACCGGCAGATGGTCGTGACTGACGCTCTCGATCATGTCGATCTCGCCCGACAGCAGCGCGTTCAGCTGGGTTTCGGCATCGGGAATCCACATCCACTCGACCCGGTCGAGCCCGACCACCTTGCCGCCGGCGAGTCCCGACATCGGCTCGGCCCGCGGCTTGTACCTGGCGTTCCTGAGATAGACGATCTTCTCTCCCGGCTTCCATTCGTCCTTCTTGAACACGAACGGACCCGAGCCGGTGTAGTCGTCGATCTGCTTGAAGGGATCGGTCTCGGCGACGCGCCTGGGCATCATGAAGGGCACGACCACCGAGGGCTTGCCGATCGATTCGAGCAGTGCCCCGTATTTTTCCTTCAGCACGATCTGGAATGTCCGGGGATCGACGACCTTGTACTCCTGAAGCGCCAGCGCGAGCTTCTGGCCCATGGCATCGCGTGCCGACCAGCGTTTCAGCGAGGCGATGCAGTCCTCGGCCGTCACCGGCTGGCCGTCATGCCACTCCAGCCCGTCGCGCAGCCTGAGGGTCCAGACCAGTCCATCCTCGCTGGTCGTCCAGCTTTCGACCATCTGCGGCCTGATTGCAAAGGTCTCGTCCATGGCGAACAGCGTGTCGTAGAGCATGTAGCCGTGGTTGCGCACGATATAGGCGCCGCTCCACACCGGATCGAGGATCTTGAGGTCGGAGTGCATGACGACGCGCAACGTCTGTGCCGAAGCGGCGGACGACAGCGCCGTGGCAACGGAAACGGCCGCCACGAGGAGAAGTCGAAGCATGGAATGCCCCTCCATAGGGAGGGGCAAACTCTAGGCTTGTTCGGCGGGACCTGTCACCGGGTCAACTGAGGAACCCGAAGTGGCGCGGCAGGATCAGGATGATCTCCGGCCAGATGATGCAGAGCGCAAGCGTGACCACTTGGAGGATCACGAACGGAATGATGCCGCGATAGATGTGCGCCATCGTCACTTCCGGCG
>CALFRN010000251.1 GCA_937919085.1 uncultured Reyranella sp.
TCGATCCGACGCTCATCTTGGCGGCGCGGAACGAGACCAGCAGCAACAGGCCGAGCGGTGCCAGGATCGCGATCCAGCCCAGTCCGTTCAGGCCGACTACACGGCCCGCCTGGACCTGAAAGAAAAGTCCGGCGAGTTCGGGCGAACTGAACAGGCCAAAAGCCACGATGCCCGACAGCGCGAGCCCCGAAGCCATGTAGTTGTAGACGCGCACCATGTGGGAGCGCAGGCCGACATCGAATACCGCCTGATCGGCGACGCTGCCGGCCCTGTTGAATGTCTCGAAGTTCGGATTTGCCATTTTGGTACAAGCCTCCACGGGAGCCTCATGTCGAGCCCCTTCGCCCGACAATCTGGTCATTCAGACGGTGTGAATCAAGAGCGATAGCGCCTTGAAATGTTGCGTTTTACTTTCACTCATTGGGAATTCATCTTCCTTCATTCATTGCGCAGCAACGCCAGTGGACGCTGCCGCAGCGCCGCCAAGGTGCCCATAAGGCCAAACGCCAAGGTGAGGACCATGGCGCCCAAGGCGACGCCCACGGCCACCGTTGGCAGGAAGGTCCATTCGAGCCTCATCAACCGGCTGACCACCAGCCAGGCTCCCAGCGTTCCGACGCCCAGAGCCGCCAGTGCCGTGGCGAGGCCAAGGGCGGCAAACTCCCAGGCAAAGATTCCGGCAATTCGCGCCCGGGTGGCCCCCAGCACCTTCATCACAACGGCTTCGTGGACGCGCCGGCGCTGGGTGGCGAGCATGGCGCCGGCCAGCACCAGGACTCCAGCCAGGATGCTGAGAAAGCCGATGACCCGGGTCGCGAGCCCGATGTTGCCAAGCACGCCGGTCGCCGTCTCGATGGCATCGCGAATGCGCACCACTGTGACGTTGGGAAACCGATCGGTAACGACCTTGAAGATCTCTTCTTCGGCCTCGGGCGTGGCCTTCACTGTGGCGAGAAAGGTGTGCGGCGCCCGGTCGAGAGTTCCGGGCGAGTAGACGAAGACGAAATTGATGGCGAGCGTCGTCCATTCGATACGCCTGAGAGAGGCAATGCGGGCCTCGATGTCGCGGCCGAGCACATTCACGGTGATGGTGTCGCCGAGTCCGATGCCGAACGCGCGCGCCAGGTTTTCGTCGAACGAGATGAGCTGCGGGCCGCGATAGTCGGCCGGCCACCATTGCCCCGCCACGATGCGCGAGCCCTCGGGCGGTGTCGCCGAATAGGTGACGCCGCGGTCGCCTTCGACCGCCCAGCGCGCATCGGACGGAACGTCGACCTCGCTTACCGGTTTGCCGCCGATCCTCACGATCCGCCCGCGCAGCGACGGCACCTTGTCGAGCGGGCCGGCGCCCGGGATGGCGCTGATCGCCTTTTCGAATGCCGCCATCTGCGTCGACTGGATGTCGACGAAGAAGAACGCCGGCGCGTCGCTTGGAATGCGGCGCGTGAGCTGTTCCCGCAGGTTGCCCTCGATCAGCGCCGTCGCCACCAGCACGGTGAGTCCCAGTCCCAGCGACAGCATGACAATGGGTGTCGGCGCGCCGGGGCGGTGGAGATTGGCCAGGGCCAGGCGGAGGCCGGCGAGTTTCGGCTTTCCGGCCCGCGCCGCCACCGCCATGACCAACCGCGCCAGCAGCGGAAAGGCGATGAAGGCGCCAACCGCGCCCAGCACGAACCACGCCGCGATGCGCCGGCTGTCGGCGGTGAACACGGTGAAGGCCGCCAGAGTCAGCGCGACCACGCCGATCAGGAGGGCATCGCGCCACGGCACGCCGCCTTGCGTGACCACCGCGCCGCGCATCAGAGTCGCCGCCGGCACCCGGCGCGCGCGCAGCAGCGGCACCAGGGCAAACAGCAGGGAGACGAGGAGCCCGAATGTCGCCGCGATCGCCAGCGGCCCGGCATAGACCGCTACCCGTGCCCGCACCGGCAACACGTCGGCGATCAAGGACTGCGCCAGAAACGGCAAGGCCGCACCCGCCACGATGCCGATCGCCACGCCCAGCAGTGCCAGCGCAGCGAGCTGCAGAAAATAGGTCGAGAAGACCAGCCGCTCGGGCGCCCCCAGGCACTTCAAGGTCGCAATCGTGTGCAGTCGTGCGGCAAGAAAGCTCGAAATCGCATTGCCGACGCCGACGCCGCCCACCAGCAGCGAGGACAATCCGACAAGACCGATGAACTGGGTCAGCCTATCGAGCCAGGCACGGATGCCGCCGCCCGCATCGGCAAGACCGCGCACACGCCAGCCGGCGTCGGGAAAACGGTTCTGCAGCGCCGCGATGGTGGCAAAATCGGACCCGCCCGGCGCGAGCCGCAGGCGGTATTCCCAGTTGAGCAGGCTGCCCGGCTGAACCAGGCCCGACTCGATCACGGCTTCGAACGTCACCATCAGCCGCGGCCCGAGACTGGCGAAGGCGTTCAATCCGCGGTCCGGTTCGCGGGCGATCAAGCCACGCACCTCGACCGTTACGCCGCCGATCCGCACCTGGTCGCCGAGGGCGATGTTCATGCGCCGCAGGGCCGCCTCTTCCACCACCGCGCCCCAGACGCCGCCGCGCTTCGCCAGCGCATCGGCGAGCGATCCGCCGCCTTGCAATTCGAGGGTGCCGTAGAGCGGGTAGGCGGCCTCGACCGCCTTGAGCTGGACCAGGGTCGTCCGACCGTCCGGGTTTGCCGGGCGCGCCATGGCGCGACTGTCGATCCAGCGCACGAACTGGCCGCGTTCGCGCAGGAACGCCATCTGCTCGGGACTGGCCTCGCGATAGAGCAGCGACACCGCGACATCACCCCCCAGGATCTCGCGCGCATCGGCGCGCAAGCCCTCCTCGACGGCGCGGCTGAAGGACAGGATGGCGGCGATGGCCGTCACGCCCAGCGCCAGGCAGGCGATGAAGAGTCGGAAGCCGCCCAGTCCGCTCCGCATCTCGCGCCGGGCGAGCCGCAACGCCAGGGTCATTGCGCTGCCAACGCGGCAGGCGTGCGTTCGTCGCCGACCACGATGCCGTCGGCAATATGCAGGATACGGTCGCAGCGTCCGGCCAGCGTCAAATCATGGGTGATCAGGATCAGGGTCGCCGCGTCGCTACGCGCCAGCTCGAACAGCAGGTCCATGATCTGCTTGCCGGTGGTGCCGTCGAGGTTGCCGGTCGGTTCGTCGGCCAGCAGCAGCTTCGGCCGGCCGACGAAGGCACGCGCCACGGCAACGCGTTGTTGCTCGCCGCCTGAAAGTTGTGCCGGATAATGGCTGATGCGATGGCCAAGGCCGACGCGCGCCAAGGCCGACTCGGCGAGTTCGAAAGCGTCGCTTCGGCCGGCGAATTCGAGCGGCAGCGCCACATTCTCGAGTGCCGTCATGGTGGGAATGAGATGGAAACCCTGGAACACGATCCCGATGTGATCGCGCCTGAGCCGCGCGCGGTCATCATCGTCGAGCGGTCCAAGATCGTGGCCCGCCACCTCGACCCGGCCCGACGACGCGCGCTCCAGCCCGCCCGCGACCATCATCAGGCTCGACTTGCCGGCGCCCGAGGGGCCGACCACCGCGGCAATCTCACCGGTGGCAATATCGAGCGTAATGCCCCGCAAGATGTTGACCATGCCGGCATCGCTTGCCATGTCGAGATGGACGTCGGTGAGGCGGACGATGGCTGTGGCAGGAGTTGTCAAAAAGGCTCCGGGAACAAGGCGATGATTATCAGCACTGGATATGGTGGTTTTACGGCGGCGGTCAATTCACGGATCGCGGCATTCCTGTTCCTTTTGTTCAGCGCACTGGCCATTCCAGGAGCACACGCACAAACCGCGCCGATCAAGCTTGCCGTGCTGGGCGACAGCCTGGCCGCGGGTTATGGCGTCAAGCCCGGCGAGGCTATGCCGGCGCGGCTTGAAGTGGCGCTGAAGGCGGCCGGGCGTAATGTTGCCGTCATCAATCACGGCGTTTCCGGCGACACCACGGCGGGCGGCGTGGAGCGTCTCGACTGGATGCTGGCCGACAAGCCCGACATCGTGCTGGTCGAGCTCGGCGCCAACGACGCGCTGCGCGCCCTCGATCCGGCCGGAACCGAACGCAACCTCGACATCATCGTCACCCGGCTGAAGGCGGCTGGGGTCACGGTATGGCTGGCCGGCATGCTGGCGCCGCGCAACTACGGGCCGGAGTACGCCGCCCAGTTCGACGGTCTCTACAAGAGGCTCGCCGAAAAGCATGATGTGCCGCTCTACCCCTTCTTTCTCGACGGCGTGGCGCAGGACCCTGCACTCAACCAGTCCGACGGCATCCATCCCAATCCCCGCGGCGTCGACATCGTGGTCGAGCGCATCCTGCCGTTCGTTTCCAGGAACCTCGACGATTATGCCGCGTCTGTTCGTCGCCCTGCCCGCCCCTGAGGAGATTGCCGACGAACTGGCGGCGCTGCAGTCGGGTGTGCCCGATGCGCACTGGCAGACGGCGGAGAACCTCCATGTGACGCTCTGCTTCTGCGGCGAAGTGCAGGGCACGGTCATGCGCGACCTCGAGGAGGAACTTTCGGACATTGCCGGCCCGCGCTTTTCGGTCGCGCTGGCGGGCGTCGAGCAATTCAGCACCGGCAAGCAGCCACGCGCCCTGGTAGCGCTGGTGGAAAAGAGCGAGCGGCTCGACTGGCTGCAGCAGAAGATCTCGACCGTCGCCCGCAACGTCGGCATCGAGATCGAACGTCGGAAGTTCCGCCCGCACGTCACCCTGGCGCGCTTCGCCAGCGGCGCCGAGACCGGCCATCACATCGCGCAGTTCATGGCCAGCCATTCGACCTTCCGGTCGACGCCGTGGGTGGCCGAGCACTTCTCTCTCTATTCCAGCCGGCGCGGCCGCGGCGGTCCGATCTACACCGAGGAAGCGACCTACGCGCTGACATTCTGATCACAACCACCGGATTGGAGAAGACATGGGCGATACCTCCTACCATGTTGGCTATACGGAGGGATCCGATGATCAAATTTCTGGTGCTGCCCATTGTCATGGCCATCGCCACATCCGCTGCCGCGCAACCACTCGATCTCGATGCGATCGCCAAGCTGCCGGGCACGCAGGTAGTCAAGCGGGGTGATACCGTCGAGTTCAAGCGCGGCGGCGTCACGGTGACGATCGGCAAGGACGGCGAGACCGGCGTCGACAATTCGGGCCATGCCGTTCTCTGCTACTGGAATCTTGCGATCGTGGCCAAGATCTCGGCTGATCTTTGTTACCCTGGCGAATTCCCCCAGCTGAGCGCCATGCTCGGCCAATTCATCGACGCCGCGAATACCTTCATCACCACCAACAGCCTGAGGCCCGTCACCAGGGCTCCAGCGCCAGCGTGAAGACGATCTTGTTCCTCTGAACGCGGAACTCGAGGAATACCGCCGCGAGTTCCACGACACCCTCAAAGTGCCCCGGCCGCCGGTCGAGAATCCCTGCTACTGACGTCGATCAGACGAACGTCAGCAGCCTCCGAGGGTTGCCGACCAGGATGGCGTCGATCTCGGCCTCGCTGTAGCCGCGCTTTTTCATCATCGGGACGACGTTGCGGAAGATATGGCCGTAGCCGTGGCCGCCGAAGCTTGCCAGCCGAGTGCGGTAGCAGATGTCGTGGCTGATCACGACGCGTTCGAGATGCCCATGCGCGATCAGCGCGCGAATCAATTTCAGCCGCGTGGCGTCGTTCGGCATGTCGATGTCGGAGAGGCCGTAGTAGCTCGCCTCCTGGCCGAACAGGTCGAACTCGACCGTGACGCCTGTGTCGGCCAGCCGCAGCAGCCGCTCCTCGTCGAAGATGGTGCGGTCGATATGGCTGATGACGACGCGTTCGGTCGAATGGCCCACCGCCCTGGTGAAGTCGGCGATCTGGTGCGGCTGGTCGGGATCGCGGCCGGGATGAACGTTGATGGCAGCACCCGTCTCGGCGGCGGCGACAAGTGCCGCCTGCATCACGCGCTTCTCCGTGTCGGTCCATGGCGCCGTGCATCCGATCTCGCCGATCATGCCGGCGCGAATGTCAGTGCCCCAGGCACCATCGACGATCTGGCCGATCATCTCGGCGGCGAAATCGTCGACCGTGCGGCCGTGGTTCTTCGGATCCTGGTAGTCGTCGACGTAGTAGCCGCAGCCCATGATCAGGTGCACGCCGGTGCCGGCCGCGATGCGCTGCAGCCCTTTCGGATCGGGCGACAGGCCGCCGCAGGTGAGTTCGACGATGGCGTCGCCGCCGTCATGCTTCATCATGCGGACTTCGCGAGTGGCGATATCCTCGAGGTCGAGCATGTACTTGCGGCCGGCCCGCTTGATGCCGTGGCCGTGGTTGATCTGCCAGACGTTCTCCAGCGTGATCTCCGGCCCGAGATCGTTGTCGCCGCGCGTGGCCGGCGGGCGGATGTCGCACAGCACATGCTCATGCATCAGCGTACGGCCGAGCTTCGCCGGCTCGATCGGGCCAAGCACGGTCTGGATTCTTCCCTTGAGCGCGACTCGGGTCATTGCAACTTGGCCATGGCGTTCTTCCTCGAATTCGGGCGACTATATCATCGGCCAACGACGAGGACTCAATCGTGACCGCACCGCTCACCGGCTATGCCGACAAGATTTCCGTTCGCGTCGGAGAAAAGATCGCCTTCAAGGTTTCGAGCATCGGGCCCAATCCGTACAATGCGACGCTGGTGAAGATCGTCCGCGGCGACCCCAACCCCGGCGGACCGCCGCCCAAGCTTGAGGACTTGTCCGAGTTTCTCGACGGCCGTTTCGCCTCGCGCGTGCAGCACGCCTGGCCAGGGTCCTACGGACTGGTCGAGGGCGCAAAGGACCTGAGGCTGCCGGCCGGCCTGATGGTCGAGGCGGTCATCTGGCCAACCCTGCCGGACGACGGGCCGCAGACGGTGCTGTCGCGCCGCGACCCCGAAACCGGTGCCGGTTTTGCGCTGGTGCTGACGCCGGACGGCATGGCGCTGGAGGTCGGCGGCGCGCAGGTCGTGGTCGGCAAGGCGCTGCGGGCCCGGGTCTGGTACCGCGTCTGGGCGAGCGCCGATCCCGGCACCGGCACGCTCCGCGTCGGCCAGCAGCCCTTGCTGCGTGCCTTTGCCGTCGATGACGAGGGTGAAGCCGAGACGGTCGCCGCTACCGCGGCCTTGGCGGTCGAAGTACCCCGCCCGGTCCTGATCGGCGCCGAGCAGGCGCAGGACCGCCCGGCCCAGCGCTGCTTCAACGGCAAGATCGAAGCTCCAGCGATCACCGGTCTGGCCGCCTGGGATTTCGCCCGCTGCATCGACTCGATGGACATCAAGGACAGCGGTCCCAACGGCCTGCACGGCAGGCTGATCAACCTGCCGACCCGCGCCATGAAGGGCGCGTCATGGACCGGCGCGGAACGCGACTGGCGAAAGGCGCCGCACCACTATGCCGCCATCCATTTCCACGACGACGACCTGCACGATTGCGGCTGGGCCGACGATTTCGACTTTACCGTCCCAAGGGACCTGAAGAGCGGCATCTACGGCATCCAGCTCAGCTGCGGGCCGCTCCGCGACGTCATTCCCTTCTTCGTGCGGCCCCAGGTCGGCAAGCCGCAGGCCAAGGTCTGCTACCTCGCCTCCACCTTCACCTATCAGGTCTATTCCAACTTCTCGCGCGGCGCCTACGACGAGGCCTTCCGCAAGCGGGTCGCCGACTGGAAAGCCTTTCCGAACAATCCCGACGAGCACAAGGATTACGGCCTTTCGACCTACAATCATCACCGTGACGGCTCGGGCGTTGCCTATTCCTCGCACCTCCGGCCGCTGCTCACCTGGCGGCCCAACTTCCTCAGCTTCAACGACGAGGCGGGCTCCGGCCTGCGCCATCTTCCCGCCGACACCCACCTCACCGGCTGGCTCGATCGCATGGGCGTGGCCTTCGACATCGTCACCGACCATGACCTCGAGGAGAAGGGCGCTGAAATCCTGGCGTCGTACAAGGTGGTGCTGACCGGCACGCATCCCGAATACCACACGGCCGGCACGCTCGATGCGCTGCAGACCTACACCGAGACCGGCGGACGGTTGATGTATCTTGGCGGCAACGGCTTCTACTGGCGCGTGGCACTGTCGAAGAACGTGCCGGGTGCCATAGAAGTGCGGCGCACCGAGGGCGGCATCCGGACCTGGGCCGCCGAACCCGGCGAGTACTATCACGCCTTCGACGGTGCCTACGGCGGTCTGTGGCGGCGCAGCGACCGGCCACCCAATCTCCTGTGCGGCATCGGCTTTTCAAGCCAGGGGACTTTCGTGGGCGATTCCTACCGGCAGACGCCGGCGGCACGCGACAACGTCCACGCCTGGGTCTTCGAAGGCGTGAAGGACGAGCTGTTCGGCGGCTACGGCTTCTCGGGTGGCGGCGCGGCTGGTTTCGAACTCGACCGCCTCGATCATCGTCTAGGCAGCCCGCTCAACGCCGTCGTGCT
Source organism: uncultured Reyranella sp. (assembly GCA_937919085.1). Lineage (GTDB taxonomy): Bacteria > Pseudomonadota > Alphaproteobacteria > Reyranellales > Reyranellaceae > Reyranella. The sequence continues at coordinate 8,444 of CALFRN010000251.1, forward strand.
CGCCTCGTCGGAAGGTCACGACCGCAAGAACTTCGTCGTCGTCCACGAGGAGCGGCTGGGCTTCGCCACCACCATTCCCGGCCAGACGCTGGAGGAACTGATCCACGCCGACATGACCTACATCGAAAAGCCCGCCGGCGGCGCGGTCTTCTCGGTGGGTTCGATCACCTATTGCGGCAGCCTGCCCCACAACAAGTTCGACAACGACGTGTCGCGGCTCACCTTCAACGTACTCAACCGCTTCGGCGAGTTGAGTCTCAAATGGCCTTTTTGATCGCTGGCGACAGGCGGTCGAGCAGCCCCTTGCAGCCGGCCTCGATGAGGTCGAGGGCGTGCTCGAACTCGGCCTGGCCTTTGCCGATCGGATCCGCCACCTCGGTGATGCCGATCCGCGGGGCAAAGCTCATGAACATCTTGGGCTTGTCGGCGAACGCCCGCGGCGCCAGCCAGCGCATATCCACGAGATGACTGCTTTCCATAGCCAGCGGATAGTCGAAATAGGCGATATCGTCGGCAACCAACTGCCGCGCCCGGATGGCCGAAAGATCGTAGCCGCGACTCGCCGCGACCTCGACCGCCCTGGGTGTCGACGGCTGGCCGACGAAACTGCCCGACGTCCCCGCCGAGGCGATTTCGAACGCATCGGCCACGCCGGCACGCTCGACAAAGGCGCGGAACACGCCTTCGGCCATCGGAGATCGGCAAAGATTCGCCGTGCAAACAAAGAGGACCTTGATGGCCATGGCCCCTACTCTAGCATGGCGGTAGATTTCGCAACATGCATGAGGACTTCTTCCCACATGGCATCGTGATCCTGACCGGTGCCGGCATTTCCAAGGAAAGCGGCATCGATACCTTCCGCGATCCCGATGGACTGTGGAGCCGCGTCAATCTCCAGGACGTCGCCACGATCGAAGCCTGGCACCGCGACAAGAAGAAGGTGCTCGATTTCTATAATGAGGCTCGCAGCCTGTTCCGTGCCGCCCACGTCGCGCCCAATGCCGCGCACGACGCCCTGGCGCGTCTCGAGGCGGAATATGCCGGCGAGGTGACGATCGTGACCCAGAATATCGATCCGCTGCATGAAATGGCCGGATCGAAGAACGTCCTTCATATGCACGGCCGAGAGGGCGAGGTCCGCTGTATGGCGTGCGACACCGTGTTTCCTTCCGAAATGGACCTGTCGCCCGGATCGGTGTGTCCCAGTTGCAAAGCGGTAGGCGAACTGCGGCCCAATATCGTGTGGTTCGGCGAGGATCCGATGCATCTCGACGAGATCTACGCGGCGCTTAACCGCTGTGGCCTGTTCATCGCGATCGGGACGTCGGGCGAGGTCTATCCGGCTGCAGGATTCGTGTTGCATGTCCGCCGTCGGGCTCGCGTGCGCGCGGTCGAGCTGAACCTCGGACCGACCGACAATCAGTCGCTGTTCCATGAACATATCTACGGCCCCGCCACCCGGATCGTGCCGTCCTACGTCGAGCGCGTCCTGGCCGGGGAGTGGAATTCACCGAACTGGTAGAGCAGAGGGAAAACGAATGCCCGACATGCAGTATGTGCCGCACGGCGCGCACCACATCGCGCCGGACATCCACGGCCAGAACTTCTACACCGTCGACCGCCAGTTCCAGGACCTGCTGTCGCTCTACATGGAACCCGGCCTGCGCGCGGCGATGACGCCGCACTTCGAGCGCCTCGGCGCGCTGGCCGGCGGCCGCCTCGACGAGTTGGCGATGACCGCCGACCGCCATCCGCCAGTACTGCACGCGCGCGACCGCTTCGGCCGCGACGAGGACTGGATCGAGTATCACCCGGCCTATCGCGAAATGGAGAAGGTGGCGTTCGAGGAGTACGGCATGCACGCCATGAGCCATCGTGCCGGCGTGCTCGGCATGGCGGAGCCGGCGCACCCGCTGGTGAAATACGCCTTCACTTATCTCTACGTGCAGGCCGAGTTCGGCCTGATGTGCCCGATCTCGATGGCCGATACGTCGAATTTCACCATGAAGACGCATGCCTCGCCGGCCCTGAAGCGACTTCTGATGGACCGCCTGCTGAACCAGGAACCCGGCCGCATGCTGAAGGGCTGCCAGCTCATGACTGAGAAAGCGGGTGGCTCCGACGTCGGCGCCATCGAGACCGAGGCCGAGCCGGCCGGCACCGGCGCCGACGGCATCGAACGCTGGAGGATCCACGGTCAGAAATGGTTCTGCAGCCATGCCGACGCCGATGTGGCGCTGATGCTGGCGCGGCCGCGCGGCGCGGCACCCGGCACCAGGGGCCTCGGCATGTTCGCCCTGCCACGGCGGCTGGAGGACGGCACGCGCAACGCCTATCGCATCGTCCGGCTTAAGGACAAGCTCGGCACGCGGTCGATGGCCTCGGGCGAGATCGTCCTGAACGGCGCAACCGCTTACCTCGTGGGCGACGTCGCCAACGGATTCAAGCAGATGATGAGCCAGGTGAACCTGTCGCGGCTCAGCCACGGCGTCCGCGCCGCCGCCATGATGCGCCGCTGCCTGAACGAGGCGCTGGCCGCCGCGCGCGGCCGCCGTGCCTTCGGCCGGGCCATCGCGGAGTATCCCCTGCTGCGCCGCCAGCTCATGAAGATCATGCTGCCGACCGAGCAGGCGCTGTCGATGTACGCCTTCGCGGCGGACACCATGGGCAAGGCGGACAAGGGCGACCGCGAGGCCGCCAACCTGCTGCGCGTGTTGACGCCGGTCTACAAGTTCCGCGCCTGCCGCGACAACATCCCGGTCGCCAGCCAGGCGCTCGAGGTGCGTGGCGGCATCGGTTACATCGAGGAATGGGCGACGGCCCGGCTGGTCCGCGATGCACAGATCGGCACCCTGTGGGAGGGCACGTCGAACATGAACGCCCTTGACGTGGTGCAGCGCGCGGTCGGCAAGTCGGGTGGCCACAAGACGCTCTCTGCAGCGCTCAAGGCAAAGTACGAACCGAGCGGTGCCCTGCCCGGCCAATACAAGGGCCTGCTGGGCACGACGCTCGATCGCGTCGAACGCTTCGTCGAGGCGGTCGCCTCGGATCCCAAACATGAGAAGCGCTCGAGGTTGGCCGCCGGCGCGCTCTATCACGCCACGACGGCCGCACTGCTCGCCTGGGAAGGCGCCACCCTCGGCGCACAGGGTGGTGACGCCCGCCGGCTGTTGCTGTCGCGCCTGGTGATCGAGCATCGCCTGGCACCGCAGGACCCACTGTCGCTCGCCGAGTCGTCGTGGGAGCAGGACGCGATAGACCTCTTGCTCAACGATGCCCCGGTGCCGCTGGCGAAGGCTACCACCCTGCTCTCTTAAGAACTTCCTCGGTGTGCTCGCCCAGCAGTGGCTCGCGGTAGAGCGGCTTCGACGGTTCGTTCCGGAAACGCACGGCGGGGGCGAAGTGCTTGCGGCCGTCGGCATCCGTTATGATGGCGCCGCGCTTGGCAAGGTTCGGATCGGCGATGGCTTCGGGCAGGGTGTTGACCGGGCCGTAGCAGATGTCGAGCGTATCGAGCCACGCCATCCAGTGCGACTGCGGTTTCGTCTTGAACGTCGCGGCGAGAAAATCCGCCACCGGCTTCTGATGAGCACCCGGCCATTCGCACAATGAGGCCATCTCCGGCTTCCCGAGCGCGCCCAGCAGATTTTTTATGAACTTCATCTCCTGGCCCGCGATCACGAGCTGGCGGCCATCGGAAGTTTCGTAGACGCGATAGAAGGCCGAGCCGCCGGTGGTGCGCTGCTGCTTCACATCGGGTTGCCTGTTCTCCGTGAAGGCCTCGCCGACGACGTTGGCGCAGGACGCCATCAGGGCCTCGTGCATGGAGACGTCGATATAGTCGCCTTTGCCCGTGGTCTGCCGCCGCAGGAGCGCCATCAGCACCCCAGAAAGACCGTGCAGGCCGCTCACCAGGTCGGCGACCGGGATGCCGGGGACCGCCGGTCGGCCGTCGTCGCCCAGCGTCAGGCTCAATACGCCGGTCATGGCCTCAAGTGCCAAATCGTGCGCGGCGCGACCGGGATAGGCGCCGTCCTGGCCGAAAGCACTGATCGAGCAATAGACGATGCCGGGATTGGCGGCGCTCACCGCGTCGTAGCCGATGCCGAACCGCGCCGCGACGCCCGGCCGGAATGATTCGACCAGCACGTCGGCCTGCGACGCCAGCCGGAACAGATCGGCGCGGCCCTGCTCGCTCTTGAGGTCGAGCACCACACTCTTCTTGCCGCGCCCCATGTTGCGGAAGAAAACCGAAGTGCGTTCGTCCATCGGCTTGATATGGCGACCGGGATCTCCATCACCCGGCGGCTCGACCTTGATCACTTCCGCCCCGTGATCGGCGAGCGACGTGGTGAGATACGGTCCCGGCAGGAACCACGACAGGTCGACGACTTTCAGTCCTTCGAGTTTCATGTGTGCTTTCCCAACAGCGAACGGTTGTCGGCGCCGAGCGGCGAACAGGCGGCCTGCGCCAGCCGCTCGCCGTCGACGCGGATCGGGTTGGCGAGCACCCGCAGCGCGCCCTTGATCGGGTGTGGCACCGCCGAAACCATGCCGGTCTCGTGCGCGAAGGCGCTGTCGAGGGCCGCGTCGAGCTTGTTGACAGGTGCCGCCGGCAGGAGGCCGTTGAACCGCGCCAGCCACTCGGCCGTCGTGCGCGTGCGGAACGTCGGATCGAGCACATCGGTCATCTCGGCGCGGTTCTTTGCGCGGACGTTGGGATCGGCAAAGCGCGGATCGTCCAGCAGGTCGGCCCGGCCCATCGCCTCGCACAGCGACCGCCAGAATTTCTGGGTCATGCACATGATGAAGATCCAGCCGTCCCCGGTGGGGAAGGTCTGGACCGGCGCCAGCGATAGATGGGCGCTTCTCGGCATACGGGGCGAGAGGTCGCCCTCGTTGAGATACCACAGGCCGGGATAGGTGAGCTGATGCATGGCGACGTCGTAGAGGCAGGTTTCGACGTCGCAGCCCTGTCCCGTCGCGCGGGCGCGCAGCAGGCAGCTCAGGAGCCCGACGATGCCAGTCAGTCCGCTCATGCTGTCGATCAGCGACACGCCGACCCGCGTCGGCGGCCCGTCCGGCTCGCCCGTCAATTCCATCAGCCCGGCCTCGGCCTGCATCAGGAAATCGTAGCCCGGCCAGTCGGCCCTTGAATTGGCCTGATGGGCGCGGGCGCGACCATAGGCGGAGATGTGCAGGCAGACGATGGAAGGCTTAAGGCCCTTCAGGCTGGCGTAGTCGATGCCGAGCTTGGCGGGCTGCGTGCCGCGCAGATTGTTGACGACGCAGTCCGCGCTTTTCACCAGCGCCTCGAACTGCCGCCGTCCCGCGACCGACTTCATGTCGATCGTCACGCTTTTCTTGCCGAGGTTCCACGCCTGGAAATACTCGCTGTCGTCCGGCCCAAGCTTGTGGGGTCCGACCTGGCGCGACGGGTCGCCCTCGGGCGCCTCGACCTTGATCACCTCGGCGCCCAGCTCGGCCAGGAACATGGTGCCGTAGGGTCCAGCGCCGAACTGCTCCAGCGTCAGGACCCGGATACCCTCCAGCGGCTTGTCGAGCGGCTTCACGAAACCGGGTTCCGGCGCATGTACTGGCGCGCGATGATGAGACGCTGCATCTCGTTGGTGCCCTCGCCGATAACCGTCAGGGGCGCGTCGCGATAGAGGCGCTCGATGTCGTATTCCTTCGAATAGCCGTAGGCGCCATGGATGCGCATCGACTCGATGCTGTTCTCCAGTGCCGCCTCGGAAGAGAAGTACTTGGCCATGCCGGCTTCCATGTCGCAGCGCTCGCCGCGGTCGAAGATGTCAGCCGCATCGAGGGTGAGCAGGCGTGCGGCACGGGCGCGCGTGGCCATCTCGCCGATCTTGAGGGCGATCGCCTGATGCTCGGCGATCGGCTTGCCGAAAGTCTTGCGCAGCTGGGCATAGTTCGTCGCCAGCCTGAGCGCACCCTCGGCAATGCCGACGCCGCGGGCGGCAACGTTGATGCGACCGAGTTCCAGGCCGCCCGCCACCTGGGCAAACCCCTTGCCCTCGACCTCGCCGATCAGATGATCCGCCGGGATGCGGTAGTCCTCGAAGATCAGTTCGCCGGAATCGATCGAGTGATAGCCGAGCTTCTCGAGCTTGCGGCCGACCCGAAAACCCGGTCCCTTGGGCGTGATGAACAGGCTCATGCCGGTGTGGCGCGGATTGGCCTCGGGATCGGTCTTCACCAGCATGGCGAAGCAGTGGCCCTCGATACCGTTCGAGATCCAGGTCTTGGTGCCATTGATCACATAACCTTCATTGCCGTCGCGCCTGGCCACCATGCGGATCGCCTGCAGGTCGGTGCCGGCGTCGGGTTCGGTGAGTGCCAGGCCGCCGCGGATCTCGCCGGTCGCGAACTTGGGCAACCACTGCTGCTTCTGCCGCTCGGTGCCGAATTTCTCGACCGCCAGCGCCAGCATCAGATGCGAATTGAAGATGCCGGTGATCGCCATCCAAACCGAGGACACGCGCATCACGATCTCGGCGTAGGTCCGGGCCGGCAGGCCGAGGCCGCCGTATTCCGGGCTGATGGTGGCGCCGAACAGGCCGAGCTCCTTCATCTGTTCCACGATCTCGGCCGGCCAGCGGTCGGCGTGGTCGAATTCCTTCACCCGGGGCGCCACTTCGCGTTCGATCCAGCGGTCGATCGTCGCCAGAAGCTGGGCCTCGTCGGCCTTGTCGATGCTGGTCACCGTATCGTTCTCCCGAATTGTTGGCGACAAGGTGAGAAGACGCTCTCCTTGAGTCAATGTTATGCTGGACCAGTTGGAGGAAACGATGAGAGGACGCCAGTTCGCCGCTGCGTTTTCGACTCCGCCGTTCGCAGAGCGCACGCTCGCGCACGATGGATTCGTGATTTGCACCGGATTGATGATTTGCACCGTGGCGGCATCGAAAGGCGAGGTCATCCGTGGCGCGGGCATCGAGCCGCAGTAGCCCGATGCTGCCCGACCTGCTGGCGCCCGGTCTCGACCTGGTGTTCTGCGGCACCGCGCCCAGCCCGGTATCGTTCAAAGCACGCGCCTACTACGCCAATCCCGGCAACGCCTTCTGGCCGACGCTGCATGCGATCGGACTGACGCCGGAGCGCTTCGCGCCTGGGCGCTTTGGCGAACTGCTGGCCTGGCGCCTGGGCCTCACCGACCTCAATAAGACCGAAGTCGGCTCCGACCATGAGCTGAGCGCCGCCGCCATGGACGCCAAGTCGCTGCACGCCAAGCTGCGGCGCTACCGGCCGGCCGCCATCGCCTTCACCAGCAAGCACGCCGCCGCCCTCGCGCTCGGCATCAAAGCGCCAGTCTACGGCCGGCAGGACGAGACGATCGAAGGCGCGGTCGCCTTCGTGCTCGCGTCGCCCTCGGGCCGCGCGCGCTCCTTCTGGACGCTGACGCCATGGCAGGAAGCCGCCGCCTTCGTCGCCGAACGCCGCCGCCTCAGGGAGCGCGCGGCATGAGGCTCGGGCGCCGTACCCTGCTCGGCGGCCTGGTCGCCGCACCCGCAATCGCCCGCGCCCAGGACGGTCCCGCGACGCTGCGGGATCTCGCACGGCGTGCCACGATCTATCTGTTTCCGCTTTACGAGATGTACCGCACGCGCTGGCAGGCGACCGTCAACGACGCCAATCCGTTTCGCCAGAGCCTCAACCACTTCCGCCACATATCGACGCTGGCCGGCCCGAAAATGCGCGCGGTCACGACGCCCAACAGCGACACGCTCTATTCGTCGGCCTGGCTCGATCTTTCACTGCGGCCGCTGTTCCTCACCGTGCCGCCGGTCGGCGACTTCTACTACAGCTACGCATTCCTCGACCTGTTCACCAACAACTTCGCATGTGTCAGTCGCCGCCTCTATGGCGGCCGGCCGCCGCCGCACATGATTGTCGGCCCCGCTTGGACCGGCGATACGCCGTCGGACGTGACGGTGGTGCATGCACCGACCAATTCGGTCTGGCTGCTGGGACGCCTGCTGGTCGATGGTCCCCAGGAACTCGACCGCGTCGGCATCCTGCAGGCCCGCGTCCTGCTGGAAACGCCCGACGTCCGCAACGAGCGGCGAGTTCTCGAGACTCGTGAGCTGATGCCCCAGCGCACCATGGCGCCGGCAGAGTCGGTCGCCGACTGGCCGGCCCCCAACCGCACCAACCCCGTGGACCTCTTCGAGGTCGGCATGAGGGCAATGGGCGAGAGCCCGCTGCGGGACCACGACCGCGCCGTGCTCGAGGCGCTGGCACCGCTGCACCTGCGGCCGGGGCGCAAGTTCGACCTGCGCGCCTTCAACGAGGCCGAGCGGCGCGCGATCCAGGCCGGCATCGAACAGGGCCAGGCCGAGATCCGCGCTGCCGCCGGCCGCTACGGCACGACCATCGACGGCTGGACCTACGGCGATCGCCACCTCGGGAACTTCGGCGACGACTACCTCTATCGCGCGCTCGTGGCGCTGACCGGCCTCGCCGCCCTGGAGCCTGCCGAAGCCATCTACATCACCTGCACTGTCGATTCCGATGGACGTCCGCTCGACGGCGCCGGTCGCTACGAACTTACCTTTCCCGCGGATGGCCAGCCGCCGGCGCGTGCCTTCTGGTCGCTCACCATGTACGAGGTGACGCTGGAGGGTCGTGCTTTCCTGGTGGATAACCCGATCGGACGATACGCCATCGGTGATCGCACGACCGGTCTGATTCGGTCGCCCAACGGATCGCTCACGCTCCATCTGCAACATGAACGGCCGGACAAGGGCCGGGGCGCCAACTGGCTGCCGGCACCGGCCGGTCCGATGCGCCTGGTGCTGCGGGCCTATGAACCCGGTGAATCGTTGATCGAAGGACGCTATCGCATTCCTGCGGTGCGGCGCGTGGGCTAGGCGCCGGGCTGGTGGCGGTGCGACTCTTCCTCGGCCTTGGCCTCGATCGCTTCCATGTCGTCGTCGCTCAGGCCGAAGTGATGGCCGATCTCGTGGATCAGCACATGGCGCACGATGTGCGGCAGGTCCTCTTCGGATTCGCACCAGTAATCGAGGATCGGACGGCGATAGAGGAAGATGCGGTCGATGTCGTTGGCGACGTGGCCGGCGCCGCGTTCGACCATCGAGACTCCCTGATAGAGACCGAGCACGTCGAACGGCGTGTCGAGTTCCATCAGCTTCTCGACCTCGTCGGAAGGGAAGTCGTCGACCTGGATGCGCACGTTGCCGACATGCCGGCGAAACTCCTCGGGGATCGTAGCGAGCGCCTCGGCGGCGATCGTCTCGAGATCCTCGATGGTGGGCGCCATGCCGAAGCAAGGCATGCGCCGCGGGTTCGTGAACACCGGCATGACTCCCCCATATAGGAGCCGTGCGCCCTCGCCAAGCGCCTGAGATGACCGATTGTTCACCGTCGATCCCGTCCACCAGTGACGCTTTGGCGCGGGATTCGCATGGTCGTAACTTGAATGGAATCCCACTAAGCTCGCCGAGCGAATGTTCAATTTTCTGATCCGCCGTCTGGTCGTGGCCGCGCTCGTCGCCGCGACTGTCATGACCCTGGCCTTCATCCTTACCCGCCTGTCGGGTGATCTCGCGACTTCCATTGCTGGTCCCAATGCCACGCAGGCCGACATCGAGGCGATCCGCCTGGCCTACGGGCTCGACCGGCCGGTGCTGTCGCAGTTCTTCGACTGGGTCGGCCGCGCCCTTACCGGCGACCTTGGCGAGAGCTACTTCTTCAAGGCCCGCGTCTCGACACTGATCGCCGAACGCATGCCGGTCACGCTCACGCTCGGCCTCACCGGCCTCGTCATCGCGCTGGTGGTCTCCCTGCCGCTCGGCATCCTGGCGGCGGTGCGCGAGAACACCGGCCTCGACCGCGTGGTGCAGATGGTCGCCCTGTTCGGCCAGGCAATGCCGAGTTTCTGGCTCGGGTTGATCCTGATGATCACGCTGGGGCTCAATCTCGGCTGGCTGCCGATTTCGGGCACCGGCTCGTGGCAGCACTTCGTGATGCCCGGCATCGTACTGGCATTTTCCGCGATCCCCGCGCTCACCCGCCTGACGCGCGCCGGCATGATCCAGGCGATGGGCTCGGACTACATCAGAACGGCGCGGGCCAAGGGCCTGTCGCGCGCCTCGATCCTGCTGAAGCACGCGCTGCGCAACGCCGCCATTCCGGTGGTGGCGATCGCCGCCGTGCAGCTCGGCTTCATGCTGGGCGGTTCGATCGTGATCGAGCAGGTCTTCGCCCTGCACGGCGTCGGTTTCCTCGCCTGGGAATCGATCGGCAAGAACGACTTCCCGGTGGTGCAGGCAGTGGTGCTGGTGCTGGCGGTGATCTACGTGGCACTGACCATGGTGGCCGACCTGATGAACGCCGTCCTCGATCCGAGGCTGCGCGGTCCATGAGCGTCACCGTCGTCAATGCCGGCCCCAAGCGGGGCTGGAAAAGCGTCAGCACTTGGATCGGCGCCGTCATCGTCGGCATCGCCGTGCTCTGTGCCATCCTTGCGCCGGCTCTCGTGCCGCACGACCCGTTCGCCCAGGATCTCGACAAGCGCCTGCTGGTGCCGTTCTGGATGGAAGGCACCGATCCCGCCTACATCCTCGGCACCGACCAGCTCGGCCGCGACTATCTCTCCCGCCTGATCTACGGCTGCCGTATCTCCATCCTGATCGGTGTCACCGTGACCGTGGTGTCGGGCCTGATCGGCATCACCATTGGCGTGCTGGGCGGCTTCCTGGGTGGCCGGGTCGACGACGCCGTCCTGTTCGCCATCACCACCCGGCTGTCGATTCCGGTCGTGCTGGTGGCGCTCGCCGTGGTCGGCCTGCTGGGCAGCTCGATGACGCTGCTGGTGCTGACGCTCGGCCTGCTGCTGTGGGACCGCTTCGCCGTGGTGGCACGCTCGACCACCATGCAGGTGCGTAATCTCGACTTCGTCGCCGCCGCCTGGTGCGCCGGCTGCTCGCGCTTCCGCATCCTTTCGCGCGAGGTGCTGCCCAACATCGCCAGCCATCTCGTGGTGGTGGCGACGCTGGAGGTAGCGCTTGCCATCCTGCTCGAGGCGGCGCTGTCGTTCCTCGGGCTGGGCGTGCCGCCGCCGCTGCCCTCGTGGGGCCTGATGATCGCCGAGGGCAAGGACTACATGTTCTTCAGCCCCTGGGTCATCGTCATTCCAGGTGTGGCGCTGTTCGTGCTGGTGCTGGGCATCAACCTTCTGGGCGACGGGCTGCGCGACCTGTTCGGTACCCACAGGACCGACACGTGAGGGGGAACGGATGAGCGCGCTGCTCGACGTCGAGGGGCTTGAGGTCGGCTTCGGCAGCCGCACTTCGGCGGTGCGCGGCATCTCGCTGACGGTCGAGCGCGGCGAAACCCACTGCCTGGTGGGTGAGTCGGGTTGCGGCAAGTCGGTGACGGCGCTAGCGGTCATGAACCTGCTGGCGCGCGGTAGCCATCGAACCGCCAGGCGCATGACCTTCCAGGGCGAGGATCTGCTCAAGCTCAACGACCGCGGCATGGCGAGGCTGCGCGGCAACGCCATGGCGATGATCTTCCAGGAGCCGATGACCAGCCTCAATCCCGCCTACACGGTGGGCTCGCAGATGACCGAGGTGCTGCGCCGCCACAAGGGCGCCAGCCAGCGGGCCGCCACCGACCGCGCCGCCGATCTGCTGGCCCGCGTCGGCATCACCGCGCCCGGCCTGCGGCTCGGCCAGTTCCCGCACCAGCTATCGGGCGGCCTGCGCCAGCGTGTCATGATCGCAATGGCGCTGATGTGCGATCCGCAGCTGCTGATCGCCGACGAGCCGACGACGGCGCTCGACGTCACGGTGCAGGCGCAGATCCTGCGGCTGCTGGCGGAACTGCAGCGCGACCTTGGCCTCGGCGTGCTGCTGATCACCCACGACCTCGGCATCGTCGCCCGCGTCGCCACCCGCGTCTCGGTCATGTACGCCGGCGAAGTGGTCGAGAGTGCCGCCACCGCGCAGCTCTTCGCCGACCCCAGGCACCCCTATACCAAGGGCCTGCTGCGTTGCGTGCCGGTGCCTGGCAAGCAGCGCCAGGACGAGCCGCTGGGTTCGATCCCCGGCACGGTGCCCCGCATCGGCCCAGGCTTCGCGGGCTGTGCCTTCCGCGAGCGCTGCGACTTCGCCGACGAGACCTGCGCCCATATCATCCCGCGCCACGCGGCGAGCCCGGGTCACGACTATCTCTGCCGGCTGACCGCATGAACGCTTCTTCCTCGCCTGCCGCCATCGAAGTCCGCGGCGTCCACAAGACCTTCCGCGTCAAGGGCGGCATGCTGGGCAAGGACCGCCATGTCGTGGCCTGCGACGACGTCTCCTTCACCGTGCCGACAGGCGGCGTGCTGGGCGTGGTGGGCGAATCGGGCTGCGGCAAGTCCACGCTGGCCCGCCTCATCCTCGGCCTGCTCGAGCCCACGGCCGGCGACATCGCCGTCGAGGGCCTGCGCGTGGCCGACATGGACCGCCGCGCCCGCGCCCGACTGATCCAGCCGGTGTTCCAGGATCCGTTCTCGTCGCTCAACCCGCTGGCCCGCGTGGCCGACATCGTGGCCATGCCGCTCAGGGCCCAGGGCAACGTCGACCGCGCCGAGGTCGCCCGGCGAGTCGACGAGATACTGGCCCGCGTCGGCCTCAGCACGGAGATGGGCACGCGCCTGCCGACGGAACTCTCGGGCGGCCAGCGCCAGCGGGTGGCCATCGCCCGCGCGCTGGTGCTGCGCCCACGCATCGTGGTGTGCGACGAGCCGACCAGCGCGCTCGACGTTTCGGTGCAGGCGCAGATCCTGAACCTGCTGGCCGAGCTGCGCCGCGAGCTCGGACTCACCTATCTCTTCATCAGCCACAACCTCGCCGTGGTCGAGCACGTCGCGAGCGAGGTGGCGGTGATGTATCTCGGTCGCATCGTCGAACGCCGGCCGACCCAGGCGCTGTTCCATCAGCCCGAACACCCCTACACCAAGGCCCTCCTGGCTTCCGTGCTGACGCCCGAGCCCGGCCTCGGCGTGCCCGACGTCGGCCTGGGCGACCTCCTGCCCGACCCGGCCAACATCCCGCCGGGCTGTCGCTTCCATCCGCGCTGCCCGATCGCCGAGCCGCGCTGCTCAACGCAAACGCCGCCGCTCAGGCCTCGGCCCGGCGGCGGCGTGGAGTGTCTGCTGGTTCCCTAGAAGCTCTTTACGTCGCCTCGAGCGTAGCCGAGAGGCCTTGCTTCAACTCGATCTGTCTTACCCGTGGAGAGAAGACCCCTCGACTTCGCTCGGGGTGACGCGCCTTCGGCGCGTCACTTCCACTTCGCGAGGTAGAAGCGCGGCAGTTCGTCGGGGAAGGTCTTGAAGTCGAGCGTCTTGGCGAAGGCGTAGGTGTTCACGTAGGTGTTGATCGGCATCCAGTACGCCTTCTCGGTGATGATCTTGATGGCGGCCGAATAGGCCTTCTTGCGCGCCGCCGGATCGGCGGTGGCGCCGCCTTCGGCGACAAGTTTCTCGAGTTCGGGATCCAGCGAATAGTTGTCGCGCGCGCCGGCGCCGTACATCACCGGGAAGATCGCCGAGACGTCGTTGATCGAGTAGCTGCCCCAGCTTCCCATGTAGAGTGGCGCCTCGCCCTTCTGCGACTTCTGGATGGCGGGCGAGACCTGGAGCTGAGTGATCTTGGCGCGGATGCCGACGGCCTGCAGGTAGCTCTGTACCGACGCCGGCCACGTGGTCGGCTGGACGTAGGTCACGAACTCAACATCGAAGCCGTTGGGAAAGCCCGCCTCGGCCAGCAGCGCCTTGGCCTTGGCCGGATTGTAGTCGTACTTCATCGCAGCATCGGCATCGCAGCCGAACTGGCTGGGGAAGCATGGCGCCGGCGGCACGCGGCTGCCGCCGCCCACCAGCTTGTCGGCGAACTGCTTGCGGTCCACGGCATGCCAGATCGCCTGGCGCACCTTGAGCTTGGTCAGCGGATTGCCGGCGCCGGTGCGGCCGGCGGCATCGATCTGCAGGTAGCCGACGCGCATCGATTCCTGGCGCACGGCCTGGAGGAACGGCATCTTGTTGATGCTGTCGATCTGGTCGGGATTGATGTTCCAGATCCAGTCGGTGCGCTGGGCGAGCAGCTCGGTCACCGAGGTGGCGAGATCGGGCACGAAACGCACATACAGGGTCTTGATCGCAGGCTTGCCCTTGGGCGAGCCCGCCCAGTAGTCCTCGAACCGCTCGAGCACGACTTCCTTGCCCTGCTCGTTCTTGACGATCTTGTAGGGACCGGCGCCCACCGGCTTGGCCGCGAAGCCCTCGGGCCCGACCTTTTCGCTGTAGGCCTTGGGCTTGATCGGCGTCACCATCGCGAGATATTCGAGCGCCGCCGGCGTCGGCTTCTTCATGTGGATGCGCACGGTCCAGTCGCCGGTCTTCTCGGCCTTGTCGATCCAGGCGTAGTTCGACGGCGTCGCCACCTTGCTGGCGGGGTCGGCCGCCGCGTTGATGGTGTAGACCACGTCATCGGGGGTGAGCGCGCTGCCGTCGTGGAACTTCACGCCCTGGCGGATGGTGAGATCGAGCGTCTTGTCGTCGGTGAATTTCCAGTCGGTGGCGAGCGACGGCTTGATCTCGAAGGTCGCCGGATCGCGGTGCACCAGCATGTCCCAGACCTGATGGGCGATGATCAGTCCGGTGCGCTGGCTGTTGAAGTACATGTCGACGTTGGGTACGGCGTCGGTGAAGTTGATGCGCAGCGTATCGGCGCCTTTTTGGGCAAATGCCGGCGTCGCGAATGCAAAGCCCGCGGCGGCAAGAAGCGCGGTACGGCGGATGATTTTCAACGAGACCTCCTGTTTGTTCGGTCGAGCCTAGGCTGCTGGTGCACAATGAGGCAAGCTTCGCGCCAACTGCCACCTGCCGAAAGGAACCATGCCATGACCGCCAAACTTGCCGGCAAAGCCCGCAGCGATGCACTTGCATCGCTCAAGGAATGGAAGGAAGTGCCGGGCCGCGATGCGATCCGACGCAGTTTCAAGTTCGCCGACTTCAACCAGGCATGGGGATTCATGACGCGCGTGGCACTGGCGGCGGAGAAGGCCGACCATCATCCCGAATGGTCCAACGTCTACAGCAAGGTCGAGATCGTGCTCTCGACCCACGATGCCGGCGGCGTGAGCGACAAGGACGTGGCGCTGGCAAAAGTCATCGATTCGCTGGCGTGAAAGATGTCCGCCACCTTGCGGACAGGAAGGAAATCGACTTCGGGATTTCCGGATGTCCCGGATTCTCCGCACAAGTCTCTGAACCGTCTCGTCTTTCCGCGTGACGCCCGCTACGACGGCGAACTCGGCACCGGCACCGACAACCACGTACTCTCCGCCGGCGTCCGCATGTCGTGGTAGCCTGCAACGTCCGGACCTCCCGGCCGTTTGAGGAACATGGCTCCCCTCCGCGCCCTTGTCGCATTGCTGATCTGCTCGGCCGCTCCCGCCTGCGTGACCGGCACGACAAACCCGGCTTCAGGAAGCCGGACTGCAGGGCCAACCGTGGGTGGCTACAACTATGCGCCGCAGTACGATTTCAGCGAGTTCTGGGCAGCGACCGACGGCAGGACCTTCCGGGTGATCGTCGCCGGCAATCCCTTCCCGGTGCTGCCGTTCGAGGAGATGAAGGCACGCCTGCTGCCGGTGCTGCAGGCCAACAAGCCCCGGCCGGCGCTCACCTTCACCTATGATGCGCCGCTCGAGGAGCAGCACCCGGACTACCGGCTGGTGCTGGTGTTCGACCCGGCCAACGATCTCGGCTCCGGGTCGGTGTGCAATGGCGTCACGCGCCTGAAGCCGGGGACGCCAGGCCGTGTCTATGTCTTCGGCGTCTATTGCCGCAACGATCTGGCCTTGTCCGAGACCATGGGCTGGACACAGGCGACCGGCCCCGACGATCCCCGCCTCGGCCAGCTTTTCGCCCAGCTCTTCCTGGTGCTGTTCGCCGACCGGCCGCAGCGCCAGTGGCGCGGCCTGCCGTACATGCGCTGGTAGCTACTTCTTCGCAGGCTTGCGGTCGATTCCCCTGGGATCGCCGGCCTTGCCCTTTGCCTCGGCCGCTGCGAGATCGCTGGCCTCGTCGGAGTCGAGGGCGCGGCGCGCGTCGTGGGCCGCCTTGTCGATCTTGCCGGTGGCAATGAAATCTTTGGTTGCCTTATTGTAGGCGCGGGTACCGCTGTAGCTGCCCTCGCCTTCGAGGCGATCCTTGTCGCCGCTCTTGGTGTCGTCGTTCGGAACAGGCTTGGTGGTCATGGGTTGCTCCTTTCCATCATGAAGGTGCAACGCAGGCGACGTCGATTGGCTGCGAGGGATTTGCTGCGGCGGATTGGCCGCGGCAGCGAGCGTATGAT
>CALFRN010000252.1 GCA_937919085.1 uncultured Reyranella sp.
TCCGACCGCTTTGCCACCGTCGACACCGCGGCCGAGGATCCGGCGCTGCTGATCTACACCTCGGGGACGACGGGCCAGCCCAAGGGCGCCCTCCACGCCCATCGCATGATGCTGGGCGTCGTGCCGGCGGTCGAACAGTGGCTCGGCCACTGGCCGCGCGGCAACGAGGTGATGTGGACGCCAGCCGAGTGGGCCTGGATCGCCGGCCTCTATGACGCCCTCTTTCCGGCCTGGTACTACGGCACGCCGGTGCTCGCCCACCGCTTCGCCAAATTCGATCCCGAGCGTGCCTTCGCCCTTCTTGAAAAGCACCGGGTCGGCGTGAGCTTCATCCCGCCCACCGCGCTCAAGATGATGCGCCAGGTGCAAAAGCCGCGCAGCCGCTGGCGATACGACGTCCGTGCCGTCTCCACCGGCGGCGAGGCCATGGGTGAGGAATTGCTGGCCTGGGGACGCGAGGCCTTCGGCACCACCCTCTCCGAGGGCTACGGCCAGACCGAAATGAACCTGATGCTGCTCAATTCACCCGACTGGTTCGAGGTGCGGGCCGGCTCCTGCGGCCGCGCCTGCCCCGGCCGCAAGGTGGCGATCGTCGACGACGGCGGCAACGTGCTGCCGCCCGGCGAAGTGGGCCAGATCGCGGGCTGGCGGCATGACCCCGTCGTGATGCTGGAGTACTGGCGCAATCCCGAGGCCACGGCGCTCAAATATGCCGGCGACTGGCTGCTGACCGGCGACCTCGGCAGCATCGACCAGCAAGGCTACGTCTTCTTCAAGAGCCGCGACGACGACGTCATCACCTCCGGCGGCTATCGCATCGGGCCCGGCGAAATCGAGGAATGCCTGATGAAACACCCGGCGGTCGCGATGGTCGGCGTGGTGGGCGTGCCCGACAGGCTGCGCACCGAGATCGTGAAAGCCTACGTCCAGCTGCGGCCCGAAATCGCCGCAACGGAAGTGCTGAAGGTCGATCTGGCCAGTTTCGTGAAAACCCGCCTGGCGGCCCATGAATATCCGCGTGAAATCGAGTTCGTGGCCGAACTGCCGCTCACGACCACAGGGAAAATCCTCCGCCGCGAACTCCGGCGCTGGGATGCCGAGCAGAAGTCCGACGCACCCCTGTAGGGGTCTACAGAAGGCCCCGGAGTATCGTCTGGGCGCTGCTGTCCGGGGCTGCGCCCACGAGCGCCAAAAGGCCGATCAAGGCGGCCGGCCACCATTCAGCGAACCGGACTATGCCGTCGCGTCGGGCGAAAGGCTGCTGGGACTGTGCACTGATGAACATGGCAATGCTCATTCGTCGTTGTCAAAACAGTGTCGGAATATACTTGAAGTTTGCCCAATACGTCACTGTTAATAAACATAAATTCAGACTTACCTGATGTATCAGATTAGTCTGCAGCGGCGGCCGGAAGATTGAACTGCAGCTCGGCCAGACGGGCGTAGAGCCCGTCGCGGCGAACCAGGTCGGCGTGGCGGCCGACATCGGCCACTCGGCCATGGTCAATGACAACGATCCGGTCGGCCTTTTGGACCGTCGCCAGACG
Organism: uncultured Reyranella sp.; assembly: GCA_937919085.1. Taxonomy (GTDB): domain Bacteria; phylum Pseudomonadota; class Alphaproteobacteria; order Reyranellales; family Reyranellaceae; genus Reyranella. Next base: position 1,548 of record CALFRN010000252.1, read on the forward strand.
ATGGGCGATCACCAGAGTGGTCCGCTTGTGCATCAGCCGGTCGAGCGCCTGCTGGACGGCCAGCTCGCTCTCCGCGTCGAGGGCGCTGGTGGCCTCGTCGAGCAGCAGGATGGCGGGATCGCACAGCAGCGCCCGGGCGATGGCGATACGCTGACGCTGGCCACCTGACAGCCGCACGCCGCGATTGCCGAGATCGGTGGTGAAGCCCTGTGGCAGCCCCTCGATGAAGGCCAGCGCAGAGGCCGCCTCGGCGGCGGCGCGGACCTCGGCATCCGGGGCATCCGGCCGGCCATAGCGGATATTGTCGGCGACCGAGGTGCTGAACAGCACCGGCTCCTGCGGCACGATGGCAAGTGTTCGCCGCAGATCGCCGAATTTCAGGTCGCGGATGTCGACGCCGTCGACGCGGATTGAGCCAGCTTCGGGATCGTAGAACCGCAGCAGGAGGTTGAAAACCGTGGTCTTGCCTGCCCCCGACGGGCCGACGATGGCAATGGTCTCGCCCGGGGCGATGCTGAGGTCGAAGCCGTCGAGCGCCAGGGCATCGGGCCTCGTCGGGTATCGAAACGACACCTTATCGAAGACGACCGTGCCTTTGGTCGGCTTCGGAAGAATTTTGGCCGTGGCGGCTTCGACGATGACCGGCGGCTCCGCCCGCAACTCGGCCAGACGTTCTGCTGCGCCCGATGCGCGCTGAAGGTCCCCGATGGTCTCGCTGATGGCACCGCCCGAACTCGCCACCAGCACGGCATAGAAAACGAACGCCGAGAGGTCTCCGGCGGTAATACGGCCTATGAGCACGTCATGGCCGCCCATCCACAGCAGGAAACCCACGGCGGAGAAGACGATGAAAATCACCAGCGTGGTCATGATGGCACGCCGGGCGATCCGGCGCCGGGCGGCCACGAAGGCGCGCTCGGCGGTCTCGCCGAACCGGGCGGCGGCGCGATCTTCCTGGGCAAAGGCCTGGACGGTGCGCACCGCGTCGAGCGTCTCGCCGCCTTCGGACACCATGTCGGCCATGCGCGCCTGCGACTCGCGCGACAGTAGCCGCACCTTGCGTCCGAACACGATAATCGGAACAACCGCCAGCGGCACGACGGCCAGCGCCAGCAAAGCCAGCTTGGGATTGGTGATCACCAGCATCGCAATGCCACCGATACACAGCAATGTGTTGCGCAGCGCCACGGAGGCGGAAGAACCGACGACCTGCTCGATAAGCTGCGCGTCGGCCGAAATCCGGCTCATCACGTCGCCCGAGCGCTTGATCTCGAACCACGCAGGCCCCAGCCGCACGACATGCGCGAACAGGTCCTTGCGCAAGTCTCCGACGACCCGCTCGCCGAGCCAGGAGACGAGATAGAAGCGTGCCCCCGAGGCGATGGCCAGCACCACGGCCACTGCCAGCAACGAGGCCAACGCATAGTTCAGGATATCGGGACGGCCCTCGGCAAAGCCGCGATCGATGAGCGCCCTGAGACAGGCACCGAAGGCCAGGACGGTGCCGGCGGCAACCAGCAGCGACAGCAATGCGAGCGCTACCCTGCCACGGTGTGGCCTGAGATAGGGCCACAGCAGCCCGAGGCCACTCAGTCCCCGGTGATTCGCCGCCACATCGCTCATGGCGCGCTCCAGGCGAGCGTCACACCCAGCTCCGTGGACAGAACCGCCAACAATTCTTCGCCGCCCCGCGTGTCCTGCCATCGCCCGGTGGCAGCATCGAAGGCGTAGTGTCGCGCCCCGCTGACAGGGGAACTCAGCCAAATCTGCCTGGTAGGCGCATGTTTGTTGACGACCCAGACGCCGCCGCCCTTCGCCGAATCGCCTTCGACGGTCAGGATGCCTCCTTGCAGTTCGGCATCGGCATAGGCGCCGATTCCCTCTTCAAGGGCGGCAAGCAGGCTGTCGGCGAGGTTCTCGAATGTGCTTTCGGGCATGAACCCGGTCGGTCTACAGGCCCGCCGGTCCCCGGACAACCGGCTTGTCGCAGGCCCCCGGGGCCGCTATACACCGCGCCCTGTTGCGCCGGCCGGTCGGAAATCGGCCCTGAAGCGCTGGAGAAGGCTTATGAAAGACAAGATCCATCCCGACTATCACAAGATTACCGTGGTGATGACCGACGGTACGTCCTTCGAGACGAAGTCGACCTGGGGCAAGGAAGGCGCGAGCATGCGCCTCGACATCGACCCGAAGACCCACCCGGCCTGGACTGGCGTGCGCCAGAGCATCGATCGTGGCGGACGCGTGCAGCGCTTCAAGGATCGCTTCGGCATGACGTCGAACATGGGTGCCGGCACCAAGTCGTCGGGCGCCAAGCCCGAAGAGACACCAGCTAAGGGCGCTGCCAAGAAGAAGTAAGGCCGGGGTTCGCCCCGGTCTCTGCTAGACTGCTCGCCGTGGTCCTATGGGGAGACGGTGTAGTGAAGTCTGTTCGAGTCGTTTGTGCGCACGATTGCCCCGACATGTGCTCGCTCATCGCCCATGTCGAAGGCGGCAAGGTCGTGCGCGTACAGGGTGATCCTGATCATCCCTATACGGCGGGCTTCGCCTGCGGCAAGGTCAACCGCGACGCCGACCTGGTGAATTCGCCAGAGCGCATCATGACTCCCCTCAAGCGTACCGGCCCCAAAGGCTCCGGCAAGTTCACGCCCATTACCTGGGACGCCGCGCTCGACGAAATCGCCAGTCGGTGGAAGGCGATCATCAAGGAAAGTGGGCCCCACGCGATCCTGGGCTATGCCTACTCGGCCCACCAGGGCCTCATGAACCGCGGTCTGGTGAACGGGCTGTTCCATGCGCTCGGCACGTCGCGCCTGCAGGCGGGCACGGTCTGCGACACCTGCTGCGAGACGGCCTGGGACGTTACGCTGGGCCCGGTGGGTGGCGCCGACCCGGAGTCGGTGGTGCACTCCGATCTCGTCGTCGCCTGGGGTGCCGACCTCGCCGCGACGAACGTGCACTTCTGGGCGCTCGCCGAGGAACAGCGCAAGAAGCGGGGCATGCCGATCGTCGTGATCGACCCGCGGCGCACGCGCAGCGCCAAGTCAGCAGACCTTTATTTGCCGATCCGTATCGGCACCGATGCCGCCCTTGCACTGGGCGTCATGCATATCCTGGTACGCGATGGCCGCGCCGATCGCGGTTACATCGCCAAGCACACGCTGGGCTTCGACAAGGTCGAGCGCGAGATTTTGCCGAATTTCACGCCTGCGCGGACAGCCGAAATCACCGGCCTCAGCATTGCCGATATCGAGAAGCTGGCAAACATGTACGGCACGGCCAAGGCCGCGCTGATCCGCCTCGGCGAAGGCATGACACGCCTCACCTACGGCGGTCAGGCATTGCGCACCGTGGTGCTGTTGCCGGGCGTCAGCGGACACTATGCGGTCAAGGGCGGCGGCGCCCTCCTCCTCACCGCAGCCTCGTGCGATCTCAACTACGCGGCCATCCGCAAACCGTCCGGTCCGGCGACGGCACGCATGGTGAACCATCTGCGCCTTGGCGAAGAACTCCTCAACATGAACGATCCGCCGATCCGCGCGCTGTACGTGTCGGCCAACAATCCAGCCGTCACCTGCCCCGAAGTGCACAAGGTGCGGAAGGGCCTCGCGCGCGAAGACCTGTTCACGGTCGTGCACGACCCGTTCATGACCGACACGGCGAAGTTTGCCGACATCGTGCTGCCGGCGGCGAGCTATCTCGAGACCGATGATCTCTATCGCGCCTACGGCGCCTACTGGATGCAGTGGGGCCAGAAGGCCGTCGAACCTGCGGGGCAAGCGCGCTCCAACGTCGACGTGGCGCAGGCGCTGGCCCAGCGCATGGGCCTCAAGGACACGATCTTCTCCCTCGCCCCGCAGGACGCCGCGCGCGAACTGTTCAAGGGCTCCACCGGCCCTGCCTCCAAGGCCGATCCGGCCAAACTCTTCGCCGGCGAGCCGATCCACATTGCCCACGACTGGGATGGCCAGCCCTTCAAGACTCCGTCGGGCAAGCTCGAATTCTATTCCGAGCAACTCGCCGCCCAGGGCCTGCCACCGATGCCGGACTGGCAGCGGGATCCGGTCGAGGCCGTCGAAGCCGCCAAATGGCCGCTGCGACTGCTGACGGCGCCCGGCTACTTCCAGGCCCATACCGCCTTCTCCGGCGTCGACTTCCTGCGCGCTCGCGAAGGCAAGCCGTTCTGCATCCTGCATCCCGACGATGCCGCCAAGCGCGGGCTAAAGGACGGCGACGAGGTGCGCCTGTCCAACAACCGCGGCGAGATCGGCCTGGTTCTGAAGGTCGCCGACGAGATTCAACCCGGCGTCGTGCTGGTCCCCGGCCAGCGCCCGACCGGCGAGGCGGTTTCAGGAACGATCAACATGCTCTGCTCCGATCGCTACACTGACATGGGCGAAGGGGCCACTTATCAGAGCACGTGGCTCGAGGTCGGCCCGTGGAAAAGCGGCCAACCCGTCGCCGCCCTCAACTTCCAAGGGGAATAATCGCCGGGAGCGCCTCGCCCTTGGCCGCCGCGCGAAGTGGCGCGGTGTCGGTGTAGACCCTTTCCTCGACGATGCGGCCCTCACGCAGGCGGAACCTGTCGACGCCGCGCCAGTCCAGTCGCTTGCCGCCCGCAGTGCGCGTGTTCTGCCATTCGATGACGACGGTGTCGCCGCGTGCCGTCCAGTCGAGGAGCTGCCACACCGAGTCGGGCGCCCGCTCTTTCACGATCTCCGTCAGCCGTCCCAGTTCCTTGCCGGCCACTGGCCGGTCGTAGAGAGGCGAATGCAGTACCCCATCGGCATGCCACAGCGCCAGAAACGCCTCGCCGTCGCGTGACGCCCACGCGGCGGCGAATTTCGTCACGAACTCCTGAACCTCGTCATTGGTCATCGCCATCCTCCTTCGGTGGAGCCGAAGCTAGGCGGCGATGCTCCTAAAGGTCTGGCGGAGTCCGGACTCCACGTCCTCTCAGACGAACCGATGCTGCGTGCGCTCGCGCTTGGCGAGCCTGGGCACCGCCTGCGCCACGATCAGCGTCTTGAAGTGATCGGTCTGCTGATGCGCGGCAAACGCGGCCTCATCCCTGAATACTTCGTAGAAAAAGAACTTCTCCGGCTCGGTGAGCGACTGGTGGATCTGGAAGGCCTGCACGCCGGGCTCGCGTTGTGCCTGCGGCAGGAACTCCCGGATGATGCCCGACACCGCTTCGACCTCTGAGGGCCTGGCTTCCCAGAAGGCCGTGACGACCAGCCCGCTGGTCATGGAATGAAGATCGGCCATTGGTTTCTCCCGTGCTGTTGACGGGAGAACCTCTATCGCGGCATCCGCGGCCGTCGTTTCGGCCACGGTCGAACCGAGTAAACGCTACTTCACCGTTTCCTGGGCCGCGACCCGGATGCGGCCGCTGCGGCGCGCCTTGTCGAGCGCCTCATGGTCCTGATCGGTCTGCTTGGCATAGGCCATGGCGAACTTGCCGATCGCCTCGTCGAGCGCGTCGCTGTTGCCGCAATAGCCCGAGATCATCGCCGGATCACCCGACTTGGCGTGCGCCAGCGCCAGCGCCCAGCCGCACAGGCCGCAATATTCGTCGAAACCCTCGACTCCTTCGTCGTCGCCTTCGCTGAACTTGGCGCTGCCCTTCATGTCGGCCAGCTGGCGCACGTAGAGGTATTGGCCGTCGGCATTGCCCCAGCCAAGGAAAATGTCGGGCGAACCCTGGATGATGCGCTGCCCCACCACCACGCGCTGCCCCTGATGCTCGAACCTGAGCTTGTGGTCGACATAGGGCGCCAGCACCGAGGTCTGCGCCTGCTTGACCTGCAGGAACAGCGGATCCTCGGTGTCCACGCCCTGCAGCAGGATCACCCAGCAGGCGGTGCCGACACTGCCGACGCCCACGACCTTGCGGGCCGCATCGACGATGCGATAGCGCGACAACAATATCCGCCGATCGATCGGCAGCGATTCGATATAGGAGTGCAACATGCCATCAAGCGCCACCTTGACCGGCGTGCCGGCCTCGAAATGCGTCTCGCGCACAATCAACGGTACCTCCTCGATGATGCGGTGTTCGCCGTCGACCTGTTCCGTGAGTTTCTCGAGTACGGCGACATGACCCTTGCTTCGCGCCTTTTCCATCGCCTTCACGGCGCGCCGACGCATCGTCGGCGAGAGCGTATCGAGCACCTCCTTCTCGTCGATCCGGTCGTACCAGGTTTCGAGGAAGCCCATGCCCGCATAGCGCCGCATGCTTTTGCGATATGACCGGACAATGGCCTGTGCTGCGCCTTCCGCCTGCTCTTTGTCGCCGCCCATGAAACGCACAGCGACGGCCGCGCTGGCGGCCAAGCGCTTGAGGTCCCATTCCCATGGCCCGGGATGAACCTCGTCGAAGTCGTTGATGGCGAAGATCAGGTTGCGTTCGGCGGTAGCGAAGGCACCGAAATTGGCGACGTGCATGTCGCCGCAGGCGGCAACTCCCATGCCGGTGGTCGGCGTGGTCGACAGGTCCGCCGCCATCACCGCCGCCGATCCCCGCAGGAAGGCGAAGGGCGACGCCAGCATGCGCGCGAAGCGCACCGGCACGAGCTTCTGGACTCTTTGCCGGTTCTGGGCCTCGAGGGTCGCCACTGGATCGTCGCGGTCAGCCGCTGGCTCGTAGGTCGCGTGTGCCTTGCGCGAGACCTGGTCGCGCAAGGCCTTGCCGGCCGCCAGGCGCTCGGCGACCGTCCTCCGTTGGGCGGCGAAGCTCTCCACGAGCGCGAGATCGCCGACCGCCGAATTCATGCGCTCAAACTTGCGGTCGAGATTTGCCTTGATGGAAGTGACGTTCATGCTGCCCCCAGACTCCGCTCGCCGCCATTCAAGGTCGGCGGTGGACGGAGGTCAAAGGAATTGAATGTCTTGCGGCCTTTTCAGCCTGCACGCTCCGGGCCAGGCCCTCTGGATCATGACCGGCCCGTGCGATCGTCGATCCGGGCAACGGGGTCCGGAAACCGCGAGCCCTGCGCGCTTGGGCGTGGGAAACTGCTGTTATGGAATTGCTGGACCGCAGAACCTGCTACCGCGTCTTCCAGACGCATGATGCCCGGTTCGACGGCCGCGTCTTCGTGGGCGTGACCTCGACCGGCATCTACTGCCGGCCGATCTGCCCGGCCCGCATGCCGCGGTTCGAGAACTGCCGGTTCTTCGCCTCGGCCGCCGCCGCACAGGAGGCGGGCTTCCGTCCCTGCCTGCGTTGCCGACCTGAAATCGCACCGGACCTCGCCTTCTGGCGCGGCACGGCCAACACCGTCAGCCGGGCGCTGGCCCTGATCGCCGAGGGCGCGCTGGACGACAGCGAGGCCGGCGTGGAAGCGCTGGCCGAGCGGCTGGGCGTCGGCGGCCGGCAGCTCCGACGGCTGTTCAAGCACCATCTTGGCGCCTCACCCATCGCCGTTGCCCAGACCCGGCGCGTCCTGTTCGCCAAGCAGCTCCTGCATGATACGCACCTGCCGATGACCGAGGTCGCGATGTCGGCCGGGTTCGGCAGCGTGCGGCGCTTCAACGAGACCTTCCGCGACCTGTTCGGCCGACCGCCGAGCGCGCTGCGTCGC
>CALFRN010000253.1 GCA_937919085.1 uncultured Reyranella sp.
TCGATTTCAGCCTGCTGCCGCATGCCGATCTGCGCGCGCGCGGCGGGCCGGATTTCCGCTTCGCCGAGTGTGTGCCGTATCGCGTCGGCGCAAGCGGCCTGCTGGCGGTGCCGATGACGCGCGGGCAGATCGGCGCGCTCGCCCCGATGCCGCCGCGGCTGCAGGGACTGCTGCAACACCGCCTGGCTTCGCGGCTGCATCTCCAGGGCATCCTGGCCCGGCTGGGCCTGGCCAATACCGTGACCTTCACGCCCGAGGGCGTCTCAGCACAGGAGCAGATGCAACTGATCGACGCGATGATCCGGCGCGGCTGCCGCACTTTCGCGCTGCATTACCACAGCCCGTCTCTGGCCAAGCAGACGCCCTATGTCCGCAACGAGGCCGAGCTGGCCGAGTTCATCGAGCGCATCGAGACGGTCTGCAAGCATTTCTTCCACGTCCATGGCGGCCTGCCCGGCAATCCCGCCGACCTCCTGCCGCCCGACCAACGCGGCCGGCTCTGGCCGTCGCCGGCACATGCCATTGAAGCAAAGTCGCTTTCCTGAATGAATAAAAAGTCTTTTTGCTTCTTTTTCTTCAGAAAAAGAAGACTTCCTTGCTACGTCACCGACCGTCGCACTTGAAACCGGTCCTCCTGCCACGCGTCGCGCGCCATCACCTCGCCCAGCGCTGCCGCGGCATCCCATAGATCGACGTAGCGTGTGTAGAGCGGCGTGATGCCGAAGCGCAGGATGTCGGGCGCGCGGAAGTCGCCGATCACGCCGCGGGCGATCAGGGCCTGCATGATCGGGTAGGCCCGGTCGTGCGCCAGGCACACCTGGCTGCCGCGCAGGCTCTCCTGCCGTGGGGAGGCGATGCGCAGGTCCCAGGGGGTGCCGATTTCCTCCAGCAGCGCCGTGAACAATGTGGCCTGGTGCGCCGATTTGGCCCGTACTGCCGCCATCGGTGCCTGCAAGGCGATGTCCACCCCGACTTCGAGCGCGGCGAGGCTGAGCATGGGTGGGGTGCCGACCAGGGTGCGGGCGATGCCGGTGCCGGGGCGGTAACCGGGTTCGAATGCGAAGGGGGCGGCGTGGCCGAGCCAGCCGGTCAGCGGCGTGCGCAGGGTGTCGTGCAGCCGGGGCACCACGTACAGGAAGGCAGGCGCGCCGGGGCCGCCGTTGAGGAATTTGTAGCCGCAGCCCACGGCAAGGTCGGCGTTGCAGCCGGTCAGGTCCACCGGCACGGCTCCGGCGGAGTGGGCGAGGTCCCAGAGCACCAGGGCGCCCTTGGCATGGGCCGCGCGGGTGAGGGCGGCCATGTCGTGCATGGCACCGGTGTGGTAGTTCACATGGGTCAGCATCAGCACGGCCACGTCGTCGTCGAGCGCTGCGGCGATCCCTGCGGGGTCCACCAGGCGAAGGTGGTGGCCACGGTCGAGCAGGGTGGCGAGGCCCTCTGCGACGTAAAGGTCGGTGGGGAAGTTGCCGCGTTCGGAGACGATCGTGCGGCGGTCGGGGCGGGCGGCCAGGGCGGCGCCGAGCAGCTTGAACAGGTTCACCGAAGTGGAATCGGCGACCATCACGCTGCCGGGGGCGGCGCCCACGAGGCGGGCGATCTTGTCGCCGATGCGGGCGGGAGCGGCCATCCAGCCGGCGTCGTTCCAGCTACGGATCAGGCCATTGCCCCATTCCTGGGCCACGACGGCGGCGACCCGGGCCGGGGTGGCCTTGGGCAGGGCACCGAGGGAGTTGCCGTCCAGGTAGATCACCCCTGCCGGCAACTCGAACAGGTCGCGCAGCGGCGCCAGGGTGTCGGCGTGGTCCAGGGCCTCCATCTCGGTGCGAGTCATGCGTCCTCCTGTCCAGGCGGCATGCTTGCCCCGGCCGCGGTACCGCTGCAACCGTTGACCCGGCCGGCCGTGGCGCGGACACTCGGGGCAAATGCGGAGGTCCGGCCATGAACCATCTTGCCCCCAGCCTGAACCCGATCCGCCCCGATGCGCCGGAGGAGATCCCGGTGATCGACCTGGCGGATTTCCTCGCCGGCAAGCCCGGCGCGCGGGAGGCCACGGCGGCTGCGTTGCGGCATGCGCTGGAGGAGGTGGGGTTCTACTTCATCACCGGGCACGGCGTGGACCAGGCGACGGTCGATGCGGCGTTCGATGCGGCGAAGCGATTTCATGCCCAGGCGCTGGACGACAAGCTCAGGCTGAAGATCAACCAGCATAATATCGGCTATCTGCCGGTGCGGGGGTCGGTCACGCGGCATTCCAAGATCAATCCGGACAACAAGCCGAACGTGAACGAGGCGTTCTTCGTCAAGCGCGACCTGGCGGCGGACCATCACGATGTGCTGGCCGGGCTGCCGTTCCGGGGGATGAACCAGTGGCCGGATGGGCTGCCGGGGTTTCGCGAGGCGGTGCTGGACTATGCCGGGGCGATGGAGCGGCTGGGTCTTTCGTTGTTGCCGCTGTACGCGACGGCGTTGGAGTTGCCGGCGGATTTCTTTGATGGGCGGTTTGCGCCGCCGATGTACACGTTGCGGATGTCGCATTATCCGCAGCAGGAGGGCAGCAACGAGAACGAGTTCGGGCTGGCGCCGCATAGCGATACCAGCTTCATGACGCTGCTGGCGCAGAACAAGGTGCCCGGCCTGTCGATCCGCCTGCCGAACGGGCGCTGGGTGGATGCGCCGGCGCTGGAGGGCAGCTTCCTGGTCAATGGCGGCGACATGCTGCGGCGGTGGACCAATGAGCGCTTCCTGGCCACGCCGCATCGGGTGGTCAACCGGTCGGGGCAGGAACGCTACGCGATTCCGTTCTTTTTCGATTGTGCCTACACAACCCGGATGGAATGCCTGCCGAGTTGCACCGGGCCGGAGAATCCGCCGCGCTACGAGGCGATCAGCTATCCCGACTACATGCAGTGGTATCGCAACCTGAACTATGGCGGGCAGGCGCCCGAGGCGCCGAAGGGGCGCGACGGGGTGCAGTTGTCGGCAGGTTAGCGGGCGAACACCCGGCGGAGCCAGGCGCAGGCCTCGCGCATGGCTTCGGTGGCGGCATCGACGTGGTTCACCCAGAATAGGAAGCCGTGGTTCATGCCGTCCCAGCGCGACAATTCGACGGGCACGTGGGCTTCCAGCAGGCGTTCGGCGTAACGCACCCCTTCATCGCGCAGCGGGTCGTATTCGGCGACCTGGACCAGGGCGGGCGGCAGGCGGGAGAGGTCGGGGGCGATCAGAGGGGCGGCGTGGGGGTTGGTGGCGGCGGTGGCGTCGGCGTAGTGGTGCCAGCACCATTCCATGGTGGCGCGGGTCAAACCGTAGCCCTCGGCGTGTTCGGCGTAGGACGGCATGTCGGCGCTGATATGGGCGGTGACGGGATAGATCAGCAATTGCCCGGCCAGCTTTGGCCCGCCCTCGTCGCGGGTGCGCAGGGCGGTGACGGCGGCGAGGTTGGCGCCGGCGCTGTCGCCGGCCACCGCAATGTGGGTGGGGTCGGCGCCGATCTCGGCGGCGTGGGCGGCGACCCAGCGTGTGGCGGCGAGGCAGTCGTCCGGGGCGGCGGGGAAGCGGTGCTCGGGGGCGAGGCGGTAATCCACCGAGACCACCAGCGCGCCGACGCCGCCGCAGAGGTTGCGGCAGATGCCGTCATGGGTGTCCAGGCTGCACAGCACGAAGCCGCTGCCGTGGAAGAAGACGATTACGGGGTACGGGCCGGGGCCGGGCGGGGTGTAGAGGCGCAGCTTGAGGGGACCGCCGGGGCCGGGGATGGTTCGTTCGGCCACGCCGGCGATCGGGGCGGCGGGGGGCAGGACTTTCACCAGCGCTTCGTAGCGGGCGCGGGCGTCGGCGACCGAGAGGGTGTGGGTGGCGGGCAGATGGGCGGATTTGTCCAGGATGGCCTGGATCTGCGGGTCGATGGGCATGTTGGACTTTCCCCTACCAGATGGTGTAGCCGCCATCGATCAGCAGCGCGCTGCCGGTCATGTAGCGTGATGCGTC
>CALFRN010000254.1 GCA_937919085.1 uncultured Reyranella sp.
TATAGATTAAACCTGCTGAACTTGAAAGTCTTTCTTCCGGTCTTGCAACCGGCGCCCTGCCGGGAGCAGAATCGGCCCATGAACGCCCAGCCCAGCCTGATCATGATCCAGTTCCTGCAATGGGTGGCCGACCGGCCGCGCCGCCGCACGGATGTCATGGCGGCGTGGCCGAGTTCCTGTCCGCGCTTTCCGGTGTGGGAGGACGCCTGCGCCGAGGGGCTGGTTCGACTCCATGGCTACAAGCGGACCGGCCGCACCCGCAGCGACCACCGGGTCGAACTGACCGAGCGGGGGCGATCTGCACTGGCGCATGCTCCCGGCAAAGCGCCGCAAGGCCGCTGAGCGAGGCCTCCCGAATGCAGCAGGTCAGCCTGCGGCGAGCGGATCCGGGCCGTAGGCGTTGGGTCCCGCCGTGCCGGGCAGGAAGCCGCATTCGATGAGATACCAAGGGAACCCGATAACCGGGACCAGGAGGATCAGCACCCACCAGCCCGACTTGCCGCGATCGTGGAAGCGCTTGACGCCGACGGCCAGCGATATGCAGACGAACGCTATGGACACGATCAGCAGGACGAACGCGGTACCCGTCCCGACGGCCTCTCTCACGGCCATGTGGTCGCCCGCGATGATCGCCTCACCGACGACGGCGCCGAAGATCAGCGACTGCGCCACGGCGACGCCGATATGGACCAACCAGAACCTGGCGCGATTGACCCGGCCGTCGAAGCTGAACAAGAGGTTGAGCATGCGAGAGATCTCCCTTCGGGGTACAGGCCGACCGGTTGATCTTGCCCTGCGCCTGCCGGGACGGCCATATGCGATCCTGCACGTCCACTCCCCCAATTGGCCAGTCCGCTCTATAATGTCCACATGACCCTCGACCGCGCCGCCCTGTGGGCGATCGTGATTGCCGCCACGATATGCCTGCTGATCGTAGGTCGCGGGCTGCTGATGCCTTTCGTGCTCGGGCTCGTGCTCTGGTACATGATCGATGCGCTTGCCGATGCCTTCGAGCGGCCACGACTGGCGCATTTCCAACTTCCCCGACCGGTCGCGCTGATCGCCGCGCTCGGCTTCATCGGCGGCCTGTTCTGGATCCTCGGCCGCACGATCGGCACCAACGTGAGTGCCGTCGTCGCCGCCGCCCCCAGCTACGAAGCCCGACTTCAACGTCTTGTCGATGCCGGCGCGGAGATGGTCGGGATCGAAAACAGCCCGACGCTGGGCGAACTTTTCAATCGCATCAGCCTCGCCGACACCCTCGGCGGATTTGCCACTGCTGCCGCCTCGGTCGTCAGTATTGCCGGCATCGTCGCAATCTACGCCGGCTTCCTGTTCGTCGAGCAGGTCCATTTCAGCCGCAAGCTCGCGGTCATCCTCGGGCAGGACGCGCGTCGGGCGCGGGTGCGCGCGGTACTGGGGCGGATCGACCGCGACATCCGCCTGTATGTCCGCATCAAGACTGCGCTCGCGATTGCGACGTCGGTCCTGGGTTACACCGTCATGGCGTGGGTCGGCGTCGACTTCGCCGGTTTCTGGGCGGTAATGCTGTTCTTCTTCTACTTCATCCCGACCGTCGGCTCGATCCTCGCCATCGCGGCACCGGCGATCCTCACTCTGGTACAGTTCGATCACCTCACGCCCTTCCTGACCGTGCTGTTCGTGATCGGCACCATCCAGATCGCCACGGCAAACATCATCGAGCCGGCCATGATGGGGCGCTCGCTCAACCTCTCGCCGCTGGTGGTGATCGTGTCCCTGGTCGTGTGGGGCACGATATGGGGCGTGGTCGGAATGTTCCTTTGTGTACCGATAATGGTGGTTGCCCTTATCGTATTGGCTCAGTTCGAAACGACGCGGCCCGTCGCCGTCCTGTTGTCAGCCGACGGCGAAATCCCGGAGCAAGCGCCATGAAGAACAGACTGCTGGCTCTCCTTCCATTGCTGATGACCGGCGCCGCACTGGCCCAGGGACCGGCAGCGCCGGAAAGTCCGACGCCGGCCGCGCCACCGACGACGCCGATACAAGGCGAGCCCCCGGGCCCGGACGTGAGATATGTCTGCCCTGGCGGCCCCGATTTCAGCGCCGTCTTCTCCAGCGACGGCGAACTCGCCACACTGATGGTACCTGGCCAGCCCGAGATCGAATTGACGCGTCAGCGCTCAGGGTCGGGCTTCGCCTACGGCGACTCCTACTTCGAACTGCGTGGCCGCGGACGAGAGGCAACGCTGACGGCGGCCGGACGGACGATGCGCTGCCACGCCGCCGGCCGGCCGGGCGAGCCGCCGCGTACTTTCGAGGGACCCAATCTGACCGTGACGCTCTTTCCCGACGGAACATTCCGGCTGCGCGAGCGCCGCGATGGTGTCGCCGAGCCGGTTCTCGAACTCGGGCAATGGACCCAGGAAGTGGATGGCGGCGTTCGGCTGATCCTGCGCAGCGGTGCCGTGGCCCGACGTGCCTTTCGCCAGGCTGACGAAGGGCGTCTGGTCGCCGAGAGCGGCACCGAACTCATGCGAGCGGCGACATTCGACAAGATCGACGGGCGCTTTCGGCTCGATGGCCTCTATCGCGATTCGCAGAGTGGCGGGCTGTTTACCGAGTGCTCGACCGGCCGCACGTTCGGAGTGGCGCCCGGCGGGGCCGAACCGGACCTCGAGCGCACCTGGACCGAGGTCGCCCCCTCCAGAGAAGCTCAGGTCTTCCTCCAGGTCCTCGGCCGCTTCTCCGGCGATGGCGAAATCGAGGTCGAGAGCCTGCTCGGCATCAAGCCCACTGCCACCTGCCCTCCGTTGGCGCCGCGGAGTGCCACATTGCGCGGCACCGAGTGGCGCGTGGTCGAGATCGGCGGCGAGCGGGTGGCATTCGCCGACGGGCGGCGACAGCCACGAGTAACGCTCGAAGATAATGGAACATTCACTACGTTGACCGGCTGCACCAGCCTCAGCGGCAACTACGAACTCGATCCAGACGGCCTGCGCTTTATCGCAGGGCCGCCGACAACGACGGACTGCCCACCACCAACCGACACGGTTCAGCAGCGTTTCATCGACGCTCTCGGCGCAGTCAAGAGTGCCCGGATCACCGCCACGACGCTCGACCTCATGGACGCCAACGGCAAACGCCTGCTGCGGCTGGAGGCGCGTGGCCGCTAAGGTTCTGCCGTCGGGTCGGCTCTCAGCAGCAGCGTCTTCCCACCATCATCGAGTTCGATGCGCAGAAACGGAACACCCGACGGTCTCACCCGATCGAATTCGCGATCAATTTCGTCGAACAGCCTGACATAGAGTTTCCATTCAATCATGCCGGACGCGATCTGCATGCGGATGGGTTCGCGCCAGTCGAGCGCACGAACCCCGCTCTCCTGGGTACGCTCAATCGGACGGTCGCGCACCAGCGTCGCCTCAAATCGTCCGATCGTGGCGGTGCGGGCCAAACGCGTGACAGGGCGCGCAACCACCGAGAGGCAGATCTGGCCGGGCGTGTCCTCGGCGACGAACTCGACCGAGCCGCCGTTAAGTGTCGGATCGCCGATATCATCGAGCCATCCCAGCCGCTCGACGATGACGACGCGCCGACGCGCCATGTCGAAACGCCAGCCGGACGGCGGGTCGAAGCACCGCCGCACCGCCCGCGTCTCGCCGGCCGGCGCGCGCGCCAGGATTTCGGGCGACACCAGCGTCTTGGCTTCCGTCTCGGTCGAGCGCACCAGTTGATCGAATGCAAACGATCCTGGGCGGTCCGGCAACACCGTGAACAGGAGTTGGAACGTCGCCGTCCGCGAGCCCCGGCGGATAACCAGTGATCCCGAAGCAAATGTTGTCCGCGCCGCATCGTTGGCAAATGCGCCGCGCGGTACGGAAAAATAAAGACGCTCCGGTCCAATCGTCGCCTCGCCACGCCACGTGCCGATCGCCAGTACCGGCAGCGGCAGTCCCCCCGAGGAAAGATGCCCACCCATGACTTCTATTTGCACCGGCGGGTCGGCGCCGGGCGCCGCGAACTCAGGAGCATAGCGAGGCACCGTCGGTACCGCAGACGGCGCAGCGGGCCCGCTCGTCGCCGGTGACGCCCCAAGCCTGATCGCCCCTTGCGATACCTGATTTCCAGGCTCACGGGGAACGAGAGTAAGTTCGCCCGTGGCCCGGCGCGGCGGCACGAAGCGCGGCGTGAAATCCAACACCAGCGGCGCAGCATCCAGGCCCGCAAGCCGCTCCAGTTGAGCAGTAGCTTGTTCGGCCGCCTTGCGAGCCGCGCTTCGCGCACCTTCACCCGGCCGCTCAAGAGCCGCCTTGAGGGCCGCATTCAGAAAGTCGACTGCGACGAAGGGCTGGCGACGGTCGGCCGGGAGCCTGTCGAAGGCGCGCTCAGCGTCCGGCTCATAACGTGCGGCAAGGGCGTCGGTCAGCAGACCCGCGGTCCGAAAGGCCTGCAACAGGCCGATTCTCGTTCCGCCATCGGCGCGCGCTTGAAGACTTGCACGCTCGGCACGGAGGGTCAGAAGCCTCTCGCCGATCGTCACACCGATCCTCGGTGGGTCGGCACGAACGAACAACACAGCGACCACTGCGGCAATGCAGAGCGCACCCGCCACGGCGGCAAACTTTTGCCGGCGTTTCGGATCCCCGGTCGTTCGGTCGGACGATATCGGGCCAGCCGTCATGCGGCGGGTTCTACCACGGCCGATGGCGAAGACACCGGCAGCGGTTTGTCAGTACGAGAAAAGTACCGGCAGCGGCGAACTGAGGATGAGATGACGGGTCATGCCGCCGAAGATCATCTGGCGCAACCGACTTTGGGTATAGGCACCTTTCACGATCAGATCCGCGCCAACCGAAATCGCGGTATCGACGATTGTCTGCCCTGCTGAGCGCGAGCCTGCCTTCTCGTGCTGGCTTGTGACGTTGAGTCCATGACTCTTGAGCGAATCGGCGATCTCCGCCGACGTCGGCCCCGGTACCATCGCACCCTCGACACTCAGCACCACGATGGCCTCGGCGCCACTCAGGACCGGCATGGCGAGGGATATGGCACGCGCACTTTCGGTAGAGCCATTCCAGGCGAAAAGAACCCGCCGACCCACAAGTTCCTTGGCTCCGGGTGGCACGACCAGCACCGGGCGACCCGAATCGAACAGCGCCGTTTCAAAAACGCTCTCCGGCATCTTTGGGAGCGGCCCGGGTTGAGGCAGGACGATCAGGTCATACGCCCGCCCGATCGTCCCGATCGCCGTTGGTCCACTGTCGTCGGCCGGTCGCCACTCCGAGGTGAGTCCTGCAGCACGCTCATCGAAGGCAGCCTTTACCGCCGCCACGCGCTGACGCTCTTCGGCGTCTTCGGCCAGGCCGCCACCGATCGGCGCGCCCATGCCGGCATCGGCCCACGCCATACTCATAACGCCATAGGACGGCGGCTCCAGTCCGATCAGCCGGGCGTCGAACTTTCGCGCCATCTTCACCGCCAAATCGAATGCGGATGGATCCTCTGCCGTCCAGGCCATTGTCAGAATGGACTTCATGACACGCCCTCCCTGTTTTCAAACACTAGCATGAGCCAAAAGATCATCGGGCACTCAAACTTCCGCAGCGGCCCATCTGCATGCATCGCGAAGAAATTGATACAAATCTGAATTTGAAGATACACTTATAATCAATAAGTTATCTACAATATCTCATCCGTATACTGAGATTAGGGGGGCATTTTCGGCCCCGGCGTATGTGTCGATCACTCCGGAAGGTCCCCAGAACCTCGCCGAGGTGGCAGGTGCAAACGTCAATCAAAGAACGTTCAGTTCCTTTAGAGATAATAATGCCGTCCATTTTCCGCCGCCTCATGAGGAACGACAGGGGCGCGACC
>CALFRN010000255.1 GCA_937919085.1 uncultured Reyranella sp.
CAGCGGCTTGCCGACTGGGATCCCTACACGCTTCCCATCATCACCGAGAAGGCGGGCAAGGCGGTCTATGTCGATCTCGTCGAGGGCGTGTCGATCCGCGAGGTCATCGACGATTCGACCGGCATTTCCAATCGCGTCGTGGTCGACTGGAAGGGCCAACCGCGCGGTGGCGACCTGCGTCCCCGCATCGCCATTCACGATGCCGAGGGCAAGCCCATCATGCTGGCCAACGGCCAGGAGGCCCGGTACCTGCTGTCGATCGATTCGGTCTTGTCGGTCGAGAATGGCCAGGAGGTCCATGCCGGTGACATTCTCGCGCGTATTCCACGCGAGGGCGGCAAGAACCGCGACATCACGGGCGGCCTGCCGCGGGTGGCTGAGCTGTTCGAGGCACGCAAGCCCAAGGATTTCGCCATCATCTGCGACATCTCGGGACGCATCGAGTTCGGCAAGGACTACAAGAACAAGCGCCGGGTCGTGATCGTGCCGGAGGGCGAAGCGGAGCCTGTCGAGTATCTTATTCCCAAGGGCAAGCGTATTGCCGTCCAGGAAGGCGACTTCGTGGAGCGCGGCGATCTCCTGATCGATGGCAATCCAGTGCCGCACGACATCCTGCGCGTGCTGGGTATCGAGAAGCTGGCCGAGTATCTGGTGAATGAAATCCAGGAGGTCTACCGTCTCCAGGGCGTGAAGATCAACGACAAGCATATCGAGACGATTGCACGTCAGATGTTGCAGAAGGTAGAGATCACCGATCCCGGTGACTCCACCTTCCTGATCGGCGAGCAGCTCGACAAGCAGGAATACGAGATGGAGAACGCCAAGCTCGGGGCGGAGAAGCTGAAGCTTGCCAAGGCCGATCCGGTTCTGCTCGGCATCACCAAGGCGAGCCTGCAGACCAAGTCGTTCATCTCGGCGGCCTCCTTCCAGGAGACCACGCGTGTTCTGACCGAGGCGGCCGTGTCGGGCCGAGTCGATAACCTGCAGGGTCTGAAGGAGAACGTCATTGTCGGTCGCCTGATCCCGGCCGGTACCGGCGGAGTCGTGAACCGCTTGAAGACGATCGCGGCCCAGCGTGATCGGGCTATCATGGCGGCTGGCGCCGATGGCGAGGATCGTCCGATTCCGACCCTCGAAGAGGAACGCGCGGCCGACTGACCGCCGCCCGATCGCAACAAATCGAAGGCCGTCCCTGGACAGGGGACGGCCTTTTTCGTGGGCGCGCGGTGTCACGCCGCCTGTCGGGCCATCCAAGCCTCCTGCGTCAGCAACCAGACCATTCGCGGCCCGCGACCGCCGACATGCTCACCGATCATCAGGTCGACCAGCCGGGCGCCCTGCTTTTCCTTGATGCGGCGAGACGGATGGTTGTCCTGCGCGTTGCTGAGCCACAGGTGCGGCCAGCCGAGGTCGCAGAAGGCGTATTGCGTCACGCGTTCCGCGGCCTCGGTCATCAGGCCCTTGCCGTGGAACTCCGTGGCGAGCCAAAAGCCCCGCTGGTCGTGGCTCGTCCCGTCGTCCGGCCAGAGATCGATGACGCCGATCAGGTCAGCCGGGCCCGACTTTGGGATGATGGCCCAATGGGACTTCTGTCCCCGTGCCATGGCCTCGAGGCAGGTCGCGACATGGGCTGCCGCGCCGTCCGCCGGATAGGGCCAGGGAATCTTGGCATCGAGCCAACGCACGATCTCCCACCTCGGGAACCGACGCTGGATGGCTGGCGCATCTTTGCTGCGGACGGGGCGCAGGACGAGGCGCAGCGTCTCGAGCACCGGCGTCGGCGGCATGGAGCTGGAAGGTAGTCTGGGGGGTGGCATCGCGGGTCTCGTTTCCGTTGGCCGGAGGGGCGGGACCCGTTGCGCTAGACCCCGACCATCTCGGCGGGGTCAGGGATTTCAAGTCGGCGTCTAGATCAGAATGCGCGCAACTTTCCCCGCCCCAAAGGTACCTTTGGCGGCCGAGGTCATACGCGGGAGCTGGCGCAACATGACGGCTGATATACCTTACGGGTCCCGTGAAGTAAACTTGTGGCCGCGGTGAGGTAGACCACAAGATATGGTTATAAGATTCTTGCGTGATTGCATGCACCCGAGTCAGGAACGAGTCGCGCACGGCAAGTTCGGAATAGCCAACGAAATCAATGAGAAGCATGCTTGACGCCTAGGCGCAGCAATCATATAAGCGCGCCACCTCGCCGGGGGGCTGGTGGTTGGCTTACACGCCAAGACGCTGCCTGACGTCGAGGACCGCTACAAGTCAGGCCAATTTGGCCGCAAAGTTTTTCTCGCGCGGGGCTGCGCTCTTGCCGCTATGCCCGCGTATTTGCTTTGCGCCACGGCGATGATGTTGGGTGGACCCGAGACGGCGTTAAGGAAACCGAAATTCTATGCCGACGATTAACCAGTTGATCCGCAAGCCGCGCCAGGGCCTCACGACGCACAACAAGGTGCCGGCGCTCGAAGCCTGCCCGCAGAAACGCGGCGTGTGCACCCGCGTCTATACGACGACGCCCAAGAAGCCGAACTCGGCGCTGCGCAAGGTCGCCAAAGTGCGCCTCACCAACGGCTACGAAGTGGTGAGCTACATTCCTGGCGAGGGCCACAATCTGCAGGAACATTCGGTCGTCATGATCCGCGGCGGCCGCGTGAAGGATCTTCCCGGCGTGCGCTATCATATCATTCGCGGCACTCTCGATACGCAGGGTGTCAAGGACCGCAAGCAACGCCGTTCGAAGTACGGCGCGAAGCGTCCGAAGTAAGGCGGGGAGGAAAACATGTCTCGCCGTCGCGCTGCCGAAAAACGTCAGGTCCTGCCGGATGCCAAGTTCGGTGACATCGTCATCAGCAAGTTCATGAACACGCTTATGGAGCGTGGTAAGAAATCGGTCGCAGAACGCGTCGTGTACGGCGCACTCGACGAGGTCCAGGGCAAGCTCAAGCAGGATCCGGTGCCGGCCTTCCACGAGGCGCTGGAGAATGTGAAGCCGGCCGTCGAGGTCCGCTCTCGTCGCGTTGGTGGTGCCACCTATCAGGTGCCGGTCGAGGTTCGTCCGGAGCGCCGCCAGGCACTCGCCATTCGCTGGATCATCCAGGCGGCCCGCGATCGCTCGGGCCACAGCATGACCGAAAAGCTCTCCGCCGAACTGCTTGACGCCTTCAATCGTCGCGGCAACGCAGTCAAGAAACGTGAAGACACGCACAAGATGGCCGATGCCAACAAGGCATTTGCGCACTATCGCTGGTAAGCGCGTCTCAGGCCCTCTCCCAGAAAGCCCAGTCCATGGCTCGCATTACTCCCATCGCGCACTACCGCAACATCGGTATTATGGCGCATATCGACGCCGGCAAGACGACGACGACCGAGCGCATCCTGTACTACACGGGCAAGTCGCATAAGATCGGCGAAGTCCATGATGGTGCCGCCACCATGGATTGGATGGAGCAGGAGCAGGAACGCGGCATCACGATTACATCGGCCGCCACGACCTGCTTTTGGAAGGCTGAATCCGGCCCCTATGCCGGCCCGACCTACCGCATCAACATCATCGACACTCCCGGCCACGTCGACTTCACCATCGAGGTCGAGCGCAGCCTGCGCGTGCTCGACGGCGCCGTCTGCGTGTTCGACAGCGTCGCGGGCGTGGAGCCGCAGTCCGAGACCGTGTGGCGTCAGGCCGACAAGTATGGCGTGCCGCGCATCTGCTTCATCAACAAGATGGACCGCACTGGCGCCAATTTCTGGCGTACCGTCGACATGATCAGGGATCGTCTCGGCAGCAAGCCGCTGGTGACTCAGATGCCGATCGGCGCCGAGTCCGACTACCGTGGTCTTGTCGACCTGGTCTCCAACAAGGCGATCATCTGGCTGGAAGAAACGCTCGGCGCCAAGTACGAGGTCGTCGAGATTCCGGCGGAGCTGAAGGAGCAGGCTGCCGAATGGCGCCACAAGATGCTCGAGATGGCTGTCGAGCAGGACGATGCCGCACTCGAGAAGTATCTGGCCGGCGAAGAGCCCGACTACGACACGCTGATCAAGTGCATTCGCAAGGGAACGATCTCCTACGCCTTCGTGCCGGTGTTGTGCGGCTCGGCGTTCAAGAATAAGGGCGTGCAGCCCATGCTCGATGCGGTCGTGAACTATCTGCCGGCGCCGATCGACGTGCCTGACGTCAAGGGCGTCAAGATGGGCACCGATGAGCCGATCACTCTGCCGTCGAGTGACGACGCGCCGCTATCGGCGCTTGCTTTCAAGATCATGACCGATCCGTTCGTGGGTTCGCTCACCTTCGCTCGTGTCTACTCGGGCGTGCTCGAATCCTCGTCGGGGGTGTTGAACAGCACCAAGGATCGCAAGGAACGTATCGGCCGCATGCTGCTGATGCATGCCAACAATCGTGAGGATGTGAAGGAAGCGCACGCTGGCGACATCATCGCCTTGGCAGGTCTCAAGAGCGTGACCACCGGTGACACGCTGTGTGCGCCAGACAACGCGGTGATCCTCGAGAAGATGGATTTCCCCGATCCGGTTATCGAGCTCGCCATCGAGCCGAAGTCGAAGGCCGATCAGGAGAAGCTCGGCCAGGCGCTCGGGCGCCTCGTTCAGGAGGATCCGACGTTCCGCGTCACCACCGACCCCGAGACCGGCCAGACCGTGATCAAGGGCATGGGTGAACTGCACCTCGAGATCAAGGTCGATATCCTGCGGCGCACCTACAAGGTCGATGCCAATGTCGGCGCCCCGCAGGTCGCCTATCGCGAGACCCTCGGGCGCAAGGCCGAGATCGACTACACCCACAAGAAGCAGAGCGGCGGGTCGGGCCAGTTCGCACGCGTGAAGATCGTGTTCGAGCCGGGCGAGCCGGGTACCGGTTACAGCTTCGAGAGCAAGATCGTCGGCGGTTCGATTCCCAAGGAATTCATCCCCGGCGTCGAAAAGGGCCTCGCGGCGTCGCGGGAAACCGGCGTGCTCGCCGGCTTCCCTGTGATCGACTTCAAGGCAAGTCTGATCGACGGCAACTACCATGACGTCGACTCGAGCGTCCTGGCTTTCGAAATCGCGGCCCGTGCCGCGTTCCGTGAAGGATTGGCCAAGGCGCAGTGCAAGTTGCTCGAGCCGATCATGAAGGTCGAGGTGGTAACGCCCGACGATTACATGGGCGACTGCATCGGAGATCTGAACAGTCGGCGCGGCCAGATTCTCGGCATGGATGCCCGGGGCAATGCCCAGGTCATCGATGCCATGGTGCCGCTCGCCAACATGTTTGGTTACGTGAACACGCTGCGGTCGATGACCCAGGGGCGTGCTGCCTACACCATGACCTTCGACCACTACGCGCCTGTGCCGCAGGCGGTTGCGGACGAAGTCGTCGCCAAGCTGGCCGGCTGAGACGCCGCCGAACGAACTGAGATCGATTGATTAGGGATCAAGACCATGACGAAGGCGAAGTTTGAGCGGAACAAGCCGCACTGCAACATCGGCACGA
>CALFRN010000256.1 GCA_937919085.1 uncultured Reyranella sp.
GGCCGCCTGATCGTTCACGCCACCTCGACGATCAAGATCGTGCGTCCGAAGAAGATGTAGCTAGGGTCAAAACCCAATAATGCGCGGTCGCCGACTTCTGCTTTCGAGCCGATTTCGGACATTGCCCACGCTGAGCAGTTCGTCAGAGATCGGACGTCAGGCATATGCCTATCGACCGGCCCGTCGATGATGAGAGCGGGTTCACTATCGTCAACGACTTCCTGAGGGCGAGGCCTCAACAGTCGGTTGCGCACCAAGCCACTTGCGGGCGTCGCGAAGGCTGTGGAAAAGCCTTATCGGCCTTTCGTCCTGGGTAACTTCGGCGAACACATTCGCAAATCCCGCTATATCCGGGTTCATGACGAAGGCTACCGGACCGCGCCGCGAACTCGGCTCCCCCCTCAGCATCGCGGCGATGCGCTCAACCTGTTTCTTGGTGAGATTTGAAGTGGACATCGTGACATCGATGATCTTGCCGTAGTGCGAGACGTTCGCTTCGACCAGGTCCTGGGCAAGGCGACCGATCTCTTCCGGCGTGATGTGGCCTTGGGCAGCGATGACAACGACACGGTTAAGGGGCGATATGTCCAAACTGATCGGCATCCATACAGTCTCCAATTACCAGACGATATTAGGCGCATTTCTTAGGTCTACGGAGCATTCCAGTCAGTAGGTGGAGCCAACATCCTTTAAGAGGCTCTGCCAAGGGTGCATCCGGGGAACCTTGGACAAATGCCGACGTTGACACTGATTCAGGGGTTCACCGGGAGGATGTCAGCTGAAGTACACCGGCATTGTGATCGGAACGGGCGTCGCCATCTGCTCGGCGGCAGTGCTCTATGGGTATGCCTATTGCAAGTTTCCACCGCTTGGCGCTGAAGCCGTTCCCGATCTGGCAGCAATCTCTGTCCCGGCCCCAGCCCCCATGGCGTCATCGACGCCGGTTCCTGCAGCGGCCGCGCCGCCGCCCGCGCCCGCCACCACCAGCACCCTGTACGACAGATGTGTCCGCGGCGGTTTTCCCACATCAAACGACGCCGAGCAGCGTAATGCCGACTGTTCCGGCGCGATCATTACTCACGAGCTCTCGCCCGAGCAGCTGGCGCTGGCGCGGCTGGTCCGCGGCAGCGCGCGCATGGCGCTTGGCGCTGAGGCCGTGGGAGGAGACGACTACACTGACGCGCTGAAGCGCCATGACAGCATGTTCAATTCGAGGAATCCCGAAGCCCTGAACGTGTTTCGCTTGGCCGCGGCAGTGGATGCGCGTGGCAACACCGAGAAGGCGCTCGACCTCTACAGGGAGGCCGTCCGATTGGACTCCAGCACAACCCTGGATTTTATGGAACGCGGCATCGTGCTGGCGACCCACAAGCGCGCCTACGAACGGGCCATTGAGGATTTCGACAAGGTCCTGGTACTAGAGCCGGACAACGTGCTGGCATTGATCCGGCGGGGCCAAGCCTTCAGTCAACT
>CALFRN010000257.1 GCA_937919085.1 uncultured Reyranella sp.
ACAAGGAGCACGGCGAGGCGATGTCGCTGATGCGCTCGATCAAGAAGGCGCTCGACCCCGACAACATCATGAACCCCGGCAAGATCATGGGGCCGATCAACTAGGCCGTGGACACATTGGCACGCAGCCAGCTTCGGATGGATGCGAGTTTGACGAAGGCGAGGTAGGTGGCCCGCGAGTTTGTCGGCTCGGGTCGCCGATCAACCAAGCTGGATCCCAATCTGTCATGTGCCCACATGTACCTGGCCCGCGTTCTCGGTGGTCGCCCAGCAGCAGCTTCAGCAGGCGCATGGCGACCTCCCTGCAGGAGCCTGCCACGCGAGGGGCAACGTCGCCAACAACCTCGACACCTAGATCGACCTCCCGCCAACGGTTCGGCCCCGGAACGCTCGGCAAGGTCTGAAACCTGCTCGCCTGGCTCGATTGGGGGGCGAATGGTGGGCGGGAGGGAGGCCACTATCCACCAAAACGACTCAGCGATTTGGCTTTGAGCGCAGGGCTCAATGCGTTGTCATCAAGCGATATCGCGGGGGTATCGAACGCCGCCACTGTCCCAACTCACGCAGTTCCTGATGCTGGGGCCCATCGACGGTCCGACGCTTCCACGGTGCGCCGGGTGGCGCGCCGAAGGGCAAGGGCAATGGTATGTACCGGCATGGGCTCTGCACGCAGGAGGCGGCTGCCTTGTATGGCCGCCTTTCCGACCTTCAGCGGGAATCGCGCGCCCTCCTTCGACGGCTGATGCCGTGATGCGCCGATAAGGCAGACTGTTGCTGTTCGGCACTGGCAAAGTGTGTGCCGAACAACACTAGCAAGAGGCCTGGGACAAGGAAGCCAAACGCATTCATTGCGTATCCGGTGGCCGCGTGCCGATGTCTGCATTTGGCACGAAGCTACCGATCCGGGATGCTCGCAGTTCAGTCAGTACCGGGGATAATCCAGACATGACGCCGACAGGCCGTCACTTCGCAGTTTGACCCGGAGCGGACGTCAGCGCAGTTGGCCTCACCGTCAATGCGCCCTGCCTGCCCCGCGCACTCGCCGTTCTGATCGCAACGACGGCTGAGACCAATACGAGGCCGACCGCATTCTTCACGCCGCCGCTTGTACTGCTGTGCCTCCAAATGGAGGACGCTAGGGAGCGCCCGGTCGGGCCGAATTCCTATGCCGTGCCTATGCGGAGGCCGGTACAGACGGCTCGAATTCCTATGCCCGAAAGACTTTCTATGCCGGCGAAGGAGAGTTCCATGCTCGATCTCGTTTTCCTCGGCGCCGGCTTCGCGCTGTTCTGCCTGCTGATCGCCTACGAACGCCTGTGCCACAGGCTGTGAGGCTCCCATGATTCTCGATTACGTCCTGGGCGGCGCACTCGTCGCGATCCTGCTCGTCTATCTCACGGTCGCGCTGGCGCGTCCGGAAAAATTCTAGGGAAAGTTCCGAGGTTGCCATGACCTTCAACGGCTGGGTGCAGATCGCCCTCTTCGTCGCGATCCTGCTCGTGCTCACGCGGCCTCTCGGCGGCTATCTCAGCCGCGTCATGGAGGGGCAACGCACCTTTCTGTCGCCGGTACTGGGGCCGGTCGAGCGCGGCTTCTACCGCCTGGCCGGCATAGATCCCGCCGAGGACCAGAGCTGGTGGGTCTATTGCCGCGCCATGCTGGTCTTCCACATCGCTGGCTTCGCGCTGCTCTATCTGCTGCTGCGCCTGCAGGACGTTCTGCCGTTCAATCCGCAGGACATGGCGGCGGTGGCCCCGGATCTTTCCTTCAACACCGCCGTCAGCTTCCTCACCAACACCAACTGGCAGAACTACGGCGGCGAATCGACCATGAGCTACCTGTCGCAGATGACCGGGCTCACGGTTCAGAATTTCCTGAGCGCCGCCACCGGCATTGCGCTGGCCGTCGCCTTCATCCGCGGCTTCGCCCGCAGCAATGCCAAGGGCATCGGCAACTTCTGGGCCGACATCGTGCGGGTGACGCTCTACGTGCTGCTGCCTTTTTGCCTCGTGCTCGCCCTGTTCTATGTCTGGCAGGGCGTGCCGCAGAACCTCGGCGGCTATGTCGAGGCGACGACGCTGGAGGGCGCCAAACAGACCATCGCCCAGGGTCCCGTGGCCTCGCAGCTCGCGATCAAAATGCTGGGCACCAACGGCGGCGGC
>CALFRN010000258.1 GCA_937919085.1 uncultured Reyranella sp.
GCTTACGAGGCCGGGCTTCAGGCAACGATCGCGCGCAAAAGGCCGGACACTGATCCAGACACTGCTGAGGCAAGGTAGGCGGCTCCGGCGGCACAGTTCGTCAGGGGGCGATTCGCCTGCCCCCTCAAGGGTTTGGCTGCGGTTTTGGACAGGTCCGTGGACACCGCGTGGCACAACGGGCTGTGCCAAAAAAACGGGCTGCCGCGAGCGCCTTCAGGCCAGACGGAGCGGCAGGTGGCGTTGGCCCCGGCCGTTGACCGTGAACGAGATCATCGTTCGATCAGCGTGTCGCCCAGGACCAGAACGTCCATCTTGGTTCTCAGGAAGCAGTCGATCGCTTCCTCAGGCGTGCACACGACCGGTTCGTTCTCGTTGAAACTGGTGTTGAGCACGATGGGCACGCCCGTGAGATCGCCAAAAGCCTGGATCAGCCGGGCATAACGCGGATTGCCGGCCCAGGTAACCGTTTGCAGGCGGCCGGTGCCGTCGACATGGGTGACGGCCGGAATCTCGGCCCGCTTTTCCGCACGGATCCGGAAGACCTGCATCATGAACGGCACGTCGTCGTCGGTCTCGAACCACTCGGGCACGGCGTCGCGCAGGATCGACGGCGCGAACGGCCGGAACGATTCGCGCCGCTTGATCTTGAGGTTGAGGATGTCCTTCATGTCGGCCCGGCGCGGATCGCCCAGGATCGAGCGGTTGCCGAGCGCGCGCGGGCCCCATTCGAGGCGGCCCTGGAACCAGCCGATCACCTTGCCGTCGGCGATCGCCTGCGCCACGCGGCGGCACAGGGTGGCCTCGTCACCGACCCGTTCGATGGTACAGCCCGCGGCGTCGAAGTCGGCGCGGCGGGCGGCGATCGCGGCGGCGACCTGCTCGGGGCTCGACGACGGTCCCCAATAGGCATGATCCATCACGAAATGGCGCTTGACCGCCGGGCCGGCCAGCCGATGCCAGGTCTCGAAGGCAGCGCCGATCGCGCCTCCCGCGTCGCCACCGGCCGACTGGACATAAAGCTTCTTGAACGGCGAGCGTTCGAGCACCTTGCCGTTGGCGACGGAGTTGTAGGCGCAGCCACCCGCCAGCACGACGGCATCGGAGTCGTAGCGGCGGTGCAGCGCCTCCAGCAGATGGAAGAAGGCGTTCTCGTAGGTCACCTGCGCCGACCGCGCGATGTCGCGGTGACGATCCTCCAGTGGTGCTGCCGGATCTCGCGCCGGTCCAAGCAGATCGACCAGCGCATCGCTCCACAGCCGCCCGCCCGAGGGAATGCCGTCCTTCACGGTGTAGTTTGCGCCCTCGCCCGCAGCATGGCGGAAATAGCGCAGATCGAGCGCGAAACTGCCGTCGGCCTTCAGCCTGACGATCTGCTTCATGGCCTCGACGTGCCGCGGTTCGCCATAGGGCGCCAGGCCCATGACCTTGTATTCGTCCCCGTAGTGCGGGAAGCCGATGAACTGCGTCATCGCCTCATAGAAGACGCCAAGCGAGTGCGGAAAGTAGACCCGGCCGTCGACCTGAAGGGTACCGCCCCGGCCGAGGCCCCACGCGGCCGAGGAAAAATCGCCGAAGCCGTCGACCGAGACCGCCACCGCCTTGTCATACGGCGATACCAGGAACGCCGACGCGAGGTGACAGAGATGATGCTCGACGGCATGCACGGCGCCGCGGAATTCCTGCTCCGGCAAATGCCGCTTGAGGTTGCCCGCGATGTCGGCGCGCTCGCCGCGCTGGCGCAGCCGGTTCAGGACGTAACCGGGGCGGACGCCCGATGTCAGTACATAGGCAAGCTTGCGCCAGCGGTTCGCCCGGTTGTCGCTGTTGACGGCAACGTGTTCCACGTCCCCCAGCGATATGCCCGCCTCGGCCAGGCAGTATCGGATCGATTCGCTGGGAAAGCCGCCCCAGTGCTTGATCCTCCGGAAACGCTCCTCCTCGACGGCAGCGACCAGTTCGCCGTCCTTCACCAGGCAGGCGGCGGCATCGGCATGAAAGGCGTTGAGCCCCAGAATATAGCTCATCTCGAGGACCTTCTGGCTCCGGCACGCTCAAGATCGCGGCGAAGCAGGTGCATGGACAGGATCAGATCGGCGACAATTCGCTGAGCCGTATAGAGAAGCCCCGCCTTTCCGTCGAACACCAGGCCCTTGAACAGCAGGCAGTGCAGCGCCACGACCGGCGGCCCCAGCACGCGCGTGCAACGCAGGCGATCGGCCCAGCCAAGTTCCGACCAGGTCCGCGTCGAGAGTTTTTCGGCCTCGCTGGCCTGATAGCGCACCTGCGACTGCAGCCAGCGCTCGAGGCTCTTGCGATCGTCGTGCAACAGGCGATTGCTCACCTTTCCGACCGGACCGTCGATGCGCAGCTTTTCGGTGTGGCCATCCTGCTCGAAGCGCGCGCGCCCGCGACGGAACAGGACTGGCAAGGCCGGATAAAGCGATGCCCGCAGCGGGCGACCGTCGATGCAATACGAAAAGGCGATTTCATAGGCCGCGACCTCGGCCGTGGGGGTGAGTGCGGCGATTTCCTCGCGCAACGCGGGCTCCATCATGTAGTCCGCATCCAGCCGCAGGACCCAATCTGTCGCCACGCCGGTCTCGGTGGTCGCGAACCGCCATTGCTGCGCATGGCTGTCGAACGGCCTGTGGAACGTCCGGACATTGGGAAACCGGCCCGCGATCTCCAGCGTTTCATCGGTCGAGCCGCTGTCGACGATCACGATGTCGGCGGCCCAGGTCAATCGCTCGAGCGACCGCCCGACATTTGCCGCTTCGTTGTAGGTCAGAATGACAGGGGTAATGTCGGCCAGCACCGCAAAACAACTTTGAATGAAGCAGCTATGTGATTGGTATATATTAACTTTTCGTGTGGAACCATCGGTTTTGGGGTGCCGTTGCATCGACCGCGCGCGACCGCGACAATCGCGCACTCGATGCAGCAGCCCAGCGACTTGACGCCGGAGCGTCGGGCGAGCAAACGATCACTCGCGTGCGCCGCTCGTCGCCTGGCTCTCGAACCGCGAGCTGCCGGCGGTGGAGTAGAGCCGCCGGACGCGTTCGACCAGGAGTTCCCTGCTCGCCTCGCAAGTCGTTGAAAAGTCGGTTAAAACGCCCCCGCGCGTCGATTGAAAGGCTGTCTTATGTCCAAGAATGATCTCGTGGTCGTCACAGGTGGCGGTGGCTTCATCGGTGGCCATCTGGTCCGCGTCCTGCAGCAGCGGGGCCATACCAGGATTCGGGCGGTCGATATCAAGCCGCTCGACGAGTGGTATCAGAAGACCCCCGGCGTCGAGAATCAGGTCGGCGACCTGTCGTTGCTCGAGCCCTGCAGGCTGGCCGCCAAGGGCGCCGGCATGATCTACAACCTTGCCGCCGACATGGGCGGCATGGGCTTCATCGAGACCCATAAGGCCGAGTGCATGCTGTCGGTTCTGGTCAGCACCCACATGCTGGTGGCGGCCAAGGAAGCCGGCACTCCGCGCTTCTTTTATGCCTCGTCGGCCTGCGTCTACAACGGCGACAAGCAGACCGATGCCAATGTGACGGCCCTCAAGGAAGAAGACGCCTACCCCGCCCTGCCGGAAGACGGCTACGGCTGGGAAAAGCTGTTCAGCGAGCGCATGGCCCGTCACTATCGCGAGGATTACGGCATCGCGACCCGTGTCGCTCGTTACCACAACGTCTACGGCCCGGAAGGCACCTATGACGGTGGCCGCGAGAAGGCCCCCGCCGCGATGTGCCGCAAGGTCATCGCCGCCAAGCTCTCGGGCAAGCACGAGATCGAGATCTGGGGCGACGGCGAGCAGACCCGCTCGTTCATGTACATCGACGATTGCACCGAGGGCACGATCAAGCTCGCCGAAAGCAACATCATCGAGCCGCTGAATATCGGCAGCGACGAGTTGGTCAGCATCAACACGCTGGTCGACATGGTCGAGAAGATTGCAGGCATCAAGCTGAAGCGCAGCTACAAGCTCGACGCGCCGAAGGGTGTGCGCGGCCGCAACAGCGACAACACGCTGATCAAGAAGCTGATGAACTGGGCTCCGTCCATCCGTCTCGAGGATGGCATGGAGAAGACCTACAAGTGGATCTACGACGAGATGACCTCGGGCAAGGCCTCGGTCGTCAACGCCCTGCCGCGCGCAGTCGCGGCCCAGTAGGCGAACTCCGCCGCGCCGGTCCTAGCGGCCGACGCGGCTGATGGCCTTGTTGCTCTTCAGCAGGCTGTCGAAGTAAGCGATCGTCTTCGCCAGCCCCTCGTCGAGAGCCACCTTCGGCTCCCACTTCAGCATCTTGCGCGCCAGCGTGATGTCCGGACAGCGCTGCAGGGGATCGTCGGCCGGCAGCGGCCGGGCCTGGACGAGCTTCGATTTGCCGTTGACCAGCTTTATGACCTTTTCGGCAAGATGCCGGATCGGCATCTCGACCGGATTGCCGATATTGACCGGCCCCGTGAAGTCGTCGGGCGTATGATCCATCAGACGCAGCCAGCCGTCGAGGAGGTCGTCGACGTAGCAGAAGGCACGGGTCTGCATGCCATCGCCGTAGATGGTGATATCCTCGCCCTTCAAGGCCTGGACGATGAAATTCGACACCACGCGCCCGTCGTTGGGATGCATGCGTGGACCGTAGGTATTGAAGATGCGGGCGACCTTGATGCGCAGCTTGTGCTGGCGGTGATAGTCGAAGAACAGCGTCTCCGCACAGCGCTTGCCCTCGTCGTAACAGGCGCGCGGTCCCAGCGGATTGACGTTGCCCCGATAGCTCTCGACCTGGGGATGGACCGTCGGGTCGCCATAGACCTCGCTGGTCGATGCCTGAAATATCTTGGCGCGCACCCGCTTGGCCAGCCCGAGCATGTTGATGGCACCATGCACGCTGGTCTTGGTCGTCTGAACCGGATCGTGCTGGTAGTGGATCGGCGACGCCGGACAGGCGAGATTGTAGATCTCGTCGACTTCGACATAGAGCGGAAACGTCACGTCGTGGCGCATCAGTTCGAAGCGCGGATTGTCGAGGCAGTCCGCGACATTGGCTTTGGAGCCGGTGAAGTAGTTGTCGACGCACAGCACGTCGTTGCCCGCACCAAGCAGCCGCTCGCACAAGTGCGACCCGAGGAAGCCCGCGCCGCCGGTGACCAAGATTCTCTTGCTCATGATGCTCCTGGAATGCCGCCTGTTTTCGCGGCCGACATTATGCGATCGAACTCTTGAAATCACCTCCAAACGGCCGAAGGATGCCGCGCCGCATGCCCGTCGCAGCGGCCAAGACCGCCGGGGAAACGTCGAATGAGCATAACGATCACGGGTCTCGCCGACATCGTCCGACGGCATGCGGAGTCGCGGCCCGATGCCGCCGCCATCGTGTACGAAGGGCGCACGACCACCTACGCCACCCTCGACCGTGCGGCCAGCCGGGTGGCCAATGGCCTGATCGCCGAAGGCATAAGACCGCAAACACGCATCGCCCACCTCGACAAGAGCAGCGACCTGTTCTTCGAGCTGCTGTTTGGCATCGCCAAGGCCAATGCCGTGATGGTCTCCGTCAACTGGCGGCTCGCCGCCCCCGAGGTGCAACACATCATCAACGACGCCGAGGCCGAGATCCTGTTCGTCGGCGAGGAATACCTGGCCGTCGCTGAAAAGATTCGGAACGACCTGAAAACGGTGCGCAAGATCGTCATCCTGGGCGACCGTCACGGCGCCTGGGAGTCGTTCGAGACCTGGCGCGACCGGCAGGGCGCCGAAGACCCGCTTCTGGCGGCCCAGTCGCAGGACACGGCGATCCAATTCTACACCAGCGGCACAACGGGTCTGCCGAAGGGCGCGGAACTCACCAACGCAAATTTCGCCTGGATGTTTCCGCTATGGACGAAGAGCTGGCTGCTGGCGCCCGGCGTTCCCAATCTTGTCTGCCTTCCGATGTTCCACATCGGCGGCGCCGGCTGGGGAATTGCCGGCCTCTATTCCGGCGCCGTCAACCATGTGGTGCGCGAGTTCGTGCCGGCACAGGTGCTCAGCCTCATCCAGCGGGAGCGGCTGCAGGTTGCGCTGCTGGTGCCGGCGATGATCCTGTTTCTGGTGCAGGCGCCACAGGTCCGTGAGACCGATCTGTCCAGTCTGCGCCTGATTGTCTACGGCGCCGCGCCAATCCCGGCCGACCTGCTGAAACAGGCGATGAATATTTTCAAGTGTGGCTTCCAGCAGGTCTACGGCCTCACCGAGACGACCGGCGCCATCACGCTGTTGCCGCCGGAAGATCACGATCCCGCCGATACCGAAAAGCTCCTGTCCTGCGGTTATGCCCAGACCGGAGTCGATCTGCGCATCGTCGGCGATGATGGCAACGACCTTCCAGCAGGAAAGGTTGGCGAGATCGCCGTGCGCTCACCGCAGGTCATGCGGGGGTATTGGAGGCTGGCCGACGCCACGACCCGCGCCATTCAGGGAGACTGGTTCATGACCGGCGATGCCGGCTACCTCGACGACAAGGGCTATCTCTACATCTACGACCGCGTGAAGGACATGATCGTGTCGGGCGGCGAGAATATCTACCCCGCCGAGGTTGAAAGCGCGTTGTTCGGTCATCCTGCTGTCGCCGACGTGGCGGTGATCGGGGTGCCGGACGAGCGTTGGGGCGAAGCGGTGAAAGCCGTGGTCGTGGCAAGAGCCGGCGCGGAAATCTCCGCGGGCGAATTGATCACCTGGGCGCGCGAACGCATCGCCGGCTACAAGCTGCCGAAGTCGATCGACTTCGTCGAAGCGCTGCCGCGCAACCCGACCGGCAAGCTGCTCAAGCGCGAGCTGCGTCTACCCTACTGGGGTGACAAGGTCCGCCAGGTCAACTGACATCACCTGCATCGCTGAGCGAACGCCAAACCGGACGCGCCCTCGAATTCGACCGGCTGCGGCGCTAGAACTACGACAACCCTCAACCGATGGTCCGATCCAGCATGTCCCAGTTGCCCGCCAATCTCACCCCTGTCCGCGAAGTCCACGCCTTCGACCAGGCACACCTCTCTGCGTATATGCAGAAGAGCGTCGAGGGCTTTCGCGGACCTATCGAAGTGCTGCAGTTCGAGGGCGGGCAGAGCAACCCAACCTTCCATGTCACCGATGCCAACGGCCGCATGTACGTGCTGCGCAAGAAACCACCCGGCAAGCTGCTGCCCTCGGCGCACCAGGTCGATCGCGAGTACCGGGTGATCAAGGCCCTGGCGGACCATACCGATGTCCCGGTGCCCAAGCCCTATGCCCTTTGCCAGGACGATTCGGTGATCGGCACGGCGTTCTACATCATGGAGTTCCTGCCAGGACGCATCCTGGCTGATCCCAAAATGCCCGGCATATCGCCGGCCGACCGCGGCCGGATCTTCGATTCGATGAACGACGTGCTCGCTCGCATCCACAATGTGGATTACCGCGCCGTCGGGCTCGGCGACTTCGGCCGTGAAGGACAGTACATCCCGCGCCAGATCGCCCGCTGGACGAGCCAGTACGACCTTGCAAAGACCAGTCAGGTCGAGTCCATGGAACTGCTCAAGCAGTGGCTGCCCGACAACCTGCCGCCGGGCGACGAAACACGTGTCAACCACGGCGACTACCGGCTCGGCAACACGATCGTGCATCCGACCGAACCACGCATAATCGCCGTGCTCGACTGGGAGCTTTCGACCCTCGGACATCCCCTCGCCGACCTCGGCTACAACTGCATGATGTATCATTTCGGCGAGGGCTTCGGCGCTTCGGCAGGCTATGCGGGCATGGACCTCCGGGCCTTCGGTATTCCTACCGAGCAGGAATACCTTTCGGCCTACGCCCGTCGAACCCATCGCAAGGAAATCGCCAACTGGAACTTCTTCGTGGCGTTCTCGCTGTTCCGCCTCGCCGCGATCGTCCAGGGTGTCTACAAGCGCGGCCTCGACGGCAATGCCTCGTCCGAAACCGCCACCCAGTATGGCGATCGCGCACGGACACTTGCCGATCTGGCCTGGTCGTTGGTCAAGAACCACAGCTGAATGCAGGCGGCCTATTCGTCCGTATAGGGCACCATTGAGGCGTCGTTGCCCACCGGACAGCCTTCGCTTTCAACGACCGCGTTGGCCGGATTGCGAAATCGCTCAATGTTGTACGACGAAGACTCGGTGGGCGGCCGCGGTGGCGGCGTGCTCAGCGTCCATGAAACGAGCCGCTTGATGACGCTGCCCAACGCCTGGTCGAACGCCTCGACCACCTTGGGGATCTTATCCGCCCGTGCGCGTACGCACCGCTCGAACGAGGCAACGCCGATGATTTGTCGATCCGGCATCCGCACCAGCTTGGCTATGATCCGGACACGTACGATCGGCGGCTGGCCGTAGTAGTAAAGCGCTTCGAAGTTGCGCAGATCGGGCTGCAGGACATAGTTCGCGCGCAGGCCGATCGATTCACGTGCAACGGCCACGATCTTGCGCGTGTTCTCGAACGAGTCGACAATACGCGTCTGCACCATCAACGGCGCCCGATCGGTCCACGCCGCCTTGGCGTAGTAGTCCGACGAAGTCGGCGTCATGGAAAGCGCAATGCGGCCGGTATTGAGGTTGGCGCCGGCGGCCGGCACTTCGACGGCGAGTTGCCAGAACACCGCCGGCAGATCGGAAGCGAAGGTGCTCTTGGGCGACACCGTGTACAGATCGGTCTGTTCCGTGGCCGCATCGATGAGCTGACAACCGGCGAGCAAGACGGCGGCGGCCGCGCAGGCGGCCAAACGGAAGATCATTTCGGCGTGTACCCCTGTTTGCCGCTGAACACAAAGGCGGCCGGATCGCGTTCAACCTTGGTGACGATGATGTTCAGGTTGGCAGTGAGCTGGCGCAGTTCGCGAATGGCAAGCGACAGTTCGGTGAGGCCGCTTTCGGTGAAGTTCTTGATCGGCCCCTTGCTGTCGACCACCAGCTTGTTGAGCTGGCCGGCCGTGGCATCGATGCTGGCAAGCGCCGTTCGCGCCTCCACGATAACCTTGCGCAACTCCCCGGGATCCTTGCCGGCCAGAGCTTTGCGTGTCGCGGCATCCTGAGGGCCGATCTCCAGGGCGATCAGATTGATCGAGTCGGACAGGCCGTTCAAATTGTCGAGCGTCTTGCGGAAGTCGGCGATCGCCCCTGGCAACTCCGCCAGCGTCATCTGGATCGGGCCGTCCTGCTTGGCGAAGGCATTGGTTGTCGTCTGCAGATTGCGCAGCGTATCGCTGACGGCACCGATGTTGTCCGGACTCAGCAGATCATTCAGCCGATCGACCGTGGTGCCGGCCTTCGACAGCAGTTCCTGTGCCGAGGTCGACGTCGCCTGCAGGAACGAAGCACCCTCGCGGATCTCCGGATAGGGCTTCTCGCCGATCTTCTTCTTCGGCTTGATCTTGTCGACATCGAGGCGGCCGACGATCTGGATGAACGGGGCGCCGGCGATGAACGGCTTTTCGAATACCGCGTAGGAGCGTTCGCGGATATCGATGTTCCAATCGACGGCAACCGTCACTTCGATCTTCTCCATGAGGCGCTGACGTCCGGTACTCCGCTGGGTATCGAGTCGCGATGTAAGCTGGATGTTGTAGACCCGGCCGACACGCAGGCCGCGATAGAACACCGGAGAATCCTTGGTCAGTCCCTGCACTTCGCCGGAAAAAAGAATATCGTAGTAGGCATAGGCTGTCTGGTCGCCGGCCCGCAGCTTCCAGACAACGAACCCCCCAACCGCGACGATGAACGCGATCATCGCCGCGCCGATCAGCACGTAGGGCGACTTTCTCTCCATCAGACGCTACTTATGCTCCTGCCGTGCCGCCCGCCCGCGCGGACCGTGAAAATATTCCCGAACCCAGGGATGGTCGTATACCAGCAACTCGTCCATCGTACCCACCACCACGCGCTTGTCGAGGAGCACGGCGATGCGGTCGCAGGCGGCATTCAGACTGTCCAGATCGTGGGTCACCATCAGGATAGTCAGGCCAAGACTGCGGCACAGGCCCTTTACCAGCTCGTCGTAGTGCGCCGCGCCGATCGGATCCAGTCCGGCTGTAGGCTCGTCCAGAAACAGCAATTCGGCGTCAAGGGCGAGCGCGCGGGCCAGGCTTGCCCGCTTGCGCATGCCGCCCGAAAGCTCGGACGGCTTCTTGTCGCCGGTATCCGGCGGCAGGCCGACCAGGGCGATCTTGAGCGCCGCAATGTCGCGCATGGTCTCCTCGTCCAGCCCGGCATGTTCGCGGATCGGCACGATGATGTTGTCGGAAACGGAAAGCGAGGAAAACAACGCCCCGTCCTGGAACTGAACGCCTGTGCGGGCCTGCATGTCGCGCTCGGCCTGGCCGTGCAGGGTACTGGTGTCGACGCCCAGCACTTCGATGGTGCCGCTTCGCGCCCGGTTGAGTCCGATGATCGTGCGCAGCAGCACCGACTTGCCGGTTCCCGATCCGCCGACCAACCCGACGATCTCGCCGCGAAAGACGTCGAAGTCGAGCTTGTCATGGATGACATGGTCGCCGAACTGCGTGCGCACGCCGCGCAGCCGCAACACCGTGTCCCGGCCGTCGCGATGATCGACAAGCTGGCCACCCTCGGCCATCACACGTCCGCCAGCAGGAAGATGATTGAAAATACCGCGTCCAGCACGATGACGCAGAAGATCGCCTCGACCACCGAGCGGGTCGTGAGCTGGCCGACGCTCTCGGCGCTGCCGCGCACCTGCAGGCCCTCGAAACAGCCGATGGTGGCAATGACCAGGCCGAACACGGGCGCCTTGATCATGCCGATATAGAAATGCCAGGGACCGACGGTGTCGCGCAAACGGTCGAAGAACTGCACGATGGTGAAGTCGAGATAGATCGTACAAGCTACCGCGCCGCCCAGCAGGCCCGTCATGTCGCCCCAGAAAGCCAGCAGCGGCATCGAGATCACCAGGGCGAGGATGCGCGGCATGACCAGCCACTCGACAGGGTTGAGCCCGATCGTGCGCATGGCGTCTACTTCCTGGTT
The DNA here is from genome assembly GCA_937919085.1 of uncultured Reyranella sp. GTDB lineage: Bacteria > Pseudomonadota > Alphaproteobacteria > Reyranellales > Reyranellaceae > Reyranella. Next base: position 11,011 of record CALFRN010000258.1, read on the forward strand.
GACCTGCATGGTGCCGATCTGCGCGGTGAAGGCACTGCCGGAGCGGCCGGCGACGATGATCGCCGTCAGCAGCACTCCCAATTCGCGAAACATGCTGATGCCGACGGCCTCGACCGCGAAGGTCTCGGCACCGAATTGGCGGAGCTGCTGTATGCCCTGGTAGGCGATCACCACGCCGATCAGAAAGCAGAGGACGCCCACGATCACCAAGGCCCGGATCCAGACCTCGTACATCTGGCGAACCACGACGTTGATGCGAAAGCGCCGCGGCTGCAGGCAGGCCTCGAGGAAGACGACCAGGATTTCGCCGAAGAACGCCAGGAGACTGAGAACCTGCCGATAGAGATCGACCGTGTTGCGGCCTACCTCCTCCAGCCACTGCGACAGCCAATTCACATGGCGCTCAGGCATCGCCGCGCACATGTTCTGCTGGACGACCTCGAACAGGGCGGCGTGGCCTTTTTCGCGGGTTTTCACCTCGGTGTCCGGCCCGCCGCCCGACAGCAGCAGAATTTCCAGGGCCCCGGCCGTGTCGAGCCGGCTGACCTCACTTGCATCCACCGCGCGCGCGGTGCGCGTGGTACCGGCGGCCTCCAGGGCCCGGGCCGCCTTCTGCCGGACGCCGCGGAGGCTGAACACCGTCCAGTTGCCGCCGATTTCCACGACCGGCTTTCCGGCATGGATCGTGTAGCGAATGGTGGGTTCGGCGTCGGACATCACGGAGATTAGTCGTCGTGGTCGTTCACGCTGTCAATCTCCCGTGATTGCCCCGCCTGCCCGCCACTGGCACGATCCACGCTAGGGAGGGCTCGATGGGCAAGCGGCCGACACTGGATAAAGTCGAGATGATCGAGGGTCCGATCGACGAGAAGACCTATGAGCACGAAATCACAAAGCTGCAGAAGAAGCTTCTGGACATCCAGATTCACCATCTGCACTCCGGCGGCCGGGCCATCATCTGCCTGGACGGCTGGGACGCCGCCGGCAAGGGTGGCATGATCGAGCGCGTCATCTACGGCCTCGAACCGAAATCCGTGCATGTCTGGCGTATCGGCGCGCCGACGCCCGAGGAGCAGGGCCGGCACTATCTGTGGCGTTTCTGGGACCGTCTGCCGGCGCGCGGCAACTGGGCGGTTTTCGATCGCACGTGGTACGGTCGCGTGCTGGTCGAACGCATCGAGGGATTCTGCAATACCGCAGCCTGGAAGCGCGCCTACCGCGAGATCAACGAGTTCGAGCGTCAACTCACCGACGATGGCGTGCGACTGGTCAAACTGCTCGTCCATGTCAGCGCCGACGAGCAGAAGCGGCGGATGATCAGGCGCCTGAACAAGCCGCACAAGCACTACAAGGTCGCGCTAGAAGACTTCCGCAACATTGCCAAGCGGAAGGAATATATTAAGGCCTACGACGACATGCTGGAGCGCACCGATACCGACCACGCACCGTGGCATGTCATCGCGACCGACAACAAGATGCACGCCCGAATCAAGGGACTGAAGATCATCATCGAGGAATTGAGCCGCGATTTCGTCATCACCGACCGCGAACTCGATCCCCGGATCGCCGAGGCTGCCTTCGAAATGTGGGGCTGGAAACCCGACATAAATTGACCCACAGCCGCGTTTTCGCCGGCTGGTGGGTCGTGGCCGGCGCCTTCCTGTGCATGATGACCGGCTATGCCGTCGCCTATTCGTTCGCGGCGTTTTTCGGCGCCCTGGAGTCGGAGTTCGGCGCCCGCCGCGGCGACACCGCGCTCGTCTTCTCGATTTCGGCCTTCCTCTATTTCATGCTGGGCTTTCCCGGCGGCCTGATCGCCGACCGGATCGGACCGCGCCCGCTCGTCGTCGGCGGCCTGCTGCTGGTCGCAGCCGGCCTCGTGGCCGCCGCGCAGGCCGTCACCTTGTGGCAGGTCTACCTCGGCTACGGCCTCGGCGTCGGGGTCGGCGTGGGGCTTTCGTATGTTCCCAGCATCGCCGCAGTCCAGCGCTGGTTCGTGCGCCGCCGCGGCACGGCAAGCGGTATCGCTGTGGCGGGCATCGGAGTCGGCACGCTTCTCGGCGCACCGCTCGCCCATGAGTTGATCGCGGCACTGGGCTGGCGCAAGACCTATCTTGTACTGGCCGGTCTGACGGTGATCGGCGCCATCGCAAGCGGCATCCTGGTGCGGCCGGGGCCGGATCGGTACGGCCTCACGCCGGACGGTGATCCTCCTTTGCCGCCCGGCGGGCCCATGATTTCCAGCGGTCTAGGTCTTGGCGAAGCACTGCGGTCGACCCCGTTCTGGGCGATCTATGTCGGCGCGCTCCTGATGTCGTTTGGACTGTTCGTGCCGTTCGTGCATCTGGCGCCCTATGCCGTCGATCTCGGACTGGGCGAGGGCTTTGGCGTGCTGCTGATCGTCCTGCTGGGCGTCGGCAGCACCTTGGGTCGGTTCCTGTTTGCCAGCGTCACCGCCTGGCTCGGCCGCCGCCTGTCCTTCGCCATGATGTATGTCGGCGCCGCTGTCATGCTTGTGGTCTGGACACTGTCGACCAGTGCCCCGGCGCTCATCGTCTTCGCCCTGGTGTTCGGCGCCTTCTACGGCGGCTTCGTGGCCATTGCCCCGTCGCTCGCCGCCGACTACTTCGGGGGACGCGCCTTGGGCTCGATCATCGGCGCGCTCTACAGCGGCGTGGCCTTCGGCGCCCTGCTCGGCGCGCCCACCGCGGGCTATGCCTACGACTTCTTCGGCTCCTACGCTGGTGCGATCCTGGCCGGAGCGGCACTGTGCATTGTGTCGTTCGCAATCACGGTGGCGACGCCGGAGCCGGAGCGCTGGCTGGCGTCGCGGCGACACTAGATTTTCCGCCCAGCACCGCGGCGATCCACGGCAGCGCCTCGGCCATCGCCTCCTCGAAGCGCCACGGCGGATTGATCACCACAAGCCCACAGGCACCGAGCTTGCCCGCGTCGAGTGCCGCGTCCAATCGTAAGGTCATCGTCAGGCGCCGGAATGCCGCCAGCCCGCCCAGGAAATCGGCGACGGCGGCCTCGTCCTTGATCGGATACCACACGGCATAGCAGCCTGTCGCGAACCGCCGCAGACCCTGGCGCACGGCCCGCGACAACCGCTCGAACTCGTCTGCCGCCTCGAAGGGCGGATCGATCAGCACCAACCCTCGCCGTTCCGGCGGCGGCAGCATGGCCTTCTGCACCTGATACCCATCGGCCTGCCGAACTTCCACGGCGCGGTCACCTGCAAACTCACGCTTCAGGGCCAAGGCATCGTCGGGATGCAGTTCGCAGGCGATGAAGCGATCGCCCGGCCGTAGTGCTGCCCGGATCAGCCGCGGCGAGCCGGGATAGCGTCGCGGCCCATCACCGCCGGGAGGACCGAACTTGCGGTCGTAGGCCGCCACCGCCGCGAGATAGCGCGACACGGCGGCCGGCATGCCCGCGCGCGGGGCGCCCGCCAGTCGGGCGATCCCGGCTTCCGCCTCGCCGGTGCGTGTGGATCGCGATCCGCCGAGATCGTAGCCACCGGCTCCGGCGTGGGTATCAAGCACGAACAGCTTCTTGTCCTTGGCCGTCAGCAGCCGCAGCAGTTCGCACAGTGCGAGATGCTTCAGAACATCGGCGAAATTGCCCGCGTGATAGTCGTGGCGATAGTTCATGCTCCGCCTATAGCATCACCGATGGATTTGAGGGCACGGTATGTGCTTCAACCCTTGGGTAAGCATGGGAGACCGGCATGGCAACGCACGAACTTCATTCCTCGCCCGAGACCTGCCATTGGGGCTATTTCGACAGCCAGTTGAAGCCGCAGCTTCGGATCAAGTCGGGCGACATTGCCACCATCCATTGCGTCTCGGGTGCCGCCGAGATTCTGCCGCAACCCCCGCTGAATGTACTACCCGAACATCGCGAGATCCTGGCCAAGCTGAAGCCGCACATCGGCCGTCACATTCTCACCGGACCCGTCCACGTCGAAGGTGCAGAGCGTGGCGACACGCTGGCGGTCGAAGTGCTCGACATCAAATTCCGCACCAACTGGGGCTGGAACGTGCAGCGCCCGCTGATGGGCACCCTGCCCGAGGATTTCAATTTCTATCGCCTGACGCACATCCCGATCGATTCCAATCGTGGTGTCTGCACCATGCCCTGGGGACTGGAGGTCCAGCTGAAGCCCTTCTTCGGCATCATGGGTGTCGCGCCGCCGCCGGAATGGGGCCAGTGCAGCTCGGTCGAGCCGCGCGCCTTCGGCGGCAACATCGACAACAAGCACTTCAATGTCGGCACCACGGTCTACCTGCCTGTGTTCGCCCCGGGTGGACTGTTCTCGACCGGCGACGGCCATGGCGTGCAGGGCGACGGCGAGGTCAACCTGACGGCGCTGGAGACCTCGCTCAGCGGCACCTTCCGCTTCACCGTGCGCAAGGACATCAAGCTCAACAACCCGCGCGCCGAGACCGCCACGCACTGGATCACTCACGGCTTCGACCCCGACCTCGACGACGCCGCCAAGGAGGCGTTGCGGGACATGATCCGGCTGATCACTGCCAAAACCGGTCTCGCCGCCGCCGACGCCTACATGCTGTGCAGCCTGCAGGCCGACCTGCACGTCACGCAGACGGTCGACGGCAACAAAGGCATCCACTGCATGATCGCCAAGAACCTGATTGGCGGATGATCAGGCCGGCTGCGGCGCGCCGCTTGATGCGGCGCGTCGTGACGGAAAGGCAAGCGCAATCGCCACGGCAGCAAGGCCGATTCCGAACGAGCCGATATAGAGGTAGCCGTAGCCGCCGAACGTATCGAATATCCAGCCGCCGGCCGCTGGCCCCAGTGCCATGCCGAGGCTTGAGATCATGGTGGCACCGCCGAACACCGTGCCCATGATGCGCATCGGGAAATATTCGCGCGCGATCACGGCATAGAGCGGCATCACGCCGCCATAGGCCAGGCCGAAGAGGATGGCCACGGTGTAGAATTCCCCGACGTCGCGCGTGAAGTAGTAGCCTCCTGCGCCGAGTGCCTGGAGCATGAGTCCGACGACGACCACCCGCCGGGCGCCGAACCTGTCGCCGAGCAGCCCGAACACGATGCGCCCCCCCAGGCCGGCGAGACCTTCGACGCTGTAGATCGTGACCGCCGTCATGGCCGGCAGGCCACAGGCAAGGGCGTAGCTCACGGTGTGGAAGATCGGCCCGGAGTGCGCCGCACAGCAGCAAAAGAACGTGAGCCCGAGTACGATGAATTGCGGTGAGCGCAGCGCCTGCGACACCGTCATGTCCTCGCCCCCTTCCGCCGGCACCCCCGGCGCGGCGGCAGTGACAGCCGGCGGCCGGCGCACCAGAAGCGCGGCCGGCACCAGCAGCACCCAGGCCGCGATCCCGATCACGAGCTGCGCGGTGCGCCAGTCGTAGGACGAGATCAGCCATTGGGCGAACGGCGAGATCGTCATCGGCGCCACGCCCATGCCCGCCGACACGATCGAGACGGCGAGGCCGCGGTGTTTTTCGAACCAGCCCGTGACCGTGACCATCATCGGGGCAAAGACAGCGCCGGCCGCTACACCGACCAGCACGCCATAGACCAGCTGAAACTCGAGCAGACTGGTGGCCCGACTCGCCAGCACAAGGCCCAGTCCCAGCAGGACAGCGCCCGACAGGACGACGATGCGCGGACCGAAGCGATCGGTGAGCACCCCCCACCCGAAGGCCGCAACGCCCATGGTCAGGAAATCGAGCGTCATTGCCGTCGATATGCCGGTGCGCGACCACCCTGTCGCGTCGGACATGGGTTGCAGGAAAACCGCGAGCGAGAACAACGCGCCAATGGCGACGCAGCCCATCAGGGCACCCGCGCCGACGATTACCCATCCATAGGCCAGCTTCATGACCGCTCCTTGCGAAGGAGCCAATACATAACCTTTTGGTTAACTATATGCAATAGGCCGGTGCGGCAGCGCCGCTGCTACGGTCCCGGCACGACCGACAGTTCGGTGCCGTTCACTGCCGTCACGCGCACCCGCGCACCCGCCACCATATCCGGCCCGGTCACCGTCCAGCTCCCGTCGCCCAGTTTCACCCGGGCGCGGCCGTTCAGGATAGGGGCGTCGAGCACGATCGTCTTGCCGATCAAGCTGTCGCCCCGGGCATTCAGGGTATTGGGTGGCGTGTCGCGCCCCTGCAGGCGGCGCAGGGTCCGCCGCAAGCCGACCGCCGAGGCGACCGACACGACGGCGAAGATCGCAAGCTGCAGTTCGAGCGACAGG
>CALFRN010000259.1 GCA_937919085.1 uncultured Reyranella sp.
AGAAGCGGCCCAATGACTTCGTCACCGTCGCCGATATCGCCTCGGAGCAGCGACTCGCTTCGGGGCTGGTGAAGATACTCCCCGGCGTGCCGGTGGTGGGCGAGGAAGCGGTCGAGGAAAATGCCGGCCTGCTCGCCCTGATCGGCCGTCCGGGCCAGATGTGCTGGATCGTCGATCCGTTGGACGGTACCGCGAACTTCGCGGCCGGCAAGGCGACCTTCGCGGTCATCGTCGCCCTGGTAGAAGACGGCCGGACGATTGGTGGCTGGATATTCGACGTGCCGAATGGGCGGATGGCCATAGCGCGGGCGGGGCAGGGTGTTGTTCTCGACGGTACAGCCGTGGTCGGGGCACCGGCGGGTGGTTCGCGCCTAGGATTCGCCGGTTACGGGATACGTAAAGCGCTCGAGCGTCAGTTTCCGGCTGCCCGGCGGCAAAGCGTTGGTCCCGTGTCGACGCTGCGGTGTGCCGGCATTGAATACCTGGAAATCCTGGCTGGTCGTGCGGCCTTCAGCATCTATCGGCGCACCAAACCCTGGGATCATGCGGCGGGAGCCTTGATGTTGGCCGAAGCAGGTGGTCGCGCGGTGCGAATTGATGGCGGAGACTACGGTCCAGCTCAATCGATCGATGCCGGGATCATCGCTGCCTCATCGCAGCAGGCACTGGCTGACGTGCGCGAGGCGCTGGAGTTACCGCTGTTACAGCCCGAGGACGGCTAGACCCGTGTCTTGGCCTCTTGCCAGAGCATTTCCATTTCCTCCAGTGATGCACTGGCCGGCTTGCGGCCCTGATCGGCGAGTCGGCGCTCGACATAGCTGAATCGGCGCTCGAACTTGTCGTTGGTGGCCCGGAGGGCGGCCTCGGGGTCGATTTTGCAGTGCCGCGCGAGATTAGCGACGGCGAACAGGACGTCGCCAAGTTCATCTGTCAGGCGGGTCTGGTTGACGGTACCGGCTTCGAGTTCGGTCCGCAATTCTCCCAGTTCTTCCTCGATTTTGTCGATGACAGGCGCGGTCTCCTTCCAGTCGAAGCCGACCCGGGCGGCCCGCTTCTGGATCTTTTCGGCACGAAGTAGTGCGGGGAGGGCGCGGGCGACCCCAGCCAGTGCCCCTGCCGGCTCGGCGGACTGCTTCGCCGCCCGTTCGGCGGCCTTGCGGGCTTCCCAGGATACAGTCTGGGCTTCGGCCGTATCGATCGGGGCGCCGGCGAAGACATGGGGGTGGCGATCGACCATCTTGTCGGCAATTGCCGTCGCCACATCGTCGAAGTTGAAGGCCTGGGACTCGGTTGCGATCTGGGCGTGGTAAACGACTTGGAGCAGCAGATCGCCCAGTTCTTCCTTGAGGGCCGGCAGATCGTCGCGTTCGATGGCGTCGGCAACCTCGTAGGCTTCCTCGATCGTGTACGGCGCGATGGTCTTGAAGGTTTGGTCGATATCCCATGGGCAACCATGCTGGCGGTCGCGGAGCCAGGCCATGACCGCGAGCAGGCGGGCCATCGGTTCTCGAGGGAGTGTTTCTGCGGTGGGGCGCCCGGATGTCATGCGGCTGGCCTTATGTTCAATTATCGTATAATATATATTATGACAAATATATATAATGTATCTTTATCAATAATATATCAGTCTATTCGAATGCTTTTCATAATCAGGGCCAACAAATTCAGACCTCTTCCTGCGTCGCTTGCCGGCACTCCCAGCGTCACGAGCACACCGAACTTGGGATTACCGGGCTGTGGCATTATGAGATCAAATACGACGCGCGCTTCGTCGTCGCCGCCGGCCTTCGGAACATTCTCGAAAACTACCAGGAAGGCTCGATCTTCAAGCTTCCGTGCCTCTGCCTTGACGTTGGGACGACGCGCCTTGATGGCACCCGCCTTGGTCGCAGCGTAGTGCTCGGCGTCCTTTACGCCCTCGAACTCGAAATCCACCCGCCAGACAATCAGACGGTATCGCTTATCGCTGCTGTAGGCGACGCCCCGCTCCCAATCCTCAGTTGCCTCCCAGCCCTGTGGCAAGTCCACGGTAACCCTGATCTGTTCTAACCGGACCCGCACAACGCCCCTGTTATTGTCGATCCCGATGATCCTGGATGGTATCTGGTTGGGCCCGCCGGCGATCATGGGGTCGCGGCGGGCGAAGCTCGCGCCGTTGTCGACATTGGCAAAATCCCGAAATGACAGGCCGCCGGCATCGAGTTTGTCATTGGCCCGCGCCGGAAACGCCAGGCACAAAGCGGCACCGCCCAAAGCCAGCACCAACCGCCGGCCGGACCCCCTTTGTCTCGCTTTATTTTTTAGATCAATAATTAAGTATACTCCATTGTAATAACGTGTAAATTAGTCTTTTACATCGATGGTCATCCCATCCTGGCAGGGGTGCACGTGCGGAGGAGTCAGGCGATCAACTTCAGCATAGTCCATATCGACATGGAGATTGGTCAAGAACGCCCTCGCCGGTCCGATCCGCTCTATCCATTCGAGAGTTCGCTCAAGATGGGCATGGGTTGGGTGTGGCCGGAACCGCATCGCGTCGACAACCAGGACCTCAACGCCTTCCATGGCCGCAAAGGCGCTGTCGGGCAACGCCACAACATCGTTTGCGTAGGCCAGCCGGCCAAAACGAAATCCCAGTGACGAGATCGAGCCGTGATCCTGGGTAAAGGGAATTACCGGGAGCCCGGCGGCATGGAATGGCCCCTCGATGAGGTTGGGCTGGTAGATCGGATTGTAGAAACCGGTGCCTTCGGCTTCGAAACAATAGCCGAAACGCCGCCGCAGTACGCTAAAGGTATGTGGATCAGCCCATGCCTCGATCTTGCCCTGTCGCAGTGCGTAGGGCCGCAGGTCGTCGATACCATGAACCTGATCGGCGTGCTCGTGTGTCCACAGGACCGCATCGACCCGCTCTACTCTGGCATCAAGCAGTTGCGCCCGCAGATCGGGCGAGGTGTCGATGAGAAGCGTCTTGCCCTTGGTCTGGACCAGGATTGAGCAGCGACGACGCTGGTTGCGCTCGTCCGCGGGGTTCGCCGCCCCCCACTCGCCCATGCCGTCCTTGCCGCCCGGACGTGGAACGCCGCCCGAGGTACCGCAGCCGAGAATGGTCACCCGCACCGCTGGCGCTCCGCTTTTGAAAAGAGCCTGAAGAAATTCGCAGTCGTGGCGGCCTCCAGTTCGGCAATGCCGATCCCCTTCAGTTCGGCCACCTTGGCCGCAGTATGGGCAACGTAAGCCGGCTCATTTGTTCTGCCGCGCTTGGGAATGGGTGCAAGATAGGGGGCGTCCGTCTCGACCAGCAGCCGATCGAGCGGGATATCGCGCACCACGCTCCGCAGGTCTTCAGCAGCCTTGAAAGTGACGATGCCGGAGATCGAAATGTAGAAGCCGAGTGCCAGGGCATGCCGCGCGACTTCAGCCCCGGAGCTGAAGCAATGGATCAAACCGGGAAAGGTGCCCTTGCCCGCTTCGTCCTTGAGAATGTCGATAGTCTCGTGGTCGGCGTCGCGGGTATGAACGATCAACGGCAGGCCGGTGTGACGCGATGCGGCAATATGAGCGCGGAAACTCCCTGTCTGATCGTCACGTGGACTGTGCTCGTAGAAGAAATCGAGCCCGGTCTCGCCGATTCCGACGACCTTTGGGTGGCGGGTGGCTTCGATCAGGCGGTCGGGCGTGCGTTGCCCCTCCTCCTTTGCCTCATGCGGGTGAACGCCTACGGAACACCAGACATTATCGTGGCGCTCGGCAATGGCCCGGACACGCTCGAACTGGTCGAGGCGCGTGCCGATTGTCAGCATGCCGCCGACGCCGGCCGCCCGGGCACGCGCCAGGACGCCGTCCTCGTCACCGGCGAGTTCGGGAAAGTCGAGATGGCAGTGGCTGTCGATCAACATGTCATCCCGTCACGGCAACAGATTCGACGAAGCGCGGAAACACCCCCTGCGGTTTGGGCAGCGGAGTGCCGACCTCGAGGTCGCGATCGAATGAGGCGAACGTGCGCAACTCCGCCGGCACGGCGAGTTGGTCGAGGATCTTGCCCGCCGAATCGGGCATGAAGGGCTGCACCAATAATGTCACCCGCCTTATGGTCTCCGCCAGAACCCACAGGACCGTGTCACGGCGTGCCGGATCGGTCTTGGCGAGCGCCCAAGGCGCCTGGGCGTCGACGTAGCGGTTGGCGTCGGCGATAACTTCCCAGATCGAGATGAGCGCGCGGTGAAACGCCTGCTCCTCGATATCGGCCCGGAGGACGGCCAGCAGTCCTTTGGCACGGTCCAACAATGCATTATCGGCGTCGACCAGCACGCCCTTGACCGGCACTTTGGCGTCGCAGTTCTTGGCGACGATGGACAGGACGCGCTGGCATAGATTGCCATAAGCATTGGCCAGGTCGGCGTTGAGACGGCCGATCAGCGCACGTCGCTGGAAGTCGCCGTCGTTGCCGAAGGGAACCTCGCGCAGCAGGAAATAGCGCACGGGATCGAGCCCGAACTCGACGGCCACGGCATTCGGATCGATGGCGTTACCCAGTGACTTGGATATTTTCTGGCCTTCGGTCGTCCACCAGCCCGAGGCGAAAACCCGCTGGGGCGGCGCCACGCCGGCGGCCATCAGGAATGCTGGCCAGAACACGCAGTGAAAGCGGATGATGTCCTTGCCGACGATATGGAGGTCGGCCGGCCAGAAACGCCACAGCGGGTTCTTGATGTCGGGATAGCCGCACTCGGTAATGTAGTTGGTGAGGGCGTCGAGCCAGACGTACATGATGTGCTTGGAGTCGCCCGGCACCGGCACTCCCCACGAGAAGCTGGTGCGCGACACCGATAGGTCCTGCAGGCCGCTCTTCACGAAACTGATGACTTCATTTCGTCGGGATTCCGGGGCGATGAAGCGCGGATTCTTGTCGTAGAATTCGAGCAGCCGGTCGCCCCAGGTCGAGAGCTTGAAAAAATACGATGGCTCTTCGACCCACTCGACTTCGTTGCCCACCGGGCCGGCGCGGCGCTTGCCGTCGGTGCCGACCTCGGTCTCGCCGTCGGCGTAGAACGCCTCGTCACGGACCGAGTACCAGCCGGTGTACTTGCCGAGATAGATATCGCCGGCGGCGACGAGCTTCTCCCACAGCGCCTGACAGGCGGCATAATGGCGCTTCTCGGTGGTACGAATGAACCCGTCGGGGTTGAAGTTCATCGCGCCGAGGAGGTCGCGGAAAGACTGGCTCACCTTGTCGGTGAAGGCTTGCGGCGTCAGGCCGGCG
>CALFRN010000260.1 GCA_937919085.1 uncultured Reyranella sp.
CGCTGGGAGCCTTGACCCCTATTGCGTTTGCCAGGGTCGGCGCAATAGATGTTGTAGCGATCGGCAGCACGCGCGTCTGCGGCTTCGCGCCTCGCCACCAGAAGATAATTGGTACGGCAGTGTCATGGTGGTAGGGGCCGGTATGCCCCATGATGAATCGCGTCGGCCGGATTGGTGCCACCGAGATGCCGGACTTGTAGGCGACGACGATGTCGCCTGTACGACCTGCCATCGCACTTTGCGAGAACCTGTCCTTCAGCGAGTAGTCTGAAACGGCGCTCGCCGTAACCTTATGGTTGAGCAATTCAGCCAGGCTGAATGCCTGCTCGATCTCCACCCGGCGCCTGAACGCCGCAAGGGCAGCCTCGATTGCCTTGCCGCGCAGAGGTTCATCGAGCGCCTTGCCGTCCTTGTCCACGGCATAGAACTGCACCGAGTCGGGTGAGACGAGTACGTCATGGTCGAGGCCAAGCTGCTGCTTCACTTCCGCGATGACGCCCGCGAGGAGTTGCCGCGGGTTGATCCGTTTGGCCGTCGTAAAGCCCTGGCGGGCCAGCCGCTCGGGGAAATCCGATCCGCCATGATCGCCCGTTACGACAAGCAGGACCCGGAGGCCGAGGCCATCGATGAACGAAAGGAACTCGCCGACGCCCGCATCGAGCCGGCGAATCTGGTCGCACATCTCGGGTCCCTGCGTGCCGTAACCGTGACCGACGAAATCCGTGGCCGAAAGACTGATCGACAACAGGTCCGTCACGCCCCGCCTCCCGAGCTGATAGCCTTCGATCAGGGTCCGCGCTGCGTCGAGCGTCAGGGGATCCATGATGTGAAGGGGGCGCGCTTTCTCGCGCGGCTTGCCACTCTTCATCGGGATTTCCGGGGGTAATACGGAGCGCCACTCGACCCCGTCCAGTTGATAGGTGTCTTCGAAGCGGCGGCAGGAGTCGTCGGAATAGGTCCACACTGGATCGCTGGCAAAGGTCGCCTTGACCTTGGCATTGATCGCCGAAACTGGCGCGAGCCTTGCCGCGGGATCCTCGCCCTTGGCGACGAATGTCGTGAACCCATCCTTGTCGGCATACCAAAAGACGCCATCCGCCCGATGACCCGCCATCGTGATCGAAGCACGATCCTTGCCGGAGACCGCGACCACACGACTCTCGGGCTGCTGTTCCTTCATCCAGTCGCCCAAAGTGGTGGCGGCCAGCAGCCCCGGTCCGACCCTTCGCGCCTTGGGGTCGTGTGCCTGGGTAAAGTTCGGATCGGCGACACAGTACACTTGCTTGCCTGTCGTCGTGTCGTACCACCCGTTGGCGACGATCCCGGTATGGCCGGGATTCTTGCCGGTCAGCAGCGTCGAATGACCGGCGCAAGTCTCGGTTATGCCGTGGGATTGGTAGGCATTGCTGTAAAAGACGCCTTCATCGATGAGGCGCTTGAGGCCACTCGTGTAACTCCCCCGCCAGCGTTCGAGGAGCAGGGATCCGAATTGATCGATTGCCAGCGCAACAACCAGGTCCGGCTTGGCCTGAGGCTGCGCCGCGACATGCTTGTTCGGCAGCAGCATAGCTCCTGCGAATAAGACGATTGACCCCAACAGGACTCGCATGGCTATTCCCCCCTTGTATCCTCGCCGTTGTTTGCGCTCGGCTTCAATTCATTCGGCGGCTTTTTTTTGAGAGTATCCGATCCTCCAGTGGGCGACACCTGCTGGTAATGATGTAGCCCGTCAGCAAGCAGTTCAGCTGCGGCAGTGGCCGTATAGGATCAGGAGTCGGCAGAGAAGCCGATCTTCTTCACGATCGACCCCCAACGGTCATATCTCATATTGCTTATTATCGCATGGCCCAAGTCATGATCAGAAAGCGCCCGGCCATCCACTGCCCGCCGGATAGCGGCCTTTATCGACAAGCACGCCGAAGACGTAATCCGCATGTCGATCGCCGAACTGGCCAAGCAGACGCACTCAAGCGAGGACGTAGAAGGTCTCGAGCTCCGACTGATTGAACCACAAACCAGATAGCTCCTTCTGGTGAGCTGATAGATCTCGCGCGGCCGAGCCTCAGGCTCCGACGTGCCCCGACTTGCCGGCCACGCCGAACGCCTTACTGTCGGGGCATGATTTCCCGCCGGAACCTTCTCTCGGGCCTGGCCGCTTCGACGGCGGCCGGCTGCAGCACCCGCCAGGCGCCCGTGGCGCCCTACCAATATCCGATCGCGCCGCCGCCGCCGGACCGGGCGACGCTGGGGCTGGACGCGGTGATCGACCTCAGCCGCAGCGTCACCGTCACCAGCTTCCGGGCGGTGCGCCAGAGCAACATTCTGGGCGTCATCCATAAGGCGACGGAAGGCGGCGACTACGTCGATTCGGCGTTTGCTGCGAGACGCCCCGCGGCCGAGGCGGCGGGGTTGCTGTGGGGCGCCTATCACTTCGGCACGGGGCAATCCTCGGGCGCGAAGCAGGCGGCGTTCTTCCTGTCGGTGTCGCGGCCCGGCCCCCGGACCCTCCTGGCGCTCGACCTCGAGGCCAACGAGAACAATCCATCGAACTCGATGCGACTCGACCAGGCCGAGGAGTTTGTGCGGACGGTAGCCGAGGCGACGGGCCGGCTGCCGATGGTCTATGTGCATCCGACCTGGGCCAATGGCGATCCGCTGCCGAATTCCGGCCTCAGTCTCGGTGCCCGGGTCACGCCGGAATCGATCCTCGCGCGCTGCGGCCTGTGGGTCGCCGACTACCACGACTCGCCCGAGGTGCCGCTGGCCTGGGCGGCAACGGGCTGGCGGCTCTGGCAGTATGCCGGCGACGAGAGCGCGGGCCGTCCCGCCTACGGCCAGACCAGCATCGTGCAGGGCGTCAGCCACTGCGACCGCAACCTGTTCAACGGCGATGCCGGCGCGCTCCAGCGGTTCTGGGGCGCTGCCTGACCGGCTGAAAAATTTTCAGGTACAGCCTAGCCACCGCCCTCGCCGCCGACGGCGATCACCGTCAGCTTCTCCGGCAGCTGCTCCTTCACGAGTTCGACCGAGCGCCGGTCGGGCCAGATGAAATCGGCGCCGAGTTCCGTCATCAGGCCCTGGAGGCGGTCGAGCTGGCCGCGTCCCCAGTAATGCATGGGCAGCACGACACTGGGCTGGATCTGGCGGATGACGTCGACCATCAGCGGCATGCCCATGGTGTAGGAGCCGTCGATCGGCACCATCAACACGTCGATGCGGCCGAGTTCGTCGAGATGGTCCGGGGTCAGCCGGTGATGCAGGTGGCCGAGATGGGCGATGCAGAGATCGCCGATGGCATAGATGAAGATCGAGTTGCCGTTGATGCGCGCGCCGCCGCCGCCCCAGTCGCGGGCGTTGGTCGGCACGTTCCACACCTTCATGTCCTTCAGCGTGACGTCGTGCTTGGCCTCGGTCTCGCCGGGCTGGCTCGGCCAGCCGCGCAGCACGTAGGTGATGCCTTCTTCCGGCAGGTCGGTGAAGTGCGTGTCGTGGGCGTTGTTCATGGTGACGATGTCGGGATGACGGCCAAAACCGTTGACGCCGTTGTAGTCGGTGATGGCGCGCACGCCCTGCGGCGTGTCGATCTGGAAACTGGAATGGCCGACGAAGGTGACGATCGCGCGGTTGGGCGAGGTGTCGGCGGCGAGCCGGAAGCCGTCGAGCGACGCCACCTGAACACCTGATCCGAGCTGGACCAGATTCTTCGAACAGCGTGCCGAGGCGGGCCCGGCCAGCACGGCAAGGGCTGTGGCGAACAGGGCAACGAGAGGAAGTCGAAGGGTCATCCGGGCCTCCAGGGCAGGACGGCAGCTTCATCCAGAAAGCAGGCACTGTGCCAGCACGGACTCTCATTGACTCTCTTGCCGAATCAAAATAGAACAAAAACAGAACAAACTATCCCCAGCCACTAGCCTTCGAGGGGGCGATGCCGGTCATTTCCCCAAACCCTTCTGCACCTCTTGCCGCCAACGACCGGGCGGCCTCCGTATCGACGGTCTTGCGTGAAAAAGTCCGCCGGCTGGAGCGCGCCCACAGCGCCCAACGGGCGGGCCGGGCCGCCGTGCCCACCGGGCTCGCGGCCATCGATGCCATGCTGCCCCAGGGTGGGCTGCTGACCGGCGCCCTGCACGAGGTCGAGGCCGGGCCTGCTCCGTCCGGCCGCGTCGCCGCCCACGACGGCGCGGCGCTGGGTTTCGCCGCCCACCTGATGGGCCGCTTCGCGGCAGGCACGCCCGGCACGCTGCTGTGGTGCCGCCGGCCGTCGGGCGTGTTCGACGCCCCGCCCTACGCCCCGGCACTGGCCGCCTGGTTCGATCCGGCACGCCTGCTGATGGTCACGGCGCGGCGCGACGAGGATGTGTTCTGGGCGATGGAGGAAGGCCTGCGCTGCCCCGGCATCGCCGCCGTTCTGGGCGAGACCCGCGCCACCGATGCCACCGCCGGACGCCGCCTGTCGCTTGCCGCCGAGAAGAGCGGCGTGCCGGCGCTCCTGCTCAGGCCCCAGCCCGCGCCGCCGCAAAGCGTGTGCGTGACGCGCTGGCGGATCGCTTCGGCGCCGTCGCGCTCGACCCCGGGCCTGCACGATGTCGGTACCGCGCGCTGGCACCTTGAACTGCGGCGCAACCGCTTCGGCGCGCCGTCGATTGCCGAAATCCCGTCCTGGCTGGTGGAGTGGAACGATGAAACGCATTGTCTCGCTGTGGTTCCCGAAACTCTCCACGGACCGGCTGGCGCGCGCTTCGAAGAACGAATGGCGGGCTAGGGCCGCCGCCACCGTCGTCTGGCGCGAGGGCTGCCCGCGCCTCGCCGCGCTCAACGCCCACGCCCGCGTAGCGGGGCTGCGTCCCCACATGCGGCTGGCCGATGCCCGGGCGCTGGCGCCCGGCCTCGTCACTGCGCCGGGCGAACCGCAGGCCGACCAGCGCCTGATCGAGACGATCGCCGGCTGGTGCGACCGCTACACGCCGTGGGTGGCGATCGATCCGCTGGGCGGCGCGCTCGCCGGGGACGGAATCGAAGCCTGCAGCGCCGGCGGCTTCGGCGGCGATGCCGGCCTGCTGCTCGACGTTACCGGCTGCGCCCATCTCTTCGGCTCAAGGGATGATGGCGGCGAAGCCGGCGAGCGCGCCCTGCTGGCCGACCTGGTCGGGCGCCTGACGCGTCATGATTTCACCTGCCGCGCCGCGATGGCCGACACCGCGGGCGCCGCCTGGGCGCTGGCGCGCCATGCCGAACGCCAGGGCGATCTCTTCTGCCCGCGCAACGGCCAGCGCGACGCGCTTGCCGCCCTGCCGGTCGAGGGCCTGCGTCTCGAGGCGCCGGTCCTGGAGACCTTTCACAAGCTCGGGCTGCGCCGCATCGGCGATCTCTATCCCCTGCCGCGTGCACCGCTGGCGCGACGCTTCGGCGACCAGCCGCTCACCCGCCTCGACCAGGCGCTGGGCGCGCGCGACGAGGTGCTCGAACCGCGCCGGGCCGTGCCCGCCTTCCGCACGCGTCTCAGTTTTGTCGAACCGATCGGCCGGCCCGAGGACATCGCCGCCGCCACCAGCCGCCTGCTGGCCGCCCTCTGCCGGCAGTTCGAACAGGCGGGCGTCGGCGCGCGCAGGCTGGAAATCGCACTCTATCGCGTCGACGGCTCGGTCGACCGCACCGCGATCGGTACCAGCCGGCCCAACCGCGACAACCCGAAGCTGATGAAGCTGTTCGAGGAGAAGCTGGGCGAACTCGATACCGGCTTCGGCGTCGAGCTGATGATCCTGGCCGCGCCCGAGGTCGAGGCCTGGAGCGGCACCCAGGACGTGCTGCCCGAAGCGGGCACACTCGCGCTGTCGCTCGGCTCCGACGGCACGATCGATCTCGCCGACCGGCTGGCGCTGCGGCTGGGCGCGGAGAACGTGGTGCGGCTGCTGCCGCGCGACAGCCATCTGCCCGAGCGCGTGCAGGTCGC
>CALFRN010000261.1 GCA_937919085.1 uncultured Reyranella sp.
CAAGATCTCCTATGCCAACATGCTGGCCGATATCTGCGACCACATTCCGGGCGCCGACGTCGATGCCGTGACCAAGGCGCTGGGTGCCGATACCCGAATCGGACCCAAGTACCTGAAGGGCGCGATGGGATATGGCGGCCCCTGCTTTCCGCGCGACAACGTCGCGTTCGCCGCATTCGCCCGCAAGATCGGCGCCCGTGCCGATGTTGCCGAGGCGACCGACCGGATCAACAACTATCAGGTCGATCGACTGATTAGCCTAGTGGCCAAGTTTGCCAAGCCTGGCACTCGAATTGCAATCCTTGGGCTTTCCTACAAGCCGCACACACCGGTTGTCGAAGAAAGCCACAGCGTAAAACTTGCGGCCAAGCTTGCCGATGCGGGCTACGTCGTCGCCGTTCACGATCCTCTCGCCCAGGAAGCGGCGATATCGGTCCTTGGCGACAAAGTGGTGGGCGCCTCATCGATCGAGGGCGCGGTGCGTGAATGCGACCTGCTGATCGTCGCCACCGGCTGGCCGGAGTACAAGAGCATCGAGGCAAGCTGGTGCAAGCGTAATGGGCCGCGCCTGACCGTGCTCGACCTCTGGCGCACGCTCCCGGCGGCTGCATTTGGCGAAGTTGCCGACTTGATTTATCTGGGGTCCGGCCACTAATTCTCCCGCGAACAAAGCGCAGATATCCGATCGGGCTGAAGACCATGAGCTTCGCGTGCCGGTTCGAGTTGGAGGGTCTGTTCAGCTCTGTTTGAATTGCCTGGCAACGGATGCTCGTCCAATGCCATCTCAAAAGGAAACTCCGTGACGGACAAGGCTCCAGCCTCCTCCCCCGATGCCGTGAGATCCGCGTGGACAGTCCTCGAATCGAAGTACACGTTCGAAGATCCCTGGATCCGGTTGCGCAGCGACGTCGTGCGGCTTCCAAACAACAAGATCCTCTCGCCATATCACACGATCGAGTATCCGGATTGGGTAAACGTCATCGCCCTGACGGCGGAGAAGAACATCATCCTAGTCGAACAATATCGCCATCCAGTTCGTCAAACCTTCATCGAGTTCCCGGCTGGCGCGGTGGAGAACGGCGAGGAACAACCCCTTGCTGCGATGAAGCGTGAATTGCTGGAGGAAACTGGTTATGTCAGCGAGGACTGGCATCCCATGGGCACGGCCTGGGCCAACGCCTCGCGCCAAACCAACCGCGTACACTCATTTCTTGCGCTGGACGCACGCAGGGTGGCCGACCAGATGCTCGATGAAGGCGAGATTATCCGCGTTCATGAGCTGGCTTTGGCGGAATTCCTCGAAAGAGCGAAGTCGGGCGCGCACCCACTTCCGGGGCTGCAGCTTACATGTCTGTTCTGGCTGCAAACCTATGTCGAAAGATCGACAGACGCGAGAATTCGCCGCCTGTTGCCGGCCTGAAGCATTCGGACGCCTAGATCGAGTGGCGTCCGCGAAACCTGAGAACCTTGCCCTTCATCGATGGGTCTTCGCGGGGAACACCGGCAAGGACCTGGCTGCAGAACGGATTGATATTGGCGCCGACATAGTCGGTGAACGTCGTCCAGAACTTGTTGTAGATGACATTAACGCCAATGAAGCGCCGTGCGACGCGCTGATTGGCAGGACGTGCCTCGGCTTCCGTCACCGCCGCCTTCTTGAACAGTCTGCCGACGACCTTAAGACGTTTCGCGTCGACCGGACCAATTGCGCGGCCGGTGCGGATCGACTCCTCCGCCTTCTGTGTGGCAAGTCCAAATTCGAACACGAACATATTCGCCTTGGGAAGAAGTTCGGCAAAGGCCCCTCTCGAGACGCCAGGCAGGTCGGATGGCAGGCCCTCACATTCATCCGGAACAAGGATTGGTCCGGTAAAGCCCATACCCCGCCAAGCCGTTGCGAAACTCGATACGAAATCCGCGCGTGCCGCCACAAGCATGATCGCCGTCGACCTTGGGTAAGTAACGACCTGATCGCAAACGAAAGGCAATGTGTGCGGCAAATCGTAAGTAAGGTCGTTGAATAGATTCCATTCCACGCTGGTATATTTGAAGGGTGCGACAGCCGGCACGATGGCAAGGTCGAGCCCCGCCGTGAAACGCTGGTAGGGCGTGTCCCGGTCCAGCCGGACTTCCTCGATATCTACATCCGGCCACCCCCATGTCTCCGCCTGTGCAGGGATATAGGGAGTAGCGACATTCCAGATGAAGCGGTCCTGGTCGTTCATGCGCGTGGCACGACCCTTGTTATTCGCAGCAGCGACGCGGGTATGATCGCAGTGGTAGCCGAAGACCTTGTCGATCAAGCTGTCGACCTTGCCCCTGTAGAGCGCCAGCCGGGCGGCAAGATTCGAGTCGCAGTGCCAGCCCAGAATCATATCCTCATCGAAGCCATGGATCGCGAACATGTCCTCGCGGAGCGCCGCCTGAAAATCACCTAGCGCGTCGTACTTCATCGGCATAAAATTGTGCACCACCTGATTGAGGTGGAAGCGAACTGACCACTCTCTCAGCTTGGCGAGATTGCCGACGGGATCGCGTCGATCGAACGCCGCCTCCCACAGCATCTCCGGAATTTCAAAGCGTGGAATCTGATAGAAGCCGTCGGGCACCGCCCCGAGAATCTCGCTGAGCGATTCGCCTTCGTTACGCGGCACGAACAGCATGTCGGTGTTGGTGTAGAGGATCCAACGATTGCGTGGATTGGATCGCCTCAGTGCGACATTACGCGACTGGGCCTCGAGCGCCACCAGATGGGTTTTGCTCTTGAGGTGGGCATGCTGGTTGGGCCTGATACGCAGAACACGCAGGACCCGCTTTGCCTTGTCCGTCAGCGTGTCGTGGATCGCCTCAGGGAAGGTCGGATGGTCGTCCGGCGTGTTGTAGTCGACGAACAGAATTTCATCGTCGACGTCCGTCATCACCTCCGCCATAGCATTGAAGCTGATCGCAGCGCGTTTGTGGAGATTGTAGCCGTGACTGTCGTTTCGGCCGTACAAGATAACAGAGAACATGGGCCCTCGCGTAGCGCTGTCGACTAGGAACCGAGGCGTGAAAGTTCGTTGCGTGCAGCGGCGTATTCGATCAGATCAGGTGGACCGATCTCAACGACCTGCTCCAAGTTGTTCCTGGCCGCCTGTCGATCGCGACCAAGTTCCATCATTCCGATCTGAAACAGCGCTTCCGCCCGACGGCCAGTCGTATCCGCCCGTTCCAGCACATCATTCGCGGCAAGACGGTTTGCATGGAGTTCAATCAACGGTGTCGGCCAGGCCACATTGGCCGGCGCATCGGCGAGGTTCAGCGTCATCCTGAGCCGCCGCCGGGCCATCAGCTGATAAAGACGCCAATATGGATCAGCCGGCTCCCTCGCCAGCGCTAGTTCGAGATGAGGCAAGGCTTCCCCATAATCGGCCAGGCGCAGCGCAACACACGCACGTGCGGCCGATTGCAGGGGCGGCAGTAACTGCAATTGCCGGCGCCAGTCGGCATTCGCCTCTTCTATCTTTCCGAGTGCCATCCGCGCGATGCCCCGGCTGTTATGGGTCTCCGCATCGGCCGGCCGAGCGGCAATGGCCTTGTCGAATGCCTGGAGGGCCTCGTCATAGCGGCCAAGCATGGCCAACGCTTCGCCTCTCAAGGCGACGGCTTCCAGCAAATCCGGTTTCAACTTTAGCGCCTGATCATAGCTCTGCAGCGCATCAGCAAACCGCCCTGCAAGCAGCAACGCATTGCCCTGTGCCAGATGCGGCAAGACTGCCTTCTTAACCAAGCTGCGAACGAGCTCGTATGATTCAATCTCAAATGCGAAGCGGCCGCGCCGGCGAAGCACGTAGCGCCGATCCGGCGGCCCAGGCCGCACCGCCATCAACAATCGCCGCGCGCGCTCATATCCCTCGCGGGCGCCATCGACGTCACCCTGTACGTCCAACAACTCCGCCCGCGCCGCCACCGCGTCTGCGAGGTCGGGCTCGAGGCCCAGGGCTTGGTCCAAGGCCTCCAGGGCGCGCTTCGAGTCCCCTGCCCGCAAGTGCGAGAGGCCAGCGCGAAAATGCATCTGCGCCGTTCGCGCCGGGCCGGCGAGATCCTCGGCCCTATCCGTCATCGACTGCCGCCTCAGCAGGTGTGAAAATGAGACAATCAACGATCGTAGGAAACTGGTGTCACTCAATTTCTAGCTTCCTACTTAATTGACCTTGGCGGAGCCATTCCCAAAGCTTCGCCATTTAGTCTTCTTGCGTTGCATGGACGAATGGCGCAATAAATACTCATAAAAATGCAGACACCCAGTAATAAAAGGCATTTCAGCACTCTAGAAGGCCATCCATGCTTGCGAAGCAGGCTTTGGGGAGAGCAGGATTTAGTAGGCGTCCCGCTAACCTACCCGATCCGAAGCGTCAAGCGCACAGCCTGAGATGCGCACAATGGATAGATCCGGCAGTCGGCGAACAGTCTCAAAAGGCGAGTTCTTTCCTTCCGGTCACACCATAGACAAGCTAGAACCGCACGCTGCCACTCCGGGAAGGCGGTTCTCGGGACAACCTCGGCATCTGTATTAGATCGTTCACCCCCAGTACTATTCATATCAGCAGATCAAGAATGACGAAGTCAGTCCCCTATCTAAGCGTAATAGGATGGGTGCGAAACGATGGTTACACGGACGGATATGTCGAGCGGATCCGCCATGCCATTCGATTTCTCGCAGGCCAACTCGATAGCCACGGAATTCCATCCGAGATAGTCGTCGTCGAGTGGAACCCTCCGGCCGACCGGCCTCTGGTGGCCGACCTTCTGAGTGACCTCATAAATGCCGGATGCGTAAGTATACGCTTTATCATTGTGGATCGGCGATACCATGAACATTTATTGGGATCGCAGCTCAAGGGGATGCACGTACTGAACGCCGCGAACGCCGGCCTACGTCGCGCGCGCGGGAGATTCCTCGTCCCCAAGGCGCTCGATACATATTTCACGGACGAGTTGATCGCGCATATCGCCCGCCAACAGCTAAGAGACGAAGAAGTCTACCGTTGCGACCGATATGACGTGAGGTTCGAGACCGAAGACTGGTTGAAGTGGGACAGACCAGAACTGTTTAAGCGCATGTCGGCAAACATCGTCGAGCACCATGTGCGTATACAGCAGAGCCCGTATTGGGGCGTGCGCGACCTGCATACCAATGCGTGCGGCGACTTTACGTTGATGGCAGCCCGTCATTGGCATGAAATCCGGGGATTTCAGGACGATCCCACGGTGCTTTGCCTCGACGCCGATTCGATTGCATTACACGCTGCCGCAGCGCATGGCGTTCGAGAAGTATGCTGGCCCGGCGACTGTAGAATTTATAAGGTAGTCCATGAAAACACCTTTGCGCATCGTGTCTCCCAGGACTGGTCGGGCTGGCAGAAAAGGCTCGAGCGGTTCGTCATTGGCAATCTTTCGACCGGCTTCGCGGTCAAGCTACGCATCTGGTTCGACTATCCACGTCGTCGTATTCGCGGTATCGACGGCGTAGTCGGCCCTTCGATCGAGCGCAACTTCGTCGTGAAAGCACAACGCTACGCCATGAACGATACCTCCCTGGTGACCAATACAGAGGATTGGGGTCTTGTCCGGGAGCCACTCGTCGAGCGAACGGTCGCTAGGGCGAGCTGGGACACACCACAAAAGGCCTAGTGAATATGCCGATTACGCAGGCGGTTTGTTTGGTCGGCGGCCGCGGAACGCGTCTTGGTTCTTTGACCGAACAGACATCGAAGCCAATGCTCGAGGTCGGTGGCCGGCCCTTTCTCGACTACATCGTCCATGAGGCGAAGCGTTTCGGCATCAGGCGCCTGCTGCTGCTGACCGGCTACCGCTTCGAGGATATCGCCGCTCGGTATGCCAATCACAGATTTGGTGACTTGTCGGTCGAGGTCATCGTCGAACCCAGTCCCGCCGGCACCGCCGGTGC
>CALFRN010000262.1 GCA_937919085.1 uncultured Reyranella sp.
GGCTGAAGCCGCAGAGCTCGGCCAGCCCGCTCATGGTCATCTGCTCGTAGCCATGGTCGAGGAAAGCCTGCCGCAAACGGGCGGCAAGGTTTTCCGGCCGGGAAGGTACCAGTCCCATACTTCTCATATTGCCCATTTTTGAGAAATGTGAGAAGTCCCCTTCCAATGGCGATGCCGGCTCCGGAGGCAATGCACACATGGCACTGACGGCCGAGACGCTGGTCGCACACCCGGCCCTGCACGCCCGCCTGCGTCACCAGGCCCGCCTGCTGCTCGACGCCTACGAGGCGAGCCCCAGGCTGTCCTCGGTCTTCGCCACCCAGCAGCGCTGGCTGATGGCCCACATCGCGCTCTCGCTCCATTTCCGCGGCGTCACGACCGGCGACCGCGGCAGTTTCACTGCCGCACGGTTCTTCGAGGCGATCGCGGCCAACGGCGTGGCCAGCCGCAACACCGCCGACTCCTTCCTGAAGGAAATGCTGAAGTACGAGTATGCGCGGCGCCTGCCGGGCGGCGCCGACCGGCGCAGCCATCCGCTCGAGCCGACTGAGGCGAGCCTCGACGCGATCCGCGGCTGGCTGATGGTTCATCTCTCGACGCTCGACGGGTTCGACGACGGGCAGCGGCTGGCGACATTCCTCGACACCCAGGACTCCACCGCCATCCTCCATCCGCTGGTCGCCGACGGCTTGCTGTCCTCGCCTCGCATCCGCGAACCGGCCGGCACCTTCTCGCTGTTCACCTGGCTCGACAACGGCGGCGTCGTCATGGACTGGCTGATCGCCGGCATGGAGGAGGCGCCTGCCGGCACAGAGTGCATCCCGACCGGGATCGTGTCGGTGGCAGCGATGGCGGAATGGCTAAAACTCTCGCGCACCCATCTCTCGCGCAAGCTGCGCGACGCCGAGGCGCTGGGCAGCCTCGGCTGGCTGGGCAAGCGCGGTAATTCGGTGATGTGGGTGTCCGACGGCTTCCGCCGCGAGTATGTGGCCACACAGACCGCCAAGCTCGCCATCGTCGACCACGCCTTCGATGTCGGCTTCCGCGCATCTTCATCCACCGGGGCGTCGCGAGAGACAGAAACTCCACCCAAGAATGGTCAGCGTTTAGGGGCCACTGCGAATTGATTGCCGGCTGAGCCGACCATAGGTTGGCCGCAGCCAAACGCCGGCGGGATGCACGCCGGCTTTCGAATACCGTGAAGCGGAGACGGCGGCGGCGGCTCACGCGAATCGCCGAGGGCGATGTTTTGCCTGGACGCAGTCAGCAATGGGGATGGCGGTCGACATGACAATGAACAGGCAGTGGCTGGCCCTGCTGGCTACGACGGCGCTGCGATGCGGGACCATCGCCGAACTCGATAGCCATGCGCCGGCCTTTTCTTTGGCCATGCCCGCCCGGCGCGCCCGCCGGGTCAATGCCTTCGAGGCGCAGGGGAGGTCCCGCGGTCTTGAGCCGTGAGTAGCAAGCAAAGGCTGCCCCGCCGACGATCCGTCCGGCAGGTGGGATGGATCGAGGTGCGGGCAACGCATCCGAGGACTGAAGTGTGACGGTCATCTGCGGCCGCCCCCAACGTTTGTCAGGGGCGGGGCCGCAGGGTCGGATTCCCGCGAGGGCACAGGTGGGCGCTCAGCCTGTGTCACAACATTTGTCTCAACTTGGTGTGACACCTTCGGGTGTGACAGTCGGGCTGCCGGGCCGTCCGCGTCCATGCAGACGCCAGAGTACCAGGCCTGCCGCGGCGCTGGCGGCGGCGGCGATGGTATAATTCAGTGCGAAGGAGCCGAGCCAGCCGAGCAGCAGGCTGAACAGCGGCGGCACGATCAGCGGGCCGGAGTAGGTGAAGAAGGTGGCGCCGCCGGTCATGGTGGCGACCTGGCCGGGCGGCGACTGGCGCGCGATCTCGGCGAAGTAGACGCCGTTCCAGCCGACCATGACGAGGCCGGCCAATGATGCCACGGCGGCCACGGCGGCGAACGACCAGCCCGGTTGGGCCGCGGCCAGAAGCAGGGAGGCAGCGGTCATGCCGACGGCGAGGCCGGCCAGCACCAGAAGCGGCCGGCCGGTGGCATCGGCCAGCAGTCCCCAGGCGATGCGGCCGACCGCGCCGCAGGCGGTGCCGATCGCCAGCAGCAGGCCGGCGTCGACCAGGCTGAAGCCGAGGTCGCCCTCGAGATAGACCACCAGGAAGGCGATCACGCTCACCTGGGTCGAGGCGAAGACGAACGACACCAGGGCGAGCTGGCGCATCACCGGATGGCGCCATACCGCGACGACGGGATTGAAGAAGCCGCGGATTGCCCGGCCGAGCGGCGGTGCGGTGCCGTGACGTTCGACGTCGAGCCGGCCGCGCAGCGGCTCCAACGCCGCGGCGAGCACGATGCAGCCGCCGCCCAGCGCCATCGCCGCGGCCTGCCACGTCCACAGCGTCACCAGCAGCGGCACCAGCAGGCCGGCCAGCACGTAGCCGAGCGGCACGCCGGTCTGCTTGATCGAGAACACGAGGTTGGTGAAGCGCGGCGGGGTGAGCCGCGACAGGACCTGCGAACTGGCCGGTGTGGCCGGCCCATAGCCGACACCCATCAGCCACGAGGCGAGGACGATCAGCGGCAGCCAGGCCGAGCCGAACAGCATGAGCGCCAGCCCGCAGGTGCCGAGCGCCATCTGGCTGGTGCGCACCGCGCCCCAGCGCGTCGCCATGATGCCGCCGGCAACCGCCGAGAAGTTGGCGCCCAGGAAGGTGAGCGCGGTGTAGTAGCCGACATCCTGCTTGGCGAAGCCGAGCGCGGGGGCGGCGACCGGGGCCATGACCGGCACCGACTGCTGCAGCATCGCCGTCAGCATCTGCACCGCCATCATCGCCCCCAGCGCCAGGCCGAAGGTGCGGCGCTCGCTCATCGCCGCGCGGCTCGTGCCAGCAGGACCGAGCAGATGGCGACGCCGCCGGCGAGGAGCAGATAGCCCGCGGCATAGGACTGGGTGAGGGCCAGCACGCCGCGGAACAGCAGCGGCGACAGCAGCGCGCCGCCGAACACGAACAGCTGGGTGGCGCCGGTGAATTCGGCGGCCCGGCCGGGCGGGGCGCGGGCGGCGCTCTCGGCGATGAACACGCCGTTCCAGCCGACCGCGGTACCGCCCAGGATCGTCCAGACGATGTAGACCGCGGTGGTCGGCCACGCCGGGGTCGAGAAGGCCATCACCGTCGCGGCGATCGCGATGATGGCGCCGATGCCCGCCAGCACCGCCGACGGCCGGCGCAGCAGGTCGGCCACCGCACCCCAGAATATGCGGCCGATGGCGCCCGCCAACGTCGCCGCCGACAGCAGGGCGCCGGCCAGCACGTAGGACATTTTCAGGCCGTCGACGGCGTAGACGACGGTGAAATTCACCACGATGGCCTGGGTCGCCGCGAACAGCATGCCGACGAAGCAGGTCGGCCGCAGTATCGGGTCGCGCCACGCCAGCCGCAGCGGCTCGAGAATCTCGGCGAGGCTGGGCAGCAGGCGGCGCGTGCCGCCTTCGTGGCGTTCGTCGTCGTAGAGCGCGCGCAGTGGCTGGATCGCCACCGCCGTAAGCAGCGTGATGGCGCCGACGGATGCCGCCGCCCAGCGCCAGCCGAGGTCGAGCGCCAGGCTCGGCAGCACGGCGCCGCAGATGGCAAAGCCCAGCGGCACGCCGCTCTGCTTCAGCGAGAAGGTGACGTTGGCCAGCCGCCGCGGCGACACGCGCGCCAGGATGTGGGAACTGGCGACGGTGAGCGGGCCCGAGCCCAGGCCGACCACGAAGGCCGACACGGCGGCGATCGCCAGCCCGCCGGCGGCAAAGATGAACGACCCGGCGGCAGCAATCACCAGGCCGATCTGGATGAAGCGGACCGGGCCGGTGCGCCGGCTGATCGCGCCGCCGCCCAGCGTCGAGATCATGGCCGCGAGATAGACCAGCGAGACATAGTAGGCGACGTCGGTGGCATCGACGCCGAGTTCCGGCGCCGCCGCCGGTGCCAGCACCGAGGCCTGGTTGAAGGCCAGCGTCGCGATGACCTGCACAAGGGTGAGCGAGACGAGCGCGATCAGGTAGCGGCGGAGGTCGGTCGGTGCGGCGTTCATCCCGCCGCGGACTATAGCGGCCTACCTGAGGCCGGCGAGGAAACTCTCGACCAGCGGGGTCCACAGCGAAACGCCGCTC
>CALFRN010000263.1 GCA_937919085.1 uncultured Reyranella sp.
CGCGTCGCCGCGGCGATCGCCGACCTCGATGCCGGCGCGATGATGCCGCGGTGAAAGGAAGGACCTTGGTCGTCTGGTCGGGCGGTGCCGCCACGTCTGCTCGCGGTCGCAAGCGGTCATGCCGGGACTGGGCCAATAGATTCCGGTTTGCTGCCGAAAGCGGACGTTCATTGAGGACTTACTCGGCTGAACTATTCTCGTTCGAATATCCGGCAAATTCATCGACACGTTCATTGGAGAGCACCCTGGCTGATCCTTCCGCTCGCGCCATGTCGAAGGGCGCTGCGCCGGGGCAGGGATCGCTGCCTATTTCGGCTCCGCCTCAGGCGGTGCCGGCCCTCCCAGCGAAGCCGGCCGACCGGAAAACCATGCGCGCGCGCCGGACGTGAAGAGATAGTAGATGGCAATCCATTGGAGCCCGGCCTGGAGGAAGGAAAGATACAGGGTCTTCTCCTCCGCGATCAAATAGGAGACGTGTGCGAGGTAGGGCAAGACGGCAACGGTAGAACCGACGACAAGCAGCCATCGCGCCAGGTTGCTCCGGAAGCGGCTGGTCCAAATCATCAGGCCCCAGGCACCGCCGAACAGCACGATCGTGACAACGGCCGCCTCAAGCGGTCCTCCCCATTCGTCTATGACTTCATGGTACATCAGGATCGCAACGAGTATCCCCGTGGCCAGCGAGGCAGCGAACCATCCTTCAAATTGTCTGATCTCCGGTGGCGTATTGGGTTTCAGGGCGAACATCCCGAACATGGCTTGCCTCTCTTCCATCCTCCGCGCGTCCAAACAACGAATTTGGCGTAACGGTCTCCACTATCGGCCCCGCTGGATTGAGAGCGCGCCGATCGGCTAGCGCCTTGGATTGAGGATGTCGTCCTGGTCGTAGAAGAACAGGCCCGGGCAGGCAGCAGGCGGCTGCCGTAACGACTTCATCAATTGTTTTGCGCCAATTAGAACGACCCCGAACCTGTCCGGGCTGTCGCGTCGAAAGCTGACATGGCATTGCACGTCGAGTTCCGCGATCGAATATCCCGCTACTTCATAGCCCGTACCGAACTGCTCTGGCAGCGCTATGCCGGCATTTCGCAGGTCGTCGTAGACGCTGTCGACGAGCAGACTGTCCCGCGAGTCGATCACTGCCTGGAGCTGCGCCACCAGTGGACCCCTGACCGAGAATGCCGAGACGTTATCCCGGATATGTCCGAGCAGATGCTTCTTGCTCTCCTGCGTCGAGACGGCCCGGGCTTGCGAGGGCGATGCCGGTTGGAACCAGCCGGTGGCGTGATTGCAGATATTGGCTGCGATTGCCGGCGGGCTGATGGGGGGCAGGCCAAGTCCGATCGGACAGGCGTCGAGCATCACGAACGCGCGGTCGGAATCGACATATGTCCATTGGTCCGCCGGGCGCCCCAGCAGCAGGGCAACAAAGGACGTGTCGATGCCCATCGACGCTGCATAGCGCACCAGGGCCGCCGTGCCGCCACGGGCCACCGCGAAGCCTCGTACCATGCCTTCCCGGGCGTCGCGCGGCGTGGATAGCGCATCGCTGTCGGGGTTCAGGGTGAAATTGTGGAAGCCGACCTGGCCGCCGATTTCGATGCTGCGGCTGGGCGTGAAGTCCGGACCGAGGTGGCTCGCCGTCCCGCCCAGGAAGGCCAGCGCACAGGAAGACAGGCAGAGATCTCTGGCGCGTACGATTGTGACCACGTTGAATTCGCGCAGCAGATAGCCGATCTTGAATCCCTCAAAGACGTCGCCGCCGGCACTGCTGAGTTCGAGAGTGGCGAGCGGTCGCCCGGATACCGGTGGCGAGTCTTTCCTGAGGCGCTCGAGGATTGTCCGCAGCTTGCTGGCATCACCCTCTTCGATCGGGCCCGAAAGGCGGATCTTGTGGGTCGTGATCGGAGTTCGTGCCGTCAGGCCGGGAATGGTGCTGGTCGTGACGGTCAGCGTTGCGCCATTGCCGTTGGGCACGAAGAGCCCGAGAGACAGTGCGGCGACTATTGGGAGCAGCGCGCGGAACATCGCGACCCACCTGGATTTTTGTTTGTATTCTCTGCGCGAGGATCAAGTGAAACTGAAAGACCAGCGGCACGAAATACAGCAGGAGAGCGTCGTTGTCGGCCGTTCACGAACGGCCTGCTGTCGAAGTACTGTACAATGCTGCATTTACTGTACCATATTGTA
>CALFRN010000264.1 GCA_937919085.1 uncultured Reyranella sp.
CGACGCGCATCATCCGCAGCCGATCGAGTTCATCCTCGAAATCTGCCCGGTCATGTGGAGAAAGCGCCGCCGTGTGGTGACGGCTCAACTCCAGGAGCGTCTCGGTCAGGGTCATGTAGCGCCAATGTGCGCGGCATTGCAGTCCTGGAGAAATACCTTCCGGTATGAAGGACGATAGCCGCAGGCTATGGTTCTTTGGAGTATCGTTCGCGCGCCTTTGGGGGCCGACGCCGTGGAAATGCATCAGATCCGTTACTTTTTGGCAGTATGCGAGACGCTGAATTTCACGCGCGCCGCCGAGTCGTGTCACGTCTCACAGCCATCACTGACCCGCGCCATCAAGGGTCTCGAGGACGAGTTGGGTGGGCCGCTGTTCCGCCGCGAGCGCAACAACACCCACCTGACCGGCCTGGGTGAAATGATGCGCCCTCACCTCGCGCAGGTCCTTGTCGAAACCGACACTGCCAAGGAACGCGCCAGGAATTTTTCCCGCCTGGAAGATGTTGAACTGAAACTCGGCATGATGTGCACCATCGGCCCGCGCCGCTTCGTGCCGTTCCTTCAGGCCTTCCGAGAGCGTCATCCCAAGGTCAGGCTGGTCGTGAAGGACGGCTCGAACCAGGAGCTCCAGAACAGCCTCGCGCAGGGCGAGCTCGACGTTGCGGTCTACGGCCAGCCGGGGCCGATCGATGACCGGTTTCACGCGCGACGTCTTTATGACGAACGCTTCGTCATCGGCGTCGGGCCGGGCCATCCCTTCGACCAGCAGAATGTTGTTTGCGCCCTGGATCTCGACGGCCAGCATTACATCAATCGATTGCAATGCGAGTTCTTCGACCACGCCCGCGAACTGTTTCGCGAAAGAGGTGCCAAGACAGTCATCGTCTTCCGCAGCGATCGCGACGACTGGGTGCAGAGCATGGTGCTGGCTGGCCTCGGCTTCACCTTCATCCCCGAATATGCCGTCACCATGCCGGGCCTGCGCATCCGTCCGCTGATCGACCCCGAGATCACCCGCACGATTCAGGTCGTCACCGTGCGCGGCCGGCCGCATGTGCCGGCGGTCGGCGCCTTCGTGCGCGAGGTCCTGGCCTTCCCCTGGGCCAATGTCAGCAGCTGAACGTCAGGCTCCGGCAGGCAGTTCCATCATCGCTCGCGGCTATCGAATCAATTCTCAGCCGGCATTTCCATTCTCCCCATCGGACTCCGATGCTGGGGCCATCGCCGCGACCACTCCGGTCACGGTGCCACCCGATGGAGATACCGATGTTCGAACGTACGTTCCTCGTCACGACGATGCTCGCGGGCTTCGCGTTCATCGCCCCAGCCTTCGCCGGCGAATGCCCGGCAGGCCAGATGCGTGCTGATGCCACCAAGCCGTCGACCGCCGCCGCCAAGGGCGTTACCGACAAGGTGCTGTCCCAGATCGATCTCGCCGATGAGAAGCTCGCGCTCAAGGGCCACATGATGCGTGTGCGTCGCCTCGAAGTTCAGCCCGGCGGCGGCGTGCCGTGGCACAGCCACGGCGATCGACCGGCGCTGATCTACGTCATGTCCGGCGAGATCTACGAAAACGCCAGCAATTGCGCCGTGCCGATCCTGCACAAGGCGGGCGAAGTGGCGCGCGAGACGCACGTGACGTCGCATTGGTGGCAGAACACCGGCAAGGTGCCCGTTGTGCTGCTGTCGTTCGACATCATGCACGATCCCAACGACCACAACATGTAACGCCGGCTCACGCATTAACGGAGACGGACCATGTCAGGTGCCCTGCGCGCGTTCACGATCGGCCTCACCGCCTTTCTGACTGTCGTCGATCTGTTCGCGACGCAGGCCATCCTGCCCTCGCTCACCCAGGCCTACGGCGTCACGCCGGCAGCCATGGGTTTTGCGGTCAATGCCAGCACCATCGGCATGGCGATCGGCGGCCTCGCTGTCGCCCTGATCGGCCGCTCGATCGACCGGCGGCACGGCATCTTGGCGAGCCTGGCGCTCCTGTCGGTGCCGACGGCGCTCCTGGCCACCATGCCCGACCTGCCGATCTTCACCCTGTTGCGTGTGGCGCAAGGGCTTTGCATGTCGACGGCCTTCGCGCTCACTCTTGCCTATCTCGGCGAGAATACGAGCTCCGCCGACACGGCGAGCGCGTTTGCCGCCTATATCACCGGCAACGTTGCTTCCAACCTGGTCGGCCGGCTGGTTGCCGCGGGCCTGGTCGATCATTTCAGCTTGGCGACCAATTTCTGGGTGTTCGCCGGCCTCAATCTTTCCGGCGCGGTGCTGGTGTGGTTCAGCGTCAAGCGCACTCAGCCGATGCCCCAAGCCGACGCCAGCCGCCGCTCACCGTTCACGAGCTGGCTCGTGCACCTCGGCGATCCGGCGCTGCGGGCGGCGTTCCTCATCGGCTTCGTTATCCTGTTCGCTTTCATCGGCACCTTCACCTACGTCAATTTCGTGCTGACACGCCCGCCCTTTTCGATCGGCATGATGATGCTGGGCGCGGTTTACTTCGTGTTCCTGCCTTCGGTCATCACCACGCCGCTCGCCGGCAAGGTCGCCGCGCGCTACGGCACGCGGCCGACCCTGTGGGCATCCTTTGCCGCGGCCGTCGCCGGCCTACCGCTGCTGCTCAGCACCGAGTTCGGCGCGGTGCTGCTGGGCCTCGCCCTGGTCTCGGTCGGCACCTTCTTTGCCCAGGCGACTGCCACTGGTTTCGTCGGTCGCGCCACCACCACCGAGCGCGGCGCGGCAAGCGGCCTCTACCTCGCCAGCTATTTCCTGGGCGGCCTGGTAGGCAGCGCTGTGCTGGGTCAGGTCTTCGATCGCCTGGGCTGGACGGCCTGCGTGCTCGGGATCGGCGCAGCGCTGGCGTTGGGCGGGCTGCTGGCCATCCGACTTGAGATCCGGCCCACAACCGGAGCGGCGCCGGCCCATGCCTCATAGCCGCCGGCCATCGACCCGATGCCCGAACGGCATTTCAGCCAGCCCTCGCCACTCGCGATGATGTCGGCGCGCAATTGAGCTTTCACAACAACGGAGAAACCCATGTCCAACTGCATCACCCAGGCCTGCGCCGCAGCCCTTCTCGCCTTCTCGCTGATGGCGTCATCGACGGTACCCGGTTCGGCCGAAGGCGTCAGGCCGGTGGTGTCTGCTTCCGGCATCATCGCCGCCAGGAGTGCCTACGGCATGGAAGAGACCGTGGCCCGCCTGAAAAAGGACATTGCCGCCAAGGGCATCACCTTCTTCCAGGAGATCGACCAGTCGGCGCTCGCGTCCAAGGCCCGCATCGAGCTCCGCCCATCGATCCTGCTGATATTCGGCAACCCGCCGCTCGGCACGCAGTTCATCACCGCCAACCCGCAAGCCGGCCTCGACTGGCCGGTGCGTCTGCTGGTCTATCGCGACGCCGCAGGCGCAGTGTGGACCGCCTACACCGACTTCGCCTGGATCGCCAAGCGCCACGGCGTCAATAGCCGCGACATGCAGTTCCACATGGCCTCGGAAGTCGCCGCTTCGATCGTCTCAAGCGTCGCTGCGCACTAGGGCACCCCATCATGAACGCCATATCCCCTACCGCTTCGACGCTCTGCCCGCAGACGACAACCGCCCCGGCCAAGGAGCACACCGTGAAGGAACAGGTCGTTCTCGTCCTGCAGGGCGGCGGCGCGCTGGGCGCCTACCAGGCCGGTGTCTACG
>CALFRN010000265.1 GCA_937919085.1 uncultured Reyranella sp.
AGTTCTACATCTCGGCGCGCGATGGCGTCGGGGCGACGCTTCTCGACCTCGACGGATTCAAGGCGGGCCCGATCCTGCGCTATCGCTTCCCGCGCAACGCCGGCGACGGCGGTTACCTGTTCGGCATGGGCAACGTGCCCTTCACGGTCGAAGGCGGCGGTTTCCTGCGCTACGACCTGCCCTACCTTACCGCCAGGGTCGAGTTGCGGCGCGGACTTGGCGGCAGCAACGGACTCATCTTCGACGCCCTGATCGACGGCAAGGTGCGGCTGAGCCCCACCGTCTTCCTGTCGGCCGGGCCACGGCTTTCGGTGACCGACGGCACCTATAACCAAGCCTACTTCGGCGTGAATGCCTCCCAGTCGGTCAATTCCGGTTATGCCCAGTACTATCCCGGCGCCGGCCTGCGCAGCGTGGGCGCGGGCGCGAGCGGCGTGTGGCGGGTGACCGACAGCCTCACCTTCGTGGCCTTCGGCAGCTACAATTACCTGGGCGACGTTGCGGGCAATTCGCCGATCGTCACGGGGCCCGGCGGCACGCGCAACCAGTTCATCGTCGGCAGTGCCCTCTCCTGGCGCTTCGAGTTCTAGCACCGGAGTTCCAGCATCGGCTGCGGCCGCTGAGCGTCGCCAAGGGCGCACCGTCGGCCGCAGTCGACGGCCCCGGTCGGGGGTGAGAAGATCGGGCCGGGGAGAGCGACATGATCGTCGATTGCCATGCCCATGTGTTCACGCACTGGATCGGCGCCTGCGGACATCCGACGCGCGAGATCCACAAGCGCTACCTGCAGCGGGTCGTCACCCGCACGGTCGCGCCGACCTTCCGGATCCGCGACGGCGCGCGCGCCGACACCGCGGCGCTGTTCCACGCCGGCGACGAGGGATGGGGCGGCCTCGCCGACGTCGATTTCCGCGTCGGCCGCTTCGGGCAGCTCGAATTCACGCATGACGGCGAAGACCACGCCATCCAGTACATGCCCGTGGGCATGCAGGAGATGACGGCGCCGCCGGAACTGATGCTGGCCCAGATGATGAATGCCGGCGTCGACCACTGCGTGCTGCAGGCAGGCGGCGGCTACGGCGCGATGACCGGGATGAATGCCTTCGCCGGGCGGCAGTATCCCGCGCGCATGACCGGGCTGATGCATGTCGACGAGGCGATGGCCGGACAGCCCGGGCAACTTGCCGAGATCGACCATGCCTTCGACGTGCTGGGGCTTCGCGGCATCTACTTCAATGTCGATTCGCTCAGCCGTCACGGCTGGCCCTGGCCGCTCGACGCGCCCGAGATGGAGGCGTTCTGGGACAGGATCGCGCGGCACGGCATCCTGCTCTGCTTCGAGATGAGCTCCGGCCCAGGCTACGACATGGCGGGCTACATGGCGAACCTCACCGCGTTCGGCCGCGTGCTCGCCCGTCATCCGTCCCTGCGCGTGCATATGGCGATGAGCCCGCCAGTCGCGTTCTTCGCCCGCAGCGGCCGCTACGAGTTTCCCGAAGAAGCGCTCGCCGTCTGGCGCCACGAGCCGATGGTGCTCGAGGTGATGTTCCCGATCACCTACGGCGGCGTCTGGGACTATCCCTACACCGAGGCGCAGACGCTGATTTCCGACATGCGCAATCAGTTCGGCGCGGACCGGCTCATCTGGGGTTCCGACATGCCGAACATCGAACGGTTCTGCACTTACAAGCAGTCGCTCGACTATGTGAGACGGTATTGTCCGTTCCTGACCGCGCGCGAGAAGGACCTGATCCTGGGCGACACCTGCGCGGCATTCTACGGGATCGGCAAGACCGACATCCGAAAAGCAGGATAGAATGGCTGCCACAACAAGGCACCGATAAAGGACTTTTTGAATGAGCAACGCATCCGACTACACCCCCCCCAAGGTCTGGGCCTGGAGCAAGGCCAACGGGGGACGCTTCGCCAACATCAATCGCCCGATCGCCGGCCCCACGCACGACAAGGAACTGCCGGTGGGCCGTCACCCGCTGCAGCTCTATTCGTTGGGAACGCCCAACGGCCAGAAGGTCACCATCATGCTGGAGGAGCTGCTGGCGCTGGGCCACAAGGGCGCGGAGTATGACGCGTGGCTGATCCGGATCGGCGAAGGCGATCAGTTCGGCAGCGGCTTCGTGGCGGCGAACCCCAATTCCAAGATCCCGGCGCTGGTGGACCGCAGTGGCCCCTCGCCGATCCGTGTGTTCGAGTCGGGCGCGATGCTGCTCTACCTCGCGGAGAAGTTCGGCGCGCTGGTGCCGAAGGACGGCGCGAAACGCGCCGAATGCCTGTCGTGGCTGTTCTGGCAGATGGGCAGCGCGCCCTACCTGGGCGGCGGCTTCGGTCACTTCTATGCCTATGCGCCGTCCAAGATCGAATACGCCATCGACCGCTTCGCGATGGAAACCAAGCGCCAGCTCGATGTCCTCGACAGGCGGCTGGCCGAGAGCCCGTATCTCGCCGGCGACGATTACACCATCGCCGATATCGCGGTGTGGCCGTGGTACGGCGGTCTGGCCAAGGGACTGCTCTACGGCGCTGGCGACTTCCTGGCGGTCGAGGAATACAAGAACGTCCAGCGTTGGGCCGACCTCATCGGCGCGCGTCCGGCGGTCAAGCGCGGGCGTATCGTCAACCGCCTCCAGGGCGATCCGAAGAGCCAGCTGCATGAGCGCCACGATGCCAGCGACTTCGACCTGAAGACCCAGGACAAGGTCGCGGCCAAGAGCTAGGCGGCTTATTGCATCGGGGCCAGGCTCTCGCCGAATCGGCGGCAGCCGGCCCGCACCTGAGATCGGCCCCGACTAGCGATCGGCCCCCATCAGCGATCGGAAGGGGTCGGCGGCAGCAGCCGATCGATCGTGCAGCGCCACGCGGCACAGGCCTCTTCGAACGACAGCCCATGATGCTCGCGCATCCGCCCCCAGGCCTCGAAGTCGGTCAGGGCTTCGAGGGCGATCAGGATTTTGTCGCGTTCCGTCTCCGACAGGACGTCAAGCTCGGGCCGATACATCAACTGCAGGCGCCGTCTAGTGAAGCCCCGCATGTGGTCGATCCGGGCCGCCACTCTTTCCGAAGTGCTCTGGTGACGAACAAGCACACGCCAGAACGGCAACCACGTCTCGCAATTCCGTGCCCGCGTCCTTATCTGAAAATTCAGCCTCGCGTGCCGATCGGCCTCCGCCATGTCGCCAACGGGCGTCGACAGACCAAGACCGACGACATGGTCAATCGCGGCCAGACCCAATTGTCCCATGTCGGTGAATCGTTCGAATACCGACCGTACGGAACAACCCGCGCGCTTGGCGACAACCACTGCCGCCGGAACCTGGAGATCCTCGCGAACGAGATCGAGATAGGCCTTGATGAGGGCCTGCCTGGTACGCTCGCTGCGCTGGAGCCGCCCATCGACCGGGGTGGCATTGCGGAGCGGTCGAACTCTCGCATCGGGGTCACAGCCTGACATCCCTGATGTTATCACGCGCGAGGCCACGTCAACAGCCAATCGAAATATTGCTGGGAGAAATAGAGCGCATCGAATTTCTGCGGACCTTCGCCGGTGATGAGAAAGCGTTCATAACCTGCCAGCGCGCGATGGATGGCAAGCGCTTCGACCGTATCGGGCAGCACCTCGATCAGGAGATCGGGATTATAGCGCTCGATCAGCGGGCGAAGGACTTCCAGCAACTGCGGCTCGAAGCCCTCGACATCGATCTTGATCAGGGCCCGTTTCGAGGGTTTCAGCCAGGTCTCGATCTCGTGCGGTCCCACGACAGCGACCGTCGACTCCACGATGTTGGAAGAGAATTTCTCGGCAAAGGTCCGCACGAACGAACCGTTGGTGAGATGGTCCGCGGGTTCATAGAAGGTCCGCTGGCCGAACGTCTCGCCCACCGCCGAGCGGAAGGCGGTGACCGAGCACGCATCGTTGGCGGCGAGGTTCATCTGCAGGCGCCGGTAGGCCTCGCTCGAAGGCTCGAAGGCCACGATGCGCAGCGGTCGCTCCACCGGCCGCCGGCGCGCGAGGGCGTCGAGGAACACCGAATAGACTCCGATATTGGCGCCGATCTCGATAACCAGGTCGTAGTCCGACGCGCGCTGCTCCAGCCAGTCGAACACGGCGGGCTCGTAGTCGAGCCGTCGTGAATAAAGCGCCTGTTCGTCGAATTCGCCGCGATGGGGAATCAGGCGGACCGCCGTCTGCCTGCCGAGCGTGATCCGGCAGGGCGCGAATACCATTTCAGGCCAGGCCCGGCCGCGCATGGAACTCAACAGGCGACGCTGGCTGGCCCGCGGCAGCAGGCTGCGGCTGAACAGCGACATCAACCGGAAGTAACCGCGAATCAGCCATGGCGGGCCCAGTGCCGCACAGCCATGAACGAGCAGCGCGAGCCGCCCGACCATTCCCCGACCGGAATTTCCGCCGCTCATTCGACGTCGACGCCCTCGCTCAAGACTTGCCTCGTCCGCCTGGCGGCACATGGACACGCTCGGCGACGAACCGTGTCAGCACCGGCGCCAGCAGCAGGACAGCTATCATGCGGACCGTCTGCATTGCCATCACGAACGAGACATCGCAGTTCGTCGAGGCGGCGATGATGGCGATCGAATCGGAGCCGCCCGGGCTGGTGGCGAGGTAGGCGGTCAAGGGATCGATGCCGGCGGTGAAGACGAACATCGCGGCGATGCCGGCGCAGATGGCGATCAGCAGCAGGGTGCAGGCAACAATGCGCGGCAGGGCACGGGCGCAGTGGATGAGCAGCGGACGCGTGAACCGCAGGCCGACGTTCCAGCCGACCAGCGCATAGCTGGCGGCCAGCAGCCAGGTCGGCAGCTCGATCGTCATCCAGCCGAAATGGGTAAGCGCGATGCCGGCGACCATCGGCACCAGGAAGGCACCGGCGGGAATGCGGACCACCCGTGCGACCGCCGGCCCGACGATGGCAAGTGCCATGGTTTCGGCGAGCGGCACGGCCTGGACCTCGGGAAACCACACGATCGCCGCCGCGCCGTAGGAGGAACTGACACCAAACAGCCGCGCCACCAGGGCTGCGATACCGGCCACCAGGAAGATGCGCAGATACTGCATCAGCGCCACCAGCCGGATGTCGGCGCCGTAGGCCTCGGCCATGAAGGTCATGACCGAGGCGGCGCCGGGACTGATGCCCCACAGCGCCGTGGTGCCGGGCAGCATCTGCAGGCGGGTCATCAGCCAGCCGAGCAGGCAGCTCGCGGCCAGCACCGATACGACACCGCTCGAGAACAGCACCCAATGGCCCAGGATATCGCCGACGATGGACAGCGGCACCATCTTGGCGATCAGACAGCCGACAATGCCCTGCGCCACGGCGAAGATCGACACGTGGGTCCGCGCCTCGCCGCCGAACGAGGCGAAGGCGATGCCTGCCACCAGCGGCCCCAGCATCAGGGCGGCCGGCGCATGCAGCCACAGCAGAAGTGCCGTCACCGGCACCGTGATCGCGATCAGGGCGGGCCAGGCCATTGCCTTCATCCGGCGGGCCGCCCGGCGTCGGCCCGGGCCGACATGAACCTGGTCAGCATCGGCCCCAGCACCAGCACGGCGAGCTTCGTGCCCAGCCCCCTCACCTGGCCTCTCCCCCTGGCGGGGGAAAGGAACTTGAATCGGCCCCGTCTCTTTCGAACTCCTCTCCCCCACCAGGAGGAGAGGTGGGATTAGGCGGGGCGAAGATGATCAGATCACGAACTCCTCGGCCTCGCCGCTCATGACGCGGATGGTCTGCATCAGTTCGGCAGCGGCCGCCGCCAGGCGTGCATCATCCGTGCCGCGCAGCACCAGCGAGACGCTGGGCTTGCCGGCGCGGAAAGCGGGATAGCTGCCGATGTCGAGATCCTCGTAGCGCTTCTGCAGGGCGCCCAGCGGTTCGGCGATGATGCCCTCGGGCAGGTTGGTGCGTACGGTGCGCGACAGGACGGGCGTGCCGCCGACCAGCCGGTGCTTCATCGACTGGAACATCGCCTCGGCGACCTTGGGAATGCCGGCGAAGGTGAAGACGTTCTCCATCTGAAAGCCAGGCGCCACCGAGACCGGGTTGTCGACCAGGGTGCCGCCGTGCGGCACGCGCGCCATGCGACGGCGGGCCGGCGTGAACAGCGCCACGTCGCCATAGTGCCGGGTCATGCGGGCCACCGCCTCGGGATGCTCGGAAATGCCGACACCGAAGGCCTTGGCGATGCAGTCGGCGGTGATGTCGTCATGGGTCGGGCCGATGCCGCCGGTGGTAAAGACATAGTCGAATTTCGCCCTCACCTCGTTCACGGTGGCCACGACGGTGGCCTCGATGTCGGGGATGACGCGGCATTCGCGGACCTGGACGCCGAGCTTGCCGAGCTCGGTGGCGAGGTACTGGATATTGGAGTCGCGGGTACGGCCGCTCAGGATCTCGTTGCCGATAACCAGGATGCAGGCGGTGACGGTCTTGGTTTCTGTCATGGTATCAGGACCTTAGCACGGCCTTGTGAGAGCCGGTATCGCGTGCCAAATAAGGGGGCATGAACGGCCCACGCGACTTCGTCGACGACAGCGACGACTACTGGCGGCGCGACGACCGCACCATAAAGCTGCACGGCCCCGAGGGCTTCGAGGGCATGCGAAAGGCCGGCCGGCTGGCCGCCGAAACGCTGGATTTCATCACGCCGCACGTGGTGCCGGGCGTCAGCACGGGCGAACTCGACAAGCTCTGCCACGACTACATCCTGGATCATCAGGCGATCCCCGCCCCGCTTAACTACCGCGGCTTCCCCAAGTCGATCTGCACCTCGATCAACCACGTCGTCTGCCACGGCATTCCGGGCGACAAGCGGCTGCAGTCGGGCGACATCGTCAACATCGACGTCACGGTCATCCTCGACGGCTGGTACGGCGACACCAGCCGCATGTTCTATGCCGGCGACGTCGGCGTGAAGGCGCGCCGGCTGTGCGACATCACCTACGAGGCGATGATGCGCGGCATTGCGGCCGCCAAGCCGGGCGGCCGGGTGGGCGACATCGGCCACGCCATCCAGACCTATGTCGAGGCGCAGCGCCTGTCGGTGGTACGCGACTTCTCCGGCCACGGGCTTGGCCGCATCTTCCACGACGCGCCCAACATCCTGCACTACGGCAAGGCCGGCACCGGCCCGGTGCTGAAGCCCGGCATGTTCTTCACCGTCGAGCCGATGGTGAACATCGGCACCTGGCAGGTGAAGATCCTGAGCGACGGCTGGACCGCCGTGACCAAGGACAAGCAGCTCTCGGCCCAGTTCGAACATTCGGTCGGCATCACCGAGACCGGGGTGGAATTCTTCACCCTGTCGCCGACGGAACTCAACAAACCGCCCTACGATCTCGACGCAGCGAAGACGCTCGCGACCGCAACAGTGTGATCGTGGCCCGGCGCGCGGCATTCGATCCCCGCCCGGAAAATCTCCAGGAGACATCATGGTACACCGGTTGAAAGCGCTGACGCGCGCCGTCATTGCCGTGACGCTTCTCGCCTGGGCGGCTCCCGCAGCCCGGGCGCAGACGGCTCCCTTCGATCCCGCGACGCGGCCGGACTTCCGCGAGCCCGTCGTGCTGGCAAGCAAGGACGGCGTGCTCGAAGTGAGGCTGACCGCGCGCCAGGGCGAGGCCAGGCTCGATACCGTGGCCAAGCCGGTCACGAACTTCCTG
The DNA here is from genome assembly GCA_937919085.1 of uncultured Reyranella sp. GTDB lineage: Bacteria > Pseudomonadota > Alphaproteobacteria > Reyranellales > Reyranellaceae > Reyranella. Next base: position 7,691 of record CALFRN010000265.1, read on the forward strand.
CTGTTGGACTACGAGCTGATTCGCGGCACGGCCTCGGACGGGCGCAAATCGGCCAAGAACCTCTATCCCGCGCCGACGCTGCAGGTGTTCCCCGGCGAACGGCTGGTCGTCCATTTCGAAAACGGGTTGAGCGGCCTCACCATCCGCGACTATTACAGCCCGCAATACATCGGCAAGGGCACAACGGTGCCGCTCTATCCCGAGCAGCTCACCGCCTCGCCGCTCAATCTGCACACCCACGGCCTGCACGTCAGCCCCAAGGGCAACGCCGACAACGTGATGCTGCACATCCCCGACGGCCAGTCGAACACCTATACCTACGACATCCCCAGGAACATGCCGCAGGGGGCGTACTGGTATCACAGCCACCTGCACACGCTGACGGCGGCCCAAGTCTACTACGGCATGGTCGGCCTGCTGGCGATCGGGCGCACCGACGGCAACCTGCCGCTCGTCACCGAGAAGCGCATCCCGATCCGCAACATGCTGCTGCAGTACAATTTCGTGCACGACCGCGCCGGCGGCCTCGCCCAGCTCAACAACCCCTACTGGCCGCAGTTCGTCAGCACGATCACGCCGCCCAAGGGCGACGAGCTGGCGAACGGCACCTACCGGCCGCTGCTGACGCCGGTCAATTTCGCCGACTCCGGCAAGGGCACGAAGTACGCCACCATCTGGTACGCGGGCCCGCTGTCGATCGACAACCATCGCGGCCACATGCAGTACATCCCGAGCAACCTGCAGAGCTTCACCGCGAGCGCCGGCCGGTCCGACAAGGACGTGCCGGCCAACCCCTCCCTGCCCGATCACCAGCGCGACGTGCAGTTCACGGTCAACGGCCAGTTCCAGCCCGTCATCAAGAGCAAGGCCGGGCAGACCGAGATCTGGGTTCTCGCGAACGTGAGCGACATTGCCTACATGAACGTGCGGCTGACCGAGACCGCGACCGGCCGACATCCGCCGATCGCCATCGTCGGCCAGGACGGCAACCCCTATCCCGCCGTCCATCACCCACCGATCGACAACGGCACGCGGCTGCTGATCCCGCCGGCCAGCCGGTTCGCCATCGCGGTGACGATCCCGGCCGAAGGCGAACTGATCCTCGAGATGGCGGAGCTCGGCGGCGGCGCCCGGACCATCATCGCGCCGGGCGTCCTCTACACCAACGACGGCACCGAAAATCCTCCGGCGGTACTCGGCACGCTGAGCGTGCTGCCGTCGGCCATCAGCTACGCCGACGGCTTCTTCGTGTTCCCGACGCAGGTACTGGCCAGGGCCGTCGCCTCGCAGGGACCGGGCGTGACGACGGCCTTCGCCGAGGGCCAGCCGCTGCGGGCCTACACCTCGTTCGTCGACCTGTCGGACGCGACGCCCGACGTGAAGCGCAAGATCCTGATCTCGGGCGGCTTCCTCAACGACCTCGTGACCAAGTCGGACGCCAAGGCCTTCGTCTACGCCTTCGATGGCGCCGCCTTCCCCAACATGCCGCTGATCCAGGCCCGGCTCAATTCGGTCGAGGAGTGGACATTCATCAACAACAACAACGACGAGCATCCGATTCACGTCCACGTGAACGACTTCCAGGTGACGGCGTATTTCGATCCGACGACCGGCCTGCGAACCGGCCCCGACAGGTTCGGCATCGACAATGCCAACGTGCCGCCGCCGCTCATGAAGTCCGACGAGACGGTGATCCAGCCCGGCCTGCTGTCGATGCGCACGCGGTTCGACGACTACATCGGCCTGTTCGTGATGCACTGCCATCGCCTCAACCACGAGGACAACGGGCTGATGGCGCTCGTCAACGTGATCCCGGCAGTCTCAAGCTATGCCGTGGTGGTGCGGGGCAGCACCGGCACGGCGACGACGGTGCGCATCCACGACGGCAACGGCGACAGGCTGCTGGCCACGGTCACGCCCTTCGCGGGCCACCGGGGCGAGGTGAGCGTGGCCATGGGCGACCTCGACGGCGACGGCGTTCTCGACCTCGTCGTCGGCGCCGGCAAAGGCCATGCGCCGGAAGTCGTCGCCTATTCGGGCAAGGCGCGCGACGGCAAGGCCGCCTTCGCCATCGAGCTGGCGCGCTTCCAGGCCTTCGCGCCCGACGCCCGCGGCGGCGTCAGCGTGGCCGCGGCCCAGATCGACGGCACGACATCGGACAACATCGTCGTGGGCTCGGGCCCGGGCCAGCCCGGCGAGGTCAAGGTGTTCGGCACCGGCCTGCCGCGGACCGGCACCGCGCCGCCGCTGTTCGCGTCCTTTGCGCCCCATGCGGGCGATTCATCGGGCGTCAGCCTGGCCACGGGGTTCGTCGACTTCTCGACCGGCCGCAACAGCATCGTGACGGCACCGGGACCGGGCAGCGTCGCCGAGGTGAAGGTATTCGTTTTCCCGCTGCTGAAGCCGATGGGCGGTGCCAGCCCGAGTGGCCCGCTGCAGCCGCAGACCAGCGCGACCCTGAAACCGTTCGGCGACGACTATCGCAGTGGCGTCTCGCTGGCGACGGGCTGGCTCGCCGGAACGCTGGGCGGCGCCAAGCGCATCGTGGTCGGCCAGCTGGGCGAGGCCGGCACCGTAAAGGTCTATTCCAGCGGCTCTGCGCTGGACGGCGGCCCGTCCATGTACCTGCACAATCCCCAGCACCATGCTCACGCCGCCGACTTCCGCGAGATCGCGAGCTTCACCCCGTTCAACGGCAAAGCGGGAACGCGGGTCGCCACCACCAGCACGACCGAAGGGGCCCACCTGCTGGTGAGCGGCGCCTCGGCGCAAGGCAACGCCGGGATCGCGAAGTACGACTTCCAGCGCGCGGACGACAGTGCGACCACGCTGCGGGCCGTTCGTCTCGGGGACGTGACCGCGGTGGCTGGCTCGCAACCGGCCACGCTCGGCGGCGACTGAGCCGCCTCAGGCCTGCTCGACCGCCAGCACGAGCTTCTGGATCCCCGACCCTGCGCCGGG
>CALFRN010000266.1 GCA_937919085.1 uncultured Reyranella sp.
TGGCGACCTCGAACAGGCTCATGGCGCGGTCGGTGCCGACGATGCGGAAGGTGCCGTCGGCATAATCGATGTCGCCGGCGGCGGCTTCCATCGCCGAGGCCGCCACCAGCTTGCCCTTGGCGATGATCTTGTCGGCCACGCCGAGGACGGCGGCTCCCGCCACCGCGACCGAGCGGCTGCCGCCGGTCATGCCCTCGGGGGTGGTGTCGCTGTCGCCCTGGACGATGCGGATGCGCTCGGCATCGACGCCGAGCTGGGCCGAGGCGATCTGGGTCATCGCGGTTTCCTGGCCCTGGCCGTTGGACTGGCTGCCGAGATAGAGCGAGAGCGTGTCGTCGGCGTTGAACTTGGCGATCGCCGATTCGGCCGGGGCGCCCGAGCATTTCTCGACATAGGTCGACATGCCGATGCCGCGCCACTTGCCCTTGGCGAGGGCCGCGGCGCGGCGCGCCGGAAAGCCCTTCCAGTCGGCCTTGTCCATGGCCTTGCGCATGACGTTGTCGAAGTCGCCGGAATCGTAGCTGTCGCCCAGCGCGGTGTTCCACGGGATCTGGTCGGGCTTCACCAGGTTGCGCTTGCGGATCTCGTCGGGGCTGAGCCCGGTTTCGCGGGCGATGTGATCGACGAAGCGTTCGAGCAGATAGGCCGCCTCGGGACGGCCGGCGCCGCGATAGGCGTCGGTCGGCACGGTGTTGGTCATCACGCCCTTCACGTTCACGTAGATCGCCGGCGTCTGGTAGAGGCCGGCCAGCATGCTGGTGCCGGCCATGGTCGGGATGAAGGCGCTGAAGTGGCTGAGGTAGGCGCCGAGTGCGGCATAGGTCGTGATCCGGCAGCCGATGAAGCGGGCGTCCTTGTCGAGCGCCATTTCGGCGATCGAGACGTGGTCCCGGCCCTGGACGTCGGACTGGAAGGCTTCCTGGCGGTCGGGGATCCACTTCACGGTGCGCTTCAGCGTGCGCGACGCCCAGATCACCAGCGGGTATTCGGGGTGCACGAAGATCTTCATGCCGAAACCGCCGCCGACGTCGCCGGTGCGCAGGCGGAGCTTGGCGAGACCGATCTTCAGCACCATCTCGGCCAGCACCGGGCGGATGACGCTGACGCCCTGCGACGATACCCACAAGGTCGAGCGGTCGTCCTTGGCGTCGTACTCGGCGATGGCGCCGCGCGTCTCCATCGAGTTCACGACCAGGCGGTTGTTGACGATCTGCAGCTTCACCACCTTGGCGGCCTTGGCGAAGGCAGCGTCCGTTCCGGCACGGTCGCCCATCTCCCAGTCGAACACGATGTTGCTCTTGATGTGGTCGTGAACCAGCGGCGCGCCGGGCTGGGCTGATTCGAAGGTGCCGACGGTGTGCGGGCGGGCGGCGTAGTCGACTTCGATCAGTTCGGAGGCGTCCTTGGCCTGTTCCAGCGTCTCGGCCACCACCAGCGCCACCGGATCGCCGACATGGCGCACGCGGCCCTGCGCCAGCATCGGCCGCGGGGTCTCGCCGCGCTGCGTGCCGTCGCGGTTTTCGATCGGCACCAGGCAGGGCAGGTCGCCGAAGCCCGCCTTTTTCACGTCTTCGCCGGTCAGGACCAGCAGAACGCCGGGCGCCATTTGGGCGGCGGAGGTGTCGATGCCTTTGATGTCGGCATGGGCATGCGGCGAGCGCAGGACATAGGCGCGTGCCGCCGGCCCGGTCAGTTTGGTGTCGTCGGTATAGCGTCCGCCGCCCGTCAGGAGGCGCGGATCTTCAACTCTGCGGACCGACTGGCCGATGCCGAACTTCGCCATGAATTCCTCCGTGTTGCCCGCAGGTTAGCGCGTCGCGGCGAAGCATGGCCAGCCCGACGTCGCGGCCGCGAGGTCACCTGCCGGCGGGGGCTATCCGGCAACCTCCGGCGGCCTCAAGCGTTGCGTCAGGCAGGGGTGGCACGAACTCATGGACGATCAAGGCCGAAACACCGCCGACTCCACTGCGCGGCCCGTCGACTACGTGGCCCTGGCGCCTGGGCAATCCGTCGGGCGTTACGAGATCATTGCGACGCTGGGGCAGGGCGGTTTCGGCATCACCTATCTGGCGCGCGACACCCAACTCGACCGTGAGGTCGCGCTCAAGGAATACCTGCCGCCGGCCCTGGCCGTCCGCCTCGACGGCGCGTCGGTGCTGCCGCGCTCGACCGAGGCGGCCGACGATTTTTCATGGGGGCGGGAGCGTTTCGTCGCCGAGGGGCGCACGCTCGCCAGTCTCCACGAGGCTCCGGCGGTCGTTAAGGTGTTCGATTTCGTGGAGGCAAACGGCACGGCGTACATGGTGATGGAATTGCTGCGCGGCGAGACGCTGGAACGGCGGGTCGGCGAAAGTGGCCCGCTGTCGGCACGGCAGGTCGACATGTTGCTGCCGTCCCTGCTCGACGGATTGCAGGTGATCCACGATGCGGGCTTCCTGCATCGCGACATCAAGCCGGGCAACATATTGATCAACGACTCCGGCTTGCCGACCTTGATCGACTTCGGCGCGGCGCGCTTTGCCATCGCGGCCCGCACCTCGACCATGACGGCGATCTTTACGCCGGGCTATGCCGCGCCCGAGCAATTCACATCGGCAAAGCAGGGGCCATGGACCGACATCTACGGCCTGTCCGCGACGCTTTACCACGCAATCACCGGCAAGGCGCCGCCGAACGCCTTCGATCGCTTGCTGGAAGACACTTATGAGCCGCTCGCCCATCTGAAGCCGCCGGGCTTTCGCGCCGGGACGCTGGTCGGCGTCGATGCCGGCCTGGAAGTCCGCTTCGACAACAGGCCGCAGTCCATAGCGCACTGGCGGTCGACGCTGGGCAGCAAGCTTATCGAGGGCGACGCGACCGTCGAAATGCCCCCGCCGCCTGCGTCTGCCGAACGTCCGGCGCCGCCTGTTGCATCGTCGGCATTCACTTCGTTCCCGTGGCCGAACCGCCGGTCGATGGCGATCCTGACTGCCTTGGGAGTGTTGATTTTACTGGTCGGCGGCTATTTCCTCGTCGCTCCGACGATATCGCCGTCGCAGGCGGTATTTCTACCGAACGACGGCCCCTCTCTTCTCGCGGCGCAGGAAGCCGAGGCCGCGCTTCATCTCTCTGGGCCGGATCGTCAACGCGTCCAGATGGCACTCACCGCTCTCGGCTTCGACACGCGCGGCTCGGACGGAAATCTGGGCCCGCGCTCGCGCGAGATGATTGCCGCTTGGCAGAAGGCGAGGGGACATGCACCGACCGGCTACCTGACGGCTTCGCTGTTGCCGGCGTTGCTGCGAGAAGTGCCCGTCCCGCCGCAGCCCAGAGGCTCGGCGCGATCTGCATCGCCGTCATCGGCAGCCAAAGCGGCGAGCGGTGCCTTCGACGGCGCATACGGCGGCGGCATGTCGACGACCGGGATCAGCGAGACGCCTGGAGTGGTGACGACAGAGGCCACTATCGCGCGTGACCGACTGTCGGGCAGTATTGTCCATCCCGGCTGTGGCACATCGACTTTCGTGCTGTCGGTCGCCCCTTCCGGCGATATCGCCGGCGGTGGCCAGATTCGCGAAAGCCAAGGCTGTTCGCTATCGGCGTTCACGGCCACGGGAAAAGTAAATGGTGGCAAGATCGTCCTGGAGCTGCGGACCAGCGCCGGCACGATACGCGGCACGCTCGACAAGCGTGGTAGCTGAAGCGTAGTTGCCAAGAGTCGACCTCCATGGCAGGGAGGCGGCGATGAGTAGAAGTCGTATTCTGAACGCTGCTGAGGCGTCGCGCCGTCACGGCGTTCTGGCCGGGACATATGCCGCGGCCATCATGCATGCCGATCCGCTGGCCGACGTTGCGGTCGAGGCGTTGCATGCCTTTCATGGACGCTGGTGGCCGATGGTGCTGAAGGCGCTGGAGGACGGTGTTGAAGCCGTTCCGGACGCTCCGCCCGAACTCGCGGCTCTGATCGCCTCGCTGCCGCCGGAGCCGACGCCCGAGGATTGGGAGAAGATGAACCGCGGCAGTGCCGCCGTCGCCCGGGCAGGCGACAGCGCCGGGCTGGTGCTGCAATGCGCCTCGCTGATGATCGACTACTGGTCGCCGCCGGCCATGAAGCCACTGGTGATGACGGGCGCGCTGCAGAAGCAGACGATCCATCGACTGACGCAGACCAACGCCTGGTGGATCGAGCTGCATCGGCCGGGTGGGCTACAGTCCAATCAGGACGGCTACAGGACGACGATCCATGTCCGGCTGATCCATGCCTTCGTGCGGCGCATGATCCACGGCTCCGGGGCGTGGGACCGCGAGGCCTGGGGCGAGCCGATCAACCAGGCCGATCTCTTCTTCCAGGTCGTGGGTTTCAGCAAGCTCATGGTCGATAACCTGCAGCGCATGGGTTATTGGTTTACCGCCGAGGAGAAGGAAGGATACTTCCTCTTCTGGCGCCATGTGGCGGCGCTGCTCGGCGTCGAGAAGTCTCTGCTGCCCTCCGTCAACGAGACCGATTGCGGCCGCTACTGGGATCTCTGGATGCTGACCAACCCGGGACCGGATGCCGAAGGCATCGCGCTCGCGCGCACCACGCTGGAGGCAGCGTCCGGCGCCGGCAATCCGTCGGCGGCGATGCGCCGCTTCCAGCTCTGGCTCATGCGCGGAGCCACCTACTGGTTGCTCGGCTGGGATATCGGCCAGAAGCTCGAGGTGCCGTGGACCCAGGCCGGACACTTCCTGCCGCTGGTCTACAAGCCGGCAGTGCGGATTTCAGAGGCATTGGCAAAATTGCGCGGCGTCGATCGCGGCCAGGCGGCAGCGCGGGCGATCCGCAAGCTGGCGCTCGGCAATGCCGCTCTCGGTGTCGTGCCGGAAGGCACCGAGGTGGTGAGCGCACCCGAGCGCCTGGAGGCGCTCGCCAAGTACAAGCCGCCATCGTCGGTGCCCTGAAAGGCCAAGGCCCGGAGCGTCAGCCCCGGGCCCGGTTGGTTTCGGCTTCAGGTTCAGGTCATTTCTTGGGCGAGATCGCCACGACCAGGATCACGCTTTCGACAGCCGTCAGGTAGTCGCCGTTCTTCACGCGCGGCAGCTGGGCGCGGCCTTCCGGCGTGACCACACGAAAGGTGCGGACCTCTCCGCCGTTTGGATCCACCAGTGAAATCGTACCGGCGCCGGTATCGGTGCCGACAACCCACCAACTCGCAACCGTCTGACTGGCAGCAACGCCCGCCTCAGCCTTGGGACCGGCAGCGCCGACGGCGACGCTAGTCTGGCGATCGCTTGGTGTCTTGGCGTTGGGGCCGGACAGCACGAAGCTCAGCTTCTCTTCGTAGCCGACAAGTACGTTGTCACCGACCTTCACTACACCGAGGTTCTGCACCGTGTCGCTCACCTTGCGCTTGATGGTGGTGCCGTTGCTCTGTGTCAACGTTACCATGCGCGTGCTGGGATCGATGGCCGTGATGCGGCCGTCCACGGCGTAGGTGGTAACGGTCGAAAGGCCGACGATCGGTTTGGTGCTGGGCACACTCTGTGCGACGGCAATTCCAGCCCACAGGAACGAGCCGGCGACGGCTGCGGCAATCAAACGCTTCGTGCGGAACATGATATTCTCCTCCATTGCGTGCGCGACGCTAACACGAGCTTTGGCAGGTCGACTATGGCGTGTCAGTTACGTAGAGATTGAAAAAAAGCGAGATTCCGATCGGATCGCCGGTATGATGGTGCGCTACCATGAAGGTACTCTGTTGATAGACGCCACGCCCGAGGTGAGCGACTTGTTCGAGTGCGGATTCGAGAGCTGCGTATGTGCCGCTGCGGCGGCGACGTGATCACGGCCTACCTCGCAGCCAGCGACTTCGAAGCGCAGACGCGGGAGGAACTTGCTCGACATGGTGTCGTGCCACGCGCCGAGCATGGCCGACTCATGATCGCCGAAGGGCCGGCCGTGCCCTCGGCCTGGGCGGCCAATATCTGGCATGACTGCGCCGAGCTTCCGGTCGCGTCGATCGGCATCGCGGCCAGGACGCTGCGCGACATCCAGCGCAATTGGACGATGTATGCCCCGTTGCATCACCGCCGGGCGGCCCTGATCCAGAAGCAACTGCCGCATGTTTCGGCCAAACCCGTGGTCTTTCCCACGGCGGCTCCGGCTGCACCGCTCGGATCGTGGACGCTGCTGACGACCGACCGCTTGTTGGTCGCGGGCAACTGTAGCGCGCCGTTTCCCAACGGAGAGGTAGCCTTCGTCGAAGACAGGGAAGGGCCGCCCAACCGCGCCTACCTGAAATTGTGGGAAGCTTTGGTGCGGTTCGGGTGCTGGCCTCAGCCCGGTGAACGTTGCCTCGATCTCGGCGCCTCGCCGGGTGGCTGGACCCACGTGCTGGCGAAACTCGGTGCGAGCGCCGTGGCGATCGACAAGGCGCCGCTCGACCCAAAAGTGGCGGCGATGCCGGGCGTCGAATGGCGCGGCGAGAGTGCCTTTGCTCTCGATCCCGCGAGCGTGGGCCCTGTCGACTGGCTGTTTTCCGATATCGTCTGCTATCCGGCGCGTCTCTTGAAGCTCGTCGAGCGCTGGCTGGTGTCGGGACTGGTGAAGAACTTCGTCTGTACCTTGAAATTCCAAGGCGAGACCGATCACGACTCTGCGGCGGCGTTTGCGGCGATACCCGGAGCACGTGTCCTGCATCTACATCATAACAAACACGAGCTGACGTTCATGCTCGCCTGTCGTGCGGGCTAGCGGCAGTGTGTGCAATGGGCAAAGATTTCGACGTCGCCGTCGTGGGCGGCGGCCTGGTGGGCGTTGCCACTGCATGGGGGCTGGCGCGCGAAGGCTGCCGGGTGGTCGTGCTGGACGAGGGCGACCGTGCCGTGCGGGCCAGTCGCGGCAACTTCGCGCTCGTCTGGGTGCAGAGCAAGGGCCTCGGCTTGCCCGAGTACGCTGGCTGGACGATCCGGTCCTCCAACGCCTGGGGTGGCTTCGCGCTAACCCTGAAGGAGGAGACTGGCCTCGATGTCTCTTTCCAGCGGCCCGGAGGTTTTCATCTGGCCTTGTCGGAGAAGGAGCTGGAGGCGCGCGCCAACGTGCTGAAGCGCCTGCACAACCAGCCCGGTATCGTCGACTACAAGACCGAGATCTTGGATCGTACGCAGGTCGCGAAGATGCTGCCCGATATCGGCCCCGAGGTGGTGGGTGGCAGCTTTTGTCCGCTCGACGGTCATGTGAACTCGCTCCGCCTGTTCCGTACGCTCCACGTCGCGATCAAGGCGCGGGGCGTCTCCTACCTGCCTGGCCATCGCGTCGAGACCATCATCAAGGAAGGCGGGGAATTTCGCCTCGCCACAGCCCAGGGCGAAATCCGCGCAGGCAAGGTGGCGCTCGCCGCCGGCAACGCCAACATGCGGCTCGCCCCCATGGTTGGCCTCGAGGCGCCGATGAGGCCGGAGCGTGGCCAGATCGTCGTCACCGAGCGGCTACGGCCGTTCCTCAACCATCCCGTCGTCACGTTGCGCCAGACCGATGAGGGTACGGTGATGATCGGGGATTCCAAAGAAGAGAGCACGGATCCCGCCGGCCTCACACTGGGCGTCAGCGCCACCGAGGCCGAGCGCGCGGTGCGTCAGTTCCCGCTGCTCGCCAACGCGAACGTCGTGCGAACCTGGAGTGCGATCCGCGTCATGACCCAGGATGGCTTTCCGATCTATGACGAGTCGGAGACACATCCCGGTGCCTTCACCGTCTGCTGCCATTCGGGCGTCACGTTGGCGGCCAATCACGCGCTTACCGTGGCGCCGATGATCGCCCGCGGCGCCCTCGACAAGTCCCTGGTCGCGCCTTTCAGCGCACGGAGGTTTCATGTTCAAGCGGCTGACTGAGGCAGGCGTGGCGGTCGCCATCACCGTCGACGGCGAGCGCGTGGCAGCGCGAGTGGGAGACACCGTGGCTGCGGCCATGATTGCCGCCGGCATCGACCATTGCCGCACCACCCCGGTGTCAGGTGCGCCGCGGGCACCCTATTGCCTGATGGGCGTCTGCTTCGAATGCCTCGTTACCGTCGACGGCGTCGGCAGCCGCCAGGGCTGCCTCGTGCCGGTAAGCGAGGGCATGGCCGTCGAGACACAGACCGGAAAGCGCGAGGCTGGGCGATGACAAGGGCTTCCGACCTCGCGTCGTCCTACGACCTCGTCGTCATCGGCGGCGGCCCGGCGGGACTTGCCGCAGCAGCGCTTGCTGCACGCGCCGGCCTCTCGACCGTGCTGTTCGACGAGAACCCCGGCGTCGGCGGGCAGATTTATCGCGCCATCGCCTTCAGTCCCGTCAAGGACCGTACGATCCTTGGCGAGGATTACTGGGCGGGCGCCGAGCTGGCGTCCGAGGCCAAGTCAAGCGGCGCGCTGATCGTGAACGGCGCCACGGTATGGAGTCTCGACCCCACCCGCCTCGTCGGCGTCTCGATCGACGGACAGGCGCGCCTGATCCGGGCCAGTCGGGTGATTATCGCCACCGGCGCGCTGGAGCGGCCGTTTCCCATCCCCGGCTGGACCCTGCCCGGCGTGATGAGCGCTGGCGGCGCGCAGACGGCACTCAAGGCGCAGGGCCTCGTGCCGTCGGGCCGCACCGTCATGGCCGGCGGCGGTCCGCTCCTGTGGCTGCTGGCGGCACAGATCCTGCGCGCGGGCGGCAAGCTCGACGCGATCCTCGAAACCACGCCGCGTGCCAACTGGCTGCGCGCGTTCGCCCACCTGCCGGACTTCGTACTGTCGCCGTATTTCTCCAAGGGCCTGAAGCTGCTGCGCGAGGTGCGCGCGAAGGTACGGGTGATCCGTGTTGATCGCTTGGAAGCCGTGGGCGACGACAAGCTGTGCGAGGTCGTGTACGTCGCGGCCGGCGGTGAGCGTCGCATGCCGGCCGATCTCCTGCTGCTGCACCAAGGCGTCGTACCCAACGTCAATCTCGCGATTGCGGCGGGCGTGACGCACGCGTGGAACGAGCGCCAGCTTTGTTTCGAGCCGCTGCTGGACGCGGATTTCGCGAGCTCCGTGCCCGGCATCGCCGTGGCTGGCGACGGCGCGGGTATCGCCGGCGGTACCGCGGCAGCCGAGCGTGGCCGCATCGCCGCTATCGCCGCCGTGCGCGCGCTGCGACCCGAGGCATCGATGCCTGATACACAGGCCATCCGGCAGAAACTGCAGCGCGAGGAAATGGGCCGCGCTTTCCTGGATTGGCTCAATCGTCCCGCCGATTCCTTTCGTCGACCTAAGGGCGACACGATCGTCTGCCGCTGCGAGGAAGTCACCGCGAGACAGGTGCGCGACACTGCCAACATGGGCTGCGAGGGGCCGAACCAGATGAAGGCTTTCCTGCGTTGTGGCATGGGGCCGTGCCAGGGCAGGCTCTGTGGTCTCACCGTCACGGAACTGATCGCGGGCCAGTGCGGTACCACGCCGGGCGACGTCGGCTACTACCGGCTGCGCCCGCCGGTGAAGCCGATCACGCTCGCCGAACTCGCCTCGCTGCCGATCGCCGAGGCCGAGCGCAAGTCCGTGGAGCGCTAGAGATGCGCACCACCGACGTCGTGGTCATTGGCGGCGGCATACATGGCTGCTCGACGGCGCTGCATCTGGCGCTGCGTGGACTGAAAGCGATCCTCGTAGAAAAGGATTACGCCGGCCGCCACGCCTCGGGCGTGAACGCGGGTGGCGTGCGCCAGCTCGCACGTGATCTCGCCGAAATTCCCCTTTCCATTGCCTCGATGAACCTGTGGGAGCGCATCGAGGAGCTGGTTGGTGACGACTGCGACTTCGAGAGTCACGGCACCGTCCTGGTGGCCGAGAATGAAGAGGAGCTTGCGAGTTTCCGCGTCCGCGTAGACGATTTGCGGCTACGCGGCTTCACCCATGAAGAGATGATCGATCGCGCCGAACTGAAACGACTGGTGCCTGCGGTCGCCGATCATTGCCCCGGCGGCGTAGTCTCGCGCCGCGATGGCGCGGCCGATCCTTTCCGCACGACGCAGGCGTTCCGGCGGCGGGCGATCGAGAAGGGTGCGGAGGTGCTGGAGGGCGTGGCCGTTACCGGCCTCTCGAAGATAGGTGCCAACTGGCGAGTGGAAACCAGCGCCGGGACGATCGAAGCGCCCAAGGTCGTGAACGCGGCAGGCGCCTGGGCTGATCGTATCGCCGCCATGCTCGGCGAGCCGGTGCCGCTCGCTGTCGTTGCCCCGATGCTGATGGTGACCAGCCGGGTGCCGGCCTTCATCCAGCCCGTGGTGATTCTGCGTGGACGGAAACTCTCCTTCAAGCAGCTGGGCAACGGCACTGTGGTGATCGGTGGCGGCCATCTCGCCATGGCCTATCGCGACCGCAACGAGACGGTGATCGACTGGGACAAGCTCGCCATCAGCGCCCGAACGGTGTGGGAGCTGTTTCCGGCGATGCGCGCGGCTACCATCGTTCGCGCGTGGGCCGGCATCGAAGCCTATATGCCCGACGGCATTCCCGTGGTCGGTGCCAGCTCGACCTCCGAGGGCGTCTATCACCAGTTCGGCTTTTCGACCCATGGCTTCCAGCTTGGGCCAGGCACGGGCGCCATGATGGCCGAACTGGTCGCAACTGGATCGACCAACACGCCGATCGACGGACTCGGGATTGAACGTTTCCGGGGCTAG